>DASWVP010000620.1:0-6145 GCA_036401175.1 Azospirillum sp. | reverse complement strand
GCGGGGCAGGGGAGGCGGCCTTGGCGGACGGCGCCTGCAGGCCGGCCATCGGCGGCAGCGGCGCCGGGGCGGCGTCGGGGACCACGGGACGCATGGGGATGGCGTCGATGGACGCGAGGAACTGGCGGGCGTCGGTCGGGCGCAGGGCAAGGTGCGTGCGCGCCAGCGTTTCCAGCCGCGTCGGGTCGTTGAGGTAGCTCCACTCGGCCTTCAGCACCTGGATCGCCTCCTGCTCGGCGACGATGCTGCGGTTGACCGAGGCGAGCGTCTCCTCCAGGTCCTGGACCTCGTAGCTGGTCTGGAACAGGACGGCCCCGGCGGCGCCGGCCAGGCCGAGCCAGAACAGCGCGGATTTGCCTTTCATGCCGCCTCCTTTCCGGGGACCGGGAATGCCGGCGCCTCGGTGCGTTCAGCCGCGCGCAGCCGGGCAGAGCGCGCGCGGGGGTTTGCCATGGCCTCGGCCGCGCCGGGCGCGACGGGCTTCTTGTGGATCAGCCGGAAGGACGGCCGCCGGTCGGTCCCGGCCATCGGCGGCGCGTGCCGCGACGGGGCAGGGGGCGGCGACGACCGCTCCTTGAGGAACGCCTTGACCTCGCGGTCCTCCAGCGAATGGAAGGCGACGACGGCGAGCCGGCCGCCGGGCGCCAGCAGGCGCTCCGCCGCGGACAGGCCGCGCTTCAGCTCGCCCAGCTCGTCGTTCACGTGGATGCGCAGGCCCTGGAAGGTGCGGGTCGCCGGGTCGATGCCGTCGCCGCTCTTCGGCACGACGGACCGCACGATGTCGGCCAGCTGCGCGGTGCGGGTGATGGGGGCGTCCTTGCGCGCGGCGACGATGGCCTTCGCCACGCGGCGCGCCATACGCTCCTCGCCGTAGTGGAACAGGATGTCGGCCAGCTCGGCTTCCGGGGCCCCGTTGACCACGTCCGCGGCGGTCGGCCCATGCCGTCCCATCCGCATGTCGAGCGGGCCGTCGAAGCGAAAGGAGAAACCACGCTCGGGCTGGTCGATCTGCGGGGAGGAGACGCCGATGTCCAGCGCCACGCCGTCCACCGCCCGCACGCCCTGCCCGCTCAGCAGCTCGTCCATGTCGCCGAAGCAGCCCTCGACCACCTGGAGGCGGCCGGGGTAGGCGGCGGCCAGTTCGCGGCCGCGTTCGATCGCCTCGGGGTCGCGGTCGATGCCCCAGACGCGACAATCGGCCGCATCCAGGATGGCGCGGCTGTAGCCGCCGCGGCCGAAGGTGCCGTCGATGTAGACGCCGCCGTCGCGCGGCGCCAGCGCGGCCACCACCTCGGCCAGCAGGACGGGGATGTGCGGGGTGGGGGAGGTGGCGGTCATGCGCCCTCCCCGGCCCGCGCGGCGGCGCCGCGCGACGCCTTGGCGATGATCTGGCTGAGCGAGATGTCCTTGCGCACGACCTGGTCGCGCAGCGCCGCCTCGTGCGCGTTCAGCGCCTTCGGCTCCCAGATCTGGAAGGTCTTGCGGCGGCCGATGAACGCGGCCTCCTCGGTGATGCCGGCGAAGTCGGCCAGCGACTGCGGCAGCACGATGCGCCCTTCGCCGTCGAGTTGGACCGGGATCAGCTTGCCGAAGATGAAGGTTTCGATCATGTCGCGCTCGTCGGCGTCGAGATCCGGAGATTCCAGGCTTTCGGACAGCACGTCGAGATAGTCCTGGTCGGCGCCTTCCAAGGCCTGATGGTTCAGCGACGGCCACAGGTACACGGTGCCGGGCGCCGAGGTCTTGGCAAGCGACTGCCTGAACTGCGCCGGGATGGAGACGCGTCCCTTCCTGTCAACCTTGTTGGTGTATGTGGACAGGAAAACGGCCATCCGCTCTTTCGATCCCCCGCGTATCCGTCAAGGCGGCATGGTCTGCTGCTGCCTCATTGCCCCCGCCGAACCGCCCTGCCCCAACCTGGGCCAAAATGGACGGGATCCCCCTGTGTATTGGGTTCTCATGGGATATCATGGGACGTGATGGGCGTCAACGCTTCCAGTAATAATAGGATGTGCGTGTCAAGAGTTTTCGCAGAACGCGCTACTCCCTTCCAAGCATGTGGCTTGGAATGGTGAATACCTACAACATTTAGGGGGGTCGAACGGTCTGTGGATAACTTCGTTGCGGAAAGTTCCGCGTATGTGCCTAAAATATGCCCTTGATTCAGGCGGAGTAACACTCGCGTATGCCGAATCAGCACTGCCGTTGGGCGTATGTCCCCTGCGGCTCCGGCGTGGTCGGGCATGGGATAGCATGGGACAACGCCCCCGTGGAAGGGGGCAATCCCGCGTCATTTCAGGGTTTGGCCTGTGGATAAATTTGTGGGAAACGCCAGACGGCCTGTAAGCCGGGTTCTGTCCCCGGGGCGAGCCCCGGTGGATGGCCATTCATCTGGGGCGCCCGTTGCCGGACGCCTCACGCAACCAACCCGGGCGACGGCGCGAAAACACGCCTGACCCACGACATCCCAAAGGACGCCGGGTCCGGCCGCCCCTATTCGGTCTTGCTCCCGGTGGGGTTTACCGTGCCGCCCCCGTTACCGGGGGCGCGGTGCGCTCTTACCGCACCCTTTCACCCTTACCAGCGCCGAAGCGCTGGCGGTTTGCTTTCTGTGGCACTTTCCCTGGGGTCGCCCCCGCCGGCCGTTAACCGGCACCGTGTTTCCGTGGAGCCCGGACTTTCCTCCCCCGGCGTGAGCCGAAGGCAGCCATCCAGCCGTCTGGCAGCGCCTGTTTAGAGGTTCGGCGCGTCCGGCGCAATGGTGGAAGCCGATCCCAGGTCGACGTTGGCGTAGAGCGCGGCCAACGGCGACTCGAATCCATTGCCGGTGAGGCGCAGCGTCGCGTCCGGCTCGGTCAGCAGTTCCAGTTCCCAGCGCGTGCCGTCGAGCCGCCGGTGCACCTCGCAGAGGACCCGCTCCGAGTCGAGCAGCACGATCTCCCGCACGCTGTCGATGGTGCGGTAGACCGGCAGCTTGACCTTGCGGTCGTGGTCCTCCGTGGATCGCGACAGGACCTCGACGATCAGCAGTGGGTTGGGGATGGCGTACTGCCCGTGCGCATGCGGGCTGCAGGTCACCGCGAGGTCCGCCTGGAAGTAGTTGCGGAAGCTCCTGGGCTTGAGGATGC
Source organism: Azospirillum sp. (assembly GCA_036401175.1). GTDB lineage: Bacteria > Pseudomonadota > Alphaproteobacteria > Azospirillales > Azospirillaceae > Azospirillum. Next base: position 3,017 of record DASWVP010000620.1, on the reverse strand, counting down.
AGGCCTCGGGCTGCACGCGGCAGGGCGGGCGCCGGTCGAGCGCGTTGCCGATGTGTCGGGTCGCGTTGCCGACGATGATCTGGTGGGCGCTGAACGTCGGCACCATGGCGACGGGCACGCCGTCGATCAGCTCATAGCGCGTATCCGTCCCGTCATCCCAGACAAGGAACTCGTCGAGGGACATCCGCTTCCAGGCCAGCTCGGACATGGGCGCCTCACGGCAAATGCCAGATCGGTATGAATATAGGCGGGAACCGGCGGCGAAGCGACAGCGTCGGCATCGTCAGCCCGCGCACCGGGAAGAACTGGAGACACGGATGCACACGGATGCCGGCTGCGCCTGAAACGGATGAACACGGATCAATCTTAATCCCGTCCATCTGTGTCTATCTGTGTCAAAAAACACAACCTGCCACTGAGGCTGTGTGCGGGAAAGCTGGATTCTTTGGCGCAGATGAACACAGATAGACACAGATGAGTGCTATGAAGATTTATTCTCTATCCGTGTGCATCCGTGTCCCAAATCCCGTCTTCACTGCGGTCGCTCACAGGCAACCGGTACTCACGACGCCTGCGGCAGGGCGCCGACGTCGGCGACGGTCAGCAGCGCGCGGGGCGGGGCGTCGCCGGGGGTGGCTTCGGTGAGCAGCGGGCGGTCCTCGGCCGGCGCCTCGTAGACGGCGGGCAGCATCAGTGCGATGCGCGTGCCGTTGCCCGATTCGCTCGCCACCTCGATGTCGCCGCCCAGCATGGCGACGTAGTGGCCGACCAGCGTCAGGCCCAGCCCCGCGCCCGGCGTCTTGCCCTTGCCGGCGCCGTCGGCGCCCTGGACGAAGGGGCGGAACAGGCGGCCGACCTGACCGGCGGGAAAGCCGGGACCCGTGTCCGCCACCACGAAGCGCAGCCACGCCCGGCCGTCGCGGTCCTGCCGCTCAGCGGTCAGCGTGACGTCGCCGCCGATGGTGAACTTGCAGGCGTTGTCGAGCAGGTTGAGCAGCACCTGCCGCACCTTGACGAAATCGGAATGCATGCCGCCGAGGGCCGGCGCACCGGTCACCGTCAGGCTGTTGCCGTTGAGGTCGGCGGCGGGGTAGGTGCGCTCGCGCACCTCGGCGATCAGGCGGGCGACGTCGAAGTCCTGCAGGCAGACGTCCATGCCGCCGGCCTCGATCCGCGCGTAGTCGAGAATGGCGTCCACAAGGCCGACGAGCTGCTCGCCCGACCACTGGATCCGCTCGGCCTCGGTGGACAGGTCGCCGGCGCCCATGCGGTGCAGCTCGCCCATCAGCGACTGGCTGGCGTGCACGATGGCGTTCAGCGGCCCGTGCAACTCGTGCCCCATGTTGACCAGGAAGTCGGACTTCGCCTGATTCTCGGCCTCGGCGCGCGCCTTTTCCTGGCGAAGCTGGTCCTGCGTTTCGGCGGCCTCGCGCTTCAGCTGGGCGATCTCGTCGGCGTTGGCGCGCAGCGTCTCGACGGCGCGGGCCATGCGGGCGATCTCGTCGTCGCCGGTGACGGCCGGCAGGGTGACGCGGTCGGTCCGGCCCTCGGCCAGCGCCGACACCGCCTCGGTGACCGCCCCCATGGGCCGGGCGACGCTGCGCGCCACCATCCAGGTCGTCAACCCGCCCAGCACCAGCACCAGCCCCCCCACCCACAGCGTGAGCTTCACCCAGAACGCGGTGCGCTCGGCCAGTTGCCGGCGCAGCGCCTCGGCGGCGGCGTCGTTGCGCTGGCGGATCTCGGCGGTGCGCAGCGCGACGGTGGCGGCGTTCGGCTCCAGCGCCTCGGCGCGCATGCGGTCCTCGTCGCCGGCGACTTCCTCGATGCGGTCGAGCACGCCGGCGAGGCTGCCCAGCAGGCTGTCCAGCTCGCTGATGACCTGCCGCGTGCCCTGCACCCACAGGTACCGGGTCAGTTCCGACAGGCGGGTGCGCGCGGCCTCCAGCTCGGCGCGCATGCGCTCGGCGTCCTTGGGGTCGCGGCGCTCGACGTAACGGGCGAGGTGGTCGCGCATCATCATCACGCTGATCGCCGCGTCGGCGGCCAGCGACGCCGAGTCGACGCCGCCGGAATCCTTCAGCTTGGCGAAGCGGACGCGCACCTGCTCGACCATCGGGTCGAGCACGGAGCCGATCAGCCGCGCCCGGTCGCCGCGCAGCGCCACCACGTCCCGGTATCCGGTCCAGAAGCCATCCAGTGCCATCCGCGCTTCGCTGGCCGCCGCGCGGTCGGCCTCGCTGGCGGCCACCTTGGCCAGCGCGTCCAGCCGCTCGGCCACGGCGGCGTGCCGCCGCTCGGACTCGGCCAGACTGTCGGCGTCGCCGAAGACCAGCACGTCGCGCACGGAGGCTTCGAGGTCGCGCAGGATGATGTCGGCGTCGGCGGCCGTCTGCGACACGTCGGTGGTGGCGGAAAAGCTGCCGACGTTGCGGCTGACGCCGGACAGCGCCAGCACCCCGGCCAGCGCCAGCGCCAGGACGAGGGCGAGCGCGATTCCGAAGCCGACGGAAATCCGAGTCGCGACCTTCAGCTCGCCGAGCCGGGCCAGGGGACCGTACCGCTTCACGCCAACTCCCGTACGCGCGTCGTTCGTGCCCCCAGGTTCCCGCGCCATGTGCTGCCGACCCGTTAAGGGCCGGCATTTGTCACAAGCTCCGGTGGCGGCGGCGCGGATTGTACAGTGCGGCGGTTCCCACGCAAACAGGCAAGTCGCGGGTCAGGCCGTCGTCCGGGGATGAAACGCATAGGCGTGCATGCCGATGCTGCCGTGCTCGAAGCCGGCGTGCAGCCGCTCCGTGCGGAACCCCTCGCCGGCGGCGCCGACCGCCACCGGCAGCGGCAGGAAATGCTCGTCCGTCGGGTGGGCGACGCGGGCGTCCGGGCTGGCGGTCTGCCAGTCGGCGATGGCCGCGCCGTCGGCGGCGGCCAGCGTCTCGTCGAGCCAGCCGGCGAAACCGTGCGCCCACGGCGCCGCCGTGTCGGCGCCCGGCCGGAAGTCGCGCAGGTTGTGCACC
>DASWVP010000619.1:0-1889 GCA_036401175.1 Azospirillum sp. | reverse complement strand
CGGCGGAACCGCCCCCACCCGCCCGCCGCCGTTCGGAGGGGGGTGGGGAAGCCGCCGCGCCGGGCGCCGCACCGACCGCCGAAGAGGTGGAGGCGGCCGCTCCCAGGCCCGGCCGGATCGCCCGCCTGTTCGGTCGCGGCGCGTAACGGAGGCGGGCCATGGCGAAAGCGGCGGCAAAGGCGTCCGGCATGATGGTTTCGACGGTGCTGGGCATCGCCGGCTCGATCGCGCTGTTCGCCTACATCGCCTTCGGGCACGGGGCGCAGGCGCTGTGGAACCCGGAAGGGGCGGTGATCGTGGGCGGCGGCATCGCCGTGGCGGCCATGCTGGCGTTCCGCACGTCGGAGCTGACCGGGGCGTTCGCCGCGTTCCTCAACATCTTCCGCGAAGAGACCGAGATCAAGCCGGACATCGCCGAACTGGTCGAGTTCGCGCGCCTCTATCAGCGCAGCCAGGTGCACGAGGCGGAGACGCGCGTGGCCGGGATCCGCAGCCCCTTCCTGCGCCTCGGCCTGCAGCTCATCGTCGACGGCACGCCGGTCAACGACATCCTGCACGTCATGAACTGGCGCATCCAGAAGATGATCGAGCAGGAGAGCGTGGAGGCCCGGCTGTTCCGCACGCTGGCCGGTCTGGCGCCGGCCTTCGGCCTGCTGGCGACGCTGATCGGCCTGATCGGCATGATGGCGGCGCTGGGCTCCGCCACGGTGGCCGAGGTGGGGCAGCACATGTCCATCGCGCTGGTGGCGACGCTGTACGGCGTGGTGCTGGCCAACGTCGTCTTCAAGCCGATCGCCATCAAGCTGGAGCAGCGCACGGCCAAGCGCGTGGCGGCGCTCAACGTGCTGCTGGAAGGCGTGCTGCTGGTGCGGCTCGGCCGCTCGCCGACGGTGATCGCCGACGCGCTGGCCGAGTACGTGCGCGAACACAGGGACGAACTCCATGGCGCCGTCTGACCGCATCGGGCAGGAGCTGCCGGCCGACCTCGCCACCCCGTCGTGGGCGGTGGGGGGGGCGGCGGGGGGCGGGCGGGTCCGCATGCCGGCCGCCGGTGGGGCGGAGGAGGACCAGGAGATCTGGCTGCTCAGCTATTCGGATCTGGTGACGCTGCTGTTCGCCGTCTTCGTCATGCTGCTGGCCATCACCACGCTGAAGGACCAGCTTCCCACCACGCCGCTGCCGACCGAGTCGCCGGCCGTCACCGTTCCCGCCGCTGCCGCGCACGCGGCGGTGCCGGAGCGGCCGGTGCCCGCCGAAACCCTGCCGGCACCGGACCACCGCCCGCGCCTCAACACCGGCGAGGTGGCGGTCGAGGCGCCGGAACCGCTGCTGGACCGCTGGCGGGTCCGGCTGGCCGAGCTTGGCATGCCCACCAGCGTGGCGGTGAACGTGCGGCAGAACCGCGTCGGCATCGTCCTGGGCGACGCCATCCTGTTCGCCGCCGGACAGGCCGAGCTGTCGCGCGGCGGGCGCGCCGTGCTCGCCCGCCTCGTGCCCGTCCTGGCGGCGGCGCCGGGCGACATCGTCGTCGAAGGGCACACGGACTCGACCCCGATCGCCAGCGGCCGCTTCCCCTCGAACTGGGAGCTGTCGGCGGCGCGCGCCGCCGCCGTGGTGCGCGCGCTGAGCGAACTCGGCCTGCCGGAAACCCGCCTGTCCGCCACCGGCTACGCCGACACCCGCCCGCTGACGTCGGGGAGCGACACCGCCGCGCGGGCAAGGAACCGCCGCGTGGCGATCACCATCCAGGCGGAGGAGTAGGGCGCCGCCGGTTGCACGGCTGTTATTTTGTAGCTACGTTTCCCATGGCTCTGAAAGACCCGTAGCTGTTGAGAGCGCCTTGTAGGTTGAGCCAAGCGCCAGCGCGGCCCAACACCTGTTGTCGAGGA
>DASWVP010000618.1:0-12458 GCA_036401175.1 Azospirillum sp. | reverse complement strand
CGGCACCCGTGCGCCGGCACCCCAGCACCGCTCCCAATGGGCGAGCACGGCGTCGGCCGGAGCGTCGGGGGCGAGCCTGGTCCGCGCGTCGCCGATGGCGACGATCTGCGGCCTGCCACGCACCAGGGCCACGGGCGCGGGGCTGGCCGGCGCGGCCGGAAGGCGCGCGGGTACCTCGTACCAGACGCGGTCGAGGCGGAACGGGTAGGACGGCAGCGGGATCTTGGGCGGCCGTGCCCGGCCGGGGCACAGCGCCTCCCATTGCGGCGCGGCTGCCCTGGTCACCACCCAATGCGCGGCCCAGGCCGACAGCGCCTCCACCGTCGGCCAGCCGACTATGGAGGCGCTGTCGGCCGGCGGCGGGGTCTCGGCCTTGCGGCCGCGCGCGCGGCCGCGCCACCACGCCTGCCCCTCCCCCTCGCCGGCCAGGAAACGGACCAGCGTCCGCTCAAGCCCGTCCAGGCTCGTCGCGACGATGGCCAGCCGCTCCTCCATGGCATCGCGGCCGTGCATGGCCGTGTGGGCGATGCCGGCCAGGGTCACGGCGTCGAGCGCCTCGCGCGGCAGGGCGACGGCGGGCATCAGCACCCCGGCATCCGCATCCGCCCCCGCATCCGCCCCGGACGCGTCCGCGCGCGCCAGTTCCGCAAGGCGATCGACGCACTCGCCGAGCGTCACATGGTCGCGCAGGTCGGCCGGGCGCACCGGGCGGCCGATCCGCCGCCCGATGCCGTCCAGCGCGGCGGCGAATTGCGTCCGCGTCACGCCGAGCGCCGCCAGCGGAGCGTCGCGGGTCTCCGGCCGGTCGAACGGCGCGCCGAGCCCCAGCGCCCGGGCGAAGCTGGCGTGCAGCGCCTCGGCCGAGGCCACGCGGCCGGTCCGCCGCCGGGCGAGGAACCGTCGCAGCTGCTCCGCCCGGCCCCGCAGGCTGGCACAGTCCCGTGCCGACAGCAGGACAAGGTAGGGCCGCTCCTCTTCCGTGCCGTCCAGCGCATCGGCGCGCGGGCGGGGGCCGGCCTCGACAACCACGTGCGCGTTGACGCCGCCGAAGCCGAAGGAGCTGACCCCGGCGAAGATGGCGCCGTCGCCCGTGCCGAGCGGGGTGTTGCGGGCGGCGACCCGTAGGGGCGTGCCCTCGGTGGCGCTGTGCGGGTTGGGCGCGCGGAAGTGCAGGTTGCCGGGCACCAGCCGGTGCTGGAGCGTCAGCAGCGTCTTGATCAGGCCGGCGATGCCCGCCGCCGCCTCCAGATGCCCGATGTGGCTCTTGAGGGCGCCGAGCAGAACCACCGGGCGCCCTTCCCCGTCCGGCGCGGCGCCGGTGTCGGACAGGCTCTTCTTCAGGGCGTTGACCTCGATGGGGTCGCCCAGCGGCGTGCCCGTGCCGTGGGTCTCGATCAGCGCGGCTCGGTGCAGCGGCAGGCCCGCCTTCCGCCACGCTTCGCTGACCACCGCCGCCTGCCCGTTCACGCTGGGGGCGGTGAAGCTGTGCGCCCGGCCGCCATGGTTCTCGGCGGTGGCGCGGACGATGCCGTAGATATGGTCGCCGTTCGCCTCGGCCGTCTCCAGCGGCACCAGGACGACGGCCCCGATGCCCTCGCCGCGCACGTAGCCGTCGGCGTCGGCGTCGAAGGCGCGGCAGCGGCCGGAGGGGCTGAGCATGCCCGCCTTGGCGAAGGCGATGAACAGCTCCGGCCCGAGCAGCAGGTTGACGCCGCCGGCGATGGCCATCCCGCACTCGCCGCCCTCGATGGCCTGCACGGCGCGGTGCAGCGCGACGAGGGAACTGGAGCAGGCGGTGTCGATGATCTGGCTCGGCCCCGCGAGGCCGAGCGTGAAGGACACCCGGTTGGCCACCGCCGTCAGCGCGATGCCGGTGCCCCGGTAGATGTCGACGGGCACCCCGTCGCGGCGCATCAGCACGGGGTAGTCGGCATTGCCCACGCCCACGAACACGCCGACCTTCCGCCCGGCCAGACTGGAGGGCGCATAGCCCGCGTCCTCCAGCGCCGACCAGGCCGCCTGCAGGAACAGCCGCTGCTGCGGGTCCATCGACTGCGCCTCGCGCGGCATGATGCCGAAAAAGCCGTGGTCGAACCGGTCCACGTGCGGCGTGAACCCGCCCCGGTTGGCGTGCGTGCGCTCGCCCTCGCCCGCGGCGTCGCCGTCGAGCGCGGTCCAATCCCAGCGGTCCGCCGGGACGAAGTCGATGGCGTCCCGGCCGTGCGTGAGGTTGGACCAGAACTGGTCGAGGTCGCCGGCCTTCGGGAAGCGGCCGTGGATGCCCACGACCGCGACCGCGGACGGCGCCCGGGCTGTTGCGGACACGGCGTTCTCCTGTCTTGAGGGGGAGCGCGGCGGTTCAGTCCGCCGCTTCGGCCCGGTCGTGCCCGGCGGTGTCCGGATAGGGCTGCACCGGCTTGGCGAACCCCACCTTGGCGGCCCGCCTGTAGCCGCGCCGCTTCTCGACATCGAGGTCGTGGGAGTAGGTCGGCCCGTGCATTTCGTAGTTGTTGCGCGGCGTGCCGAGGAACTCGCGGGCGATCACCTTCTGGTCGCGGGCGATGTCCGCCTCCTGCTCCGGAACGGTGGGCAGGCGGTACTGGCCCATGATGTAGTCGGCGACCAGGCGCGCCTGCTTCTCCATGATGTCGAGGAAGCCCCACGCCACCGCCTGGAAGCAGCCGATGAAGGCGAGATTGTCGACGCCCGGCCGGAAGATGCGCCTGAACAGCGGGATGCGGTTCTGCTCGACCGTCAGGATCTCCGGCTCCAGAAACGGGAAGGTCGTGTTGAAGCCCGTGGAATAGACGATGGCGTCCATCTCGATCGAGGTGCCGTCCACGAAGAAGACGCGCTTGCCCTCGATGCGCTGGACCTCGGGCACGATCTTCAGCCGGCCGTCGCCGACGCGGTTCTGGAAGTTCTCCGAAAGGGTGGGCAGCGCCGCCATCATCCAGTGGTCAGGCTTGGGCATGCCCAGCTCGTGCCGCTTGTGGATGAACAGCTTGTACATCGCCGTGTGGTACAGGTGGAACAGCGGGAACGGCAGCAGCTTCTTGAACCACCAGTCGTTGGTGAAGGCGATCACCTTGTCCAGCCGCAGCCCGAACAGATAGTGCGGCAGGATATAGACGCCGCGGCGCAGCGACAGGTAGGTCATCCTCGCGGCGAGGCTGATGTCCACGGCGATCTGCCCGCCGCTGTTGCCGACGCCGACGACGAGGACGTTCTTGTCCGTGAAGTCCTCGCGGTCGCGGTAGAACTTCGAATGGATCGCGTGCCCGTCGAACGTGTCGCGGTGGTAATAGGGCGGGAAGTTCGGCTCGTTGTGGTGGCCGTTGCCGACGACCAGCATGTCGTAGAACAGCACCTCGCCGGTGTCGAGCGTCACCTCCCAACGGCCATCGGCCATACGCCGGGTCTTCTCGACGCCGGTGTTGAGCCGGATGCGGTCGCGGAAGCCGAAGCGGTCGATGTAGTTCTGCAGGTACTCGTACGCCTGCTGGCGCTGCGGAAAGTCGGCGTAGCTCTCCGGCATCGGGAAGTCGCTGAACTGGTAGCGCCCGCGCGGCGTGTTCATGTTCATGCGGTTCCAGACCGAGGTGTGCTTGCGCTCCGCGTCGTAGGCCCAGATGCCGGCGGCGCGGTCGCGCTTGTCGTAGCAGTCGAACGGGATGCCGCGCTCCATGAGTTGCTTGGCCATGGAGATGCCGGCCACGCCGGCGCCGACGATGCACACCCGCGGCAGCCCCGGCTTGGCGGCGGCGGGATGGAAGCCGCGGGCCGCCGTGTCGCGGGTGGCGGAGGCGAGGCGGGTGACGTTGCCGGGCATGGTCGTGCCATCCTTGCTGGACGTGAGGCCGTCGAGGAATTCGGCCATCCGCGCGTCGCCGATGTGGGCGGCGTGGCGGGCGGCCAGACGCACCACCTCCTCCACCCCGGCGCCGAGGTGGCGGCGCAGGCTGGCGACGATCAGGTCGACCTCGTCGAAGGTGATGGTCAGCGGCGGCACGAAGCGCAGGCAGTTGTTGTGCAGCGGGCAGACGACGGCGGCCACGCCCTGCGCGGCATCGCGGAACATGGCACCCCACAGCAGGTAGCCGAAGCTCTGCTGGATGAAAGGCGCGTGCCCGTCGAGGTTCAGCTCGATGGTGAGCAGCAGCCCCTCGCCCCGCACATCGCGGATGATCGGCAGGTCCCGCGCCAGCGCCTCCAGGCGCGCGCGGAAATGGGCGCCGGCCTCGACCGCCCGCTCCATCAGCCGGCCGGCGCGGATGCCGTGCAGGGCGTTGAGGGCGACATGCGCGGCGAGCTGGCAGGTGCCGCGGCGTTCCAGGTCGTCGAGGTGCGCGGCGTTGATGCGGGCGGCGCGCGCCAGCACCGTCTTGCGCGTCAGCACCACGCCCATCGGCAGCAGCGAGTCGCACAGCGCCGTGCCGAGCAGCACGATGTCCGGCTGCGGCACGATGCCCTTGCTGTGCAGCAGGCGGCCGGTCCACAGGTTGGTCTGGCTCTCGTCGACGCCGATCAGGTAGCCGGCCGCCTCGCGATGCCGCACCACCGCCTCGACCAGCGCCCGTGGCAGCGGGCGGGTGGCGTTGCCCTCCACCTGGATGGTCTCCAGCCACACCAGGGCGACGTCGCCCGCCGCCACCTCGCGCTCGAACCGCTCCACCGCGTCGGGGGCCGCCGGGTCGATGGCGATGCAGCCGGACCACAGCGGGCCGAACGGCCGGCGGAAGATGTCCAGGAGCCGGTCGTGACCGGTCGCCGCGCCGATCAGCGAGAAGGCCGCGCCGCCGCTGAACGCGACCAGCCGGCGCCGCTCCGGGGACGCCAGCAGGCCGAGCGTCAGGGCGGCGTCGTGCCCGGCGACGTAGCTCGCCGCCGGCAGCGCCGCGTCGAAACCGGTCTCGTCCTGCAGCGCGTCGCGCAGGTCGCTCCAGTAGTCGTGCTGCGGATCGTGCGCCTTCGCCACGCGGGCGATGACGTCCGGCGGGTTGAGGCCGCGCGGCGCGGTGCCGACGTTGGACAGGCAGTCGATGATCTCGCGCGCCGGCTCCCCGGCCGCCGCCACGCGGGAGCGCGTCCCCCGCCCCTCGATGAAGCGGGCGTCGAAGCCGTGCATGCGGGCGACGCGGGCGTAGCCGGCGTTGCCGTAGCGCAGGTGCGCCTCGTGGTTCGCGCGCTGGCTCGACGCGATCCGGCGCATCTCCCGCTGCTTGTCGGTGGACAGGGCGACGGCGTCGCCGAGGTGATGGAGCGCGAGGTGCAGCGTCAGCCCGAAGTTGCTCATCGGGTGGCGGACGTAGCCTTCGTTCGGCGTCATCTGCCAGGGGTTCGCCACGTCGTCGCGGACGACGCAGGCGCCGACCGGCACCTGATGGCCGGCGATCCCCTCGCCGAACACCACGACGTCCGGATGCACGGCGATCCGGCGGGAGAACCAGCCGGCACCGGACGGTTCGACCAGCACGGCCAGCCCGCCGGTCCGGCGCGCCAAGGCCAGCGCCGCCTCCACCTCCGCCGGATCGTCCGCGGCATCCGCCACCACAGCCACCGCCGCCACCCCGCCGGCCAGCGGGCCGGCGGCGGCCCGCTCCGCCGCGTCGCGGTCGGCGACGACGGTCACGCCGGGGACGAGGGCATCGTCCGTGCCGCGGCGCAGCGGGTCGAAATGGTCGCGCCAGCGCAGCGACCGGTCGATGACCAGCACCGCGCCGTCGGCGTTGCGGTTGCGGGCGTGATGGCGGGCGAAGCGCAACGCCGTGTCGAACGCCTCCGCCCGGGACGTCAGGAAATAGCTGCGGTAGGCGGCGGGCTCCGCCTTGCCCTCGTTGCACAGCGCGTCGAGGAGGAGGGCCGCCTGCGCCGCCTGGGGCGAGAGCATGACGCCGTGCCCCTGCTGGGCGTTCGCCACATAGGCTTCCAGCGCCTCCAGCGTCTCCGGCGTGGCGGGGCGAAAGGCGGGTTCGGTGCCCGGCGCGGCCGGCTCCCGCCGCGTCCGCGTCACCGAATCCAGGAAGTCCAGCAGCAGCGCGTTCCACGCCTCGTGGTGCGTGAAGCAGGCGAGGTGCCCGGCGTCCGGGAAGGTGTGCAGGCGCGCACCGGGGATGCGCTCGGCGATCGCGCGGGAGCGGGCGACCGGCATGTAGCGGTCGTGCGCGGCGGCCACGATCAGCGTCGGCACCCGGATGCCGCCCAGCCGCGCGCGGACGTCGAACCCGTCCGTGATGCGCTCGTACGCCGGCAGGTGCGTCATCGGCCAGCCGCGGTTCAACACCATGAAGCGCGCGCTCTTCTGCAGCTCGCGCATCAGCGCCTGGAAGTCGTCCGCCCCCTCGGCGGCGGGCGTGCTGACCGAGACGGAGAGCGCCGAGCAGCGATGCGGGTGCTCCAGGCAGAAGGCCTGCGCCAGCACGCCGCCGAAGGAATAGCCGACCACCGGCAGCGGTTCGATGATGCCGAGCCCGTCGAGCAGGTCGGCGATATCGCCGGTCACGCTCTTCAGCGTCACGCCATCGTCCAGCGGCACGCCGCCGGTTCCGGGCATGTGGAACATGATCAGGCGGTGGCGGCGCCCCAGCGCCTCCAGCTGCAGCCGCCACATCACCGAATGATGCATCAGCAGACCGCCCAGCAGCAGCACCGGCGGGCCGCTGCCGTACACCGCGCACTCCAGGACCGACCCGTCGCCGCGCCGCACCGTCAGGATGCGCGCGGCGTCGACGAAGCGCTGCCGGCTCTCCAGCAGTTCGGCGTCGGGCTCGCGGGCGGACTCCGGCACGGCGGTGTCCGGCGCGGACGGCACCGGAACCAGACGGACCGAGGGCTTGGCCGCAGGGGCCGGCGCACGCACCGCGCCCCACAGCTCCTCGATGCTGCGCCGGGCGGCGGGCGGGGCGGCTGCGTGGGGCTTGGCCGCCTCACGCGCCGGCTCCGCGGCGCGCGCGGGCGGCGCGCCGTATTTCGCCTCCAGTTCCCCGGCGTGGTTGTCCAGCAGGTAGCCGACGAAGCTCTTCAGGTTCTGAAACTCGAAGAAGATCGTCGGCGGCACGGTGATCCTGAAGGCTTCCAGGAAGCGGCCGGCCAGTTCGGTCGAGGCGATGGAGTCGAGGCCGTAGTCCATCCAGGTCCGCTGTTCGGACATGTCTTCGGGCTCGATCTTCAGGACCGACCGCAGGATGGCCTTGAGGTCGTTCCGCAGCCGGGTCTCGACGTCTGGCGAGCGGCGGTCGTTGCGGGCGGATGCCGACGGCGCCTCCATCTGGTCAAGCAGCTTCAGCGCCTCCGCGGCGCTGAGGTCGCGGTCGCCGTCAGGGTCGATGGGAAGGGTGTCGATGGACATGACCTGTACTCCGGGGCGGGACGGCCGAAAGGGGGGCGGTCAGGCGTTGAGGGCGCGGTCGGGCTGGCGCGCCGGATCGGACGGCGTTTCCAGCAGGCGGCCGGTGACGAAGTTCAGCGCCTTGATGAACTTCCAGAGATCCACCTCGAACCTGTGGCGCGGCGTGTCCATGAAGCGCGCTTCGCCGAGGTCGAGCGCGTCGGGGTCCGCCTTGATGGCCTGGAAGGCGTCCCAGCTCCTGGTCCGGTGCGTGCGGGCGTGCACGTAGGCGGCGACGAACCTGCCCATGATGTTGGCGACGTTGCCGATGCCCGACGGCGTGTTCAGGTATCCGGCGAACAGCAGGTTGTCGAACTCCTGCGGCACCATCTTCAGGAACAGCGACGGGAAGCGCGACCGCCAGTCGTAGACCCGAGGCGACAGGAACGGCAGGTCGATGTCGTAGCCGGTGGCCCAGACGATGAGATCGATCGTTTCCGACGTGCCGTCGGTGAAGTGGACGCGCGTGCCGTCGAGCCGGCCGACGTCGGGCTTCGGCACCACGTCGCCGTGCCCGATGTGGTAGAGGATCTGCGAATTCAGGATCGGGTGGGCCTCCTGGATCGCGTGGTCCGGCTTCGGCAACCCGTAGTCCTGGCCGTCGTAGCCCGCCAGCTTGAAGGTGGCGCGCACGTGTTCCCAATAGGCATCGGGATCGGGGAAGCGGGCCGCCTCGTCCATCAGCCATTCCTGGGTGGGGCGGCCGTCGATGAATTTCGGCATGTAGTGATAGCCGCGCCGCGTCGAGTGGAAGGCCGCACGGGCGTTGAGCGCGGCGTCCACGGCGATGTCGCAGCCGGAATTGCCGCCGCCGACCACCAGCACGCGGCGGCCCTTGAAGATCTCCGCCGTCCGGTAGTCGCCGGCGTGCACGCACGCGCCCGTGAACACGCCGGGATAGCTGGGCAGGATCGGCTTGCGCAGCAGTCCGTTGCAGACGACCAGGATGTCGTAGACCGCACCGCCGCCGCCGTCGAAGCGCACGTTCCAGCCCCCGTCGGCGGAGGGGTGCGCGTCGGTGACCGTGGTGTTGAAGCGCGTGCGCCGCACCAGATCGAAGTCGCGCGCCATCTCCTCCAGGTAGGACAGCATCAGGCCGTGCCGCGGGTAGTGCGGATACGCCTTCGGCATCGGGTGGTCGGAGAACTGCGTGTTGCGCTTCGAGCTGATGAGGTGCGCGGATTCGTACATCTTCGCGGCGGGGCCGCTGGTCTGCCAGTTGCCGCCGAAGCGGTCCGTCGCCTCGATGATTTCGAGGTCGTAACCCGCCTGGTGAAGCGCCTTGGCGGTGCCGATGCCGCTGGCACCGCCGCCGATGATACCGATCCTGGGGGTCGCCATGGCGAGTTTCCTTCCTGAGCGTATTGTTTTCGAGCGTCGGAGCGTGACCCTCACATCAGGGCCCGCAGCATCCGGCGGGCCTGCGCCTGATCGATCCGCCCGCGCCGGAGCAGGTCCATGATGGCGCCCGGCGTGTGCGACGGCGCGGACGTGCCGTGGGCCCGATCGTCCTGGCGCCGGTTGTCCTGAACGGCCTGATCGGGGACGGCCGGTGTGGGGACCGGTGTGGGGGCCGGCGCGCCGAAGCCGTTGGGCACCCAGTAGCGGCGCATCCGGAAGACGGTGCCGGGCAACGGGACCTTCCGCCACGCCGCGTCGGGCATGGCTTCGGCCGCGGCGCAGCGGCCGGCCACCCACGCCCGCCCCCGCTCCCAGACGTCGGCCGGGATGGGCTGCCCCTCGGCGGACGGCGGGGTGTCGTCGGGCACCACGCCGGCCAGGACGCCGCCGCGTCCGCCCGCCGCGTGCCGCAGCCTGGCCAGCAACTCCGGGAAGGCGTCGGCGACGATGGCGAGGCGGTGGTCGTGCGCCCGCCTTCCGAGCGCCAGCGTCAGGGCGACGTCGCGCGTCGTGTAGCCCTCGCGGCCAAGGCGGCCGGGGTCGCCATCGCCGCGCTCCGTCAGTTCGCGCTCCAGGTGCTCGGCAAGCTGCGCGGCCATGGCGGCGAGCTGCTCCGCGCCGCGCGCCGACAGCACGAACAGTTGCGGCTCCCGTACCGCCGCACCGGCCGGCGCGGCGGCCACATGCTCCTCGATCACCACGTGGGCGTTGGCGCCCCCGGCCCCGAACGAGCTGATGGCGGCGAGGCGCGGCTGCCCGTCGCGCCGCGTCCAGGGCGTCGGCGCCCGCGCCACGCGGAACGGCGTGGCCGCGAAATCGATGTTGCGGTTGAGCGTCGCCGCGTGGATCGACGGGGCGATCGCGTCGTGACGCAGTTGGAGGATGACCTTGGTCAGCGCCGCCATGCCGGCGGCGGCTTCCAGGTGGCCGATGTTGGACTTCACGGAGCCGATCGGGCAGAGCTGCCCCGGCGCCAGTTGCGGCCCCAGCGCCTTGACGAGTCCACGGACCTCGATCGGGTCGCCGAGGCCGGTGCCGGTGCCGTGCGCTTCGATATAGCCGAGCCGGTGCGGATCGGCGCCCGACCGTTCAAAGGCGCGGCGGATCACGTCGGCCTGCGCCTCGGCGTTCGGCACCGTGTAGGCCGAGGTGCGTGCGCCGTGGCCGATGTCGCTGCCCCTGATGACGGCGTGGATGTGGTCGCCGGCCGCCAGCGCCTCCTCCAGCGGGCGCAGGACGGCCACGCCCACCCCCTCGCCCGGCACATAGCCGTCCCCGCCATCGCCGAAGCTGCGGCAGCGGCCGTCGGTGGAGGCGAACTTCAGGTCGCACAGCGTGCGGTACTTGTAGGGGTGCAGCGACAGGTTGACGCCGCCGGCCAGCGCGACGTCGCAGCCGCCGCCGCGCAGCAGTCCGCAGGCCAGATGCAGCGCGGTGAGCGAGGACGAGCACATGCTGTCCACGGCGAAGGATGGGCCGTCCAGGTCCAGGCAGAAGGAAACGCGGTTGGCGATGGAGGCGTAGGAGGAATTGGTCACCACCGGCGGCGCGGCCAGGCCGGCGCCGGCGCCGTAGAACTGGTATTCCCCATACATCACGCCGGCGACGACGCCGACCCGGCGGCGCGGCGCCGGGCCGTTCCGCGGGCCGGACAGCGTCTCCGGCGTGTAGCCGGCGTCCTCCACCGCGTGCCACGCCGTCTGCAGGAACAGCCGCTCCTGCGGGTCCATGCGCTCGGCGTCGCGCGGCGCGATTCCGAAGAACAGCGGGTCGAAGGCGTCCACGTCGTCGAGGAAGCCGCCCCAGCGGGCGTAGAGACCGGCCGCCTCGGCGTTCCAGCGGCCGGTCAGTTCGGTCACCAGATCGTCGCCGGCCGCGAGGTGGCGCCAGAAGGCGGCCAGGTCCTTCGATCCGGGATAGCGGCCGGCGATCCCGATGACGGCGACGTCGCCGGAGCGCACGGTCGCCGCTGGCGCCGCCGCTGGGGCCGCCGCTGGGGCCGGCCGGACGGCCACCGTCGGCGCGGGCGCCCCGGGCGCCGGATCCGGCTCCGGGAAGGCGGCGGCGCGTTCCGGATATTCGCGGACGAGCAGCTCCGCCAGCCCGCGCAGGCTGCGGGCCTCGAACAGGGCCGTCTTGGGGACGGCCGGAAAGCGCTCCTCCAGCCGGGCGTTCACCTCCATCACCATGATGGAGTCCAGGCCGAACACCTCCAGGGCGGCGTCGGCATCGATGCGGCCCGGCGCGCTGCCCGTCACCTCGGCGATCAGCCCCTTGAGATGGGCGATGATCGCCTCGGTCGTGGAAGCCGGCGCGCGCGGGTGCGGGGCCGGCCCGTTCGTCCCGCCGCTCCCGGCCGGCGCGACGAAGAGTCGGGCGGCGGCGTCGCGCGCGCCGCTCACCGGGATCAGGACCGGGCGTGGCGTGGCCAGCGCGTCGCGGAAGACCGCCGCCCCCGCCTCCGGCGTCAGCAGCGTCAGGCCGTTGCGGGCCAGCCACGCCTTCACGGGCTCCGGCGCCTGCATGCCGGTGTCGGTGGCCCACAGCGGCCAGGCGATGGCGGTGGTGGCGCCGCGCCGCGCGCCGGCCGCGACCTGCTCCGACCGGCGTTCGGCGAAGCGGTCGAGCCAGGCGTTGGCAAAGGCGTAGGCGCCCTGCCCCGCGTTGCCATGCACCCCGGCAAGGCCGGAGCACAGGACGAAGAAGCGCAGCGGGTCTTCCGCCGTCGCCGCGTCGAGCGCCAGCGCCCCGGCCACCTTCGGCGCGACGACGGCATCCCAGGTCGCCCGTTCCTGGCGAACGAGGAACGCGTCCTTGAGGACGCCGGCCGCGTGGATGACGCCGGTCACCGGGCCGAAGCGGCGGCGAACGGCGCCCAGCAGCCCGGCCATCCGCCCGGCGTCGGTGCAGTCCGCCTGCTCGTAGACGGCATGGGCGCCCAGCCGCTCCAGCAGGGCGATCCGCCCGGCCGTGCCGTCGTGCGGCGGCGACTGCCCGACCAGGACGAAGCGGGCCGGGCCGGCCTTGGCGATCTCCGCCATGAGATGCCTGGCGACCGCCCCGGCCCCGCCGGTGACGAGGATGACGTCGCGCCCGGTGACGGCCAGCGTCCCGGCCTGGGCCCGCTCGTCGACGAAGCGCAGCCGCCTCACCTGCCGGTTGCCGCGGACGTGGCGGACCTCCGTCACGGCGTCGCGGTCGGCGTGAGCCAGTTCGCGGGGGATCAGGTCCCGCGCGTCGCCGGGGTCGAGTTCGACGATGGTGGCGCTCGTCTCCGGCGCCTCCCGGCGCAGCGACTTCAGCATGCCGGCGACCGCTGCCGCTCCACTTCCGCGCGGAACGGCGACGGTGGTGTGGAAGCGCGGCACGGCGCTCGCCCGGCACAGGCTCGCCAGGATGCCCGGCACCAGCTCGGCCTCGGCAACCCCGGCGTCGCGGCGCCAGCCGGCGCCGTCGGCGGGCGCCGGCCAGGGTTCGGCGGCATCGACGAGGACGTCGCACGGCAGAAGCTCCTCGGCCGCGAGATAGCGCCACAGCAGCGCGAGGTCCCCGGCGTCCGCGACGTCGCAGGTGATGGTGTCGCCAGCGATCTCGAAGCGCCGCCCGGGCACGACGTGGCGCAGGGTGTGCGCGCGCGGCCCCGCCCCGGCGCGCACCGCGTCGAACAGGC
>DASWVP010000617.1:0-2281 GCA_036401175.1 Azospirillum sp. | reverse complement strand
CACCGCCTTCGATCCCGCCCCCGCCGAGGGCGGCAGCGGGACCGTCGCGCCGGTCGCGGCGGGCGAGGATCCCGCCCTCTCCAGCTTCGTCGGCCAGGCGCTGAGCGAGAGCGCGCGCCCCGAGCTGACCTCGGCCAAGATCGTCGTGTCGGGCGGGCGCGGCATGGGCTCGGGCGAGAACTTCCGCATCATCGAGGCCCTGGCCGACAAGCTCGGCGGCGCGGTGGGCGCCTCGCGCGCGGCGGTCGACGCCGGGTTCATGCCGAACGACTATCAGGTCGGGCAGACCGGCAAGATCGTGGCGCCAGAGCTGTACATCGCGGTCGGCATCTCGGGCGCCATCCAGCACCTCGCCGGCATGAAGGACAGCAAGGTCATCGTCGCCATCAACAAGGACGAAGAGGCGCCGATCTTCCAGGTCGCCGACTACGGCCTTGTCGCCGACCTGTTCAAGGCGGTTCCGGAGCTGACGGACGCGCTCGGCTGAGCGCCCGCGCCGGACGTTGGGTTTTCGCTTCGCTCAACCCAACCAACGCGTGACCTGTAGGTTGGGTTGAGCCGCAGGCGAAAACCCAACAAAACCAACGGCTACGCCGCAACCGGCGAGGTGGACTCGTTGAAGTACCACAGGCTGCGGAACGGTGCCTCCGGGCCGCGCGCCACCATCAGCGTCGCCACCTTCACCGCCAGCGTGCGGCGGCGGCCGTCCTGTTCCGCCATCACCTCGGCGCGCACCACGATCAGGCTGGGCCCGGCGCGCTCCACCTTCGCCTCGACCACCAGCGCGTCGCCGGCGGCGGCGGACTGGAAGTCCAGCCGGTGCTCGACCGTCACCAGCGCGGCGTCGCGCGGCAACAGCGAGGTGGCGGCGTAGCCGGCCGCCGTGTCGGCCAGGGCGGCGCTGATGCCCGGATGCACGCTGCCGCGTTCGGCGCACAGGCCGGTGCGGCAGGGTGTCGCGATCTCGCACCGGCCGGCTTCGACGCGCCGCAGTTCGGCGCCCAGGGCCTGCATCAGGGGCAGGCGGCGGAAGCTGTCGTGGATACGTTCGGCGAATTCGGCGTCGGCCGGCGTGAAGTCGTCCATTGCGCTGTCCCCCCGTTCGTCCAGCCCGTGTTTCTTGTCGAGCCGCCCGGTCCCGCCGTGCCAGGAAGCCCTTGCCAGCGGGCGGGGCTTCTGTCCTGATCAGGCGCGGTCCGGAACATTGTTGCCCCCTGGACGCGCGGCAGGATAGGAAGCATCACGATATGTGTCAATACGGCACCGTATGGCGCCGGTCGGGCCGCCGCCCGGATCGCCACCCGGATCATGGTCTGGAGAGAGTGGGATGGAAGTGAGGGCGAACCGCGAATCCTGGCTTGGCGCCGCGTTTTCCGCGCTGGCCGAAGGCGGGGCCGACCGCGTGCGGGTGGAGGTGCTGGCCAAACAGCTGCACGTCACCAAGGGCAGCTTCTACTGGCACTTCCGCGACCGCAACGAGCTGATGGACACCCTGCTCGACAGTTGGAAGACCGGCCGCATCGAGGCGATCAAGCGGCAGACCCAGCTTGACGGCACGCCGGCTGCCGAGCGGCTGCGCAGCCTGTTGTCGCTGTACCTCGACGGCAGCAAGCCGCGCGGCATTGCCATCGAACTGGCGATGCGCGACTGGGCGCGCCGCGAGCCCAAAGCGGCATCCGCCGTGGCCGAGGTGGACCAGGAGCGCCTGCACTGCGTGTCGGCCCTGTTCTCCGCCCTGGGCCTGACGGCGGAGGAGGCGTTCGCCCGCGCCTACCTCTTCTATTCCTTCATCTTCGGCGAGGGGCTGCTGGTGCAGGACCGCGCCAGCCCGACCATCGACACGGCGCGGCGGATCTGCGCCGGCCTGCTCGTGCCCGGCGGCGGCATGCCGGTTTCCGCCTTTTGACGGACGCCGGACTCCTCCACAAATCCGCTTGCCCACCAATGATTATCTGTTTAGCCTCTCAACAGATAAGAATCGTGACCAAGCACGTCGGGGAGAACGGCCATGGACCACGCGATGGAGTGCCGGGAGGGGACCGCGCTGGTGTTTCTGCACGGGCGCATGACCTACACGGATCATCAGGACTTCCGCGCCCTGCTGGCGGACCTGCACCGCACGGGCGCCGCGCGCTGGCGCTTCGACCTGTCGGACCTGCGCTTCGCCGACTCGACGGCGGTGATCATGCTGATGGTGGCCCGCGCGGCGGCGGCCGAGACGGGCGCGGCGATCGAGTTCCGCGGAGCGGCCGGGTGCGTGCGGCGGACCATCACGGTGGCC
>DASWVP010000616.1:0-24119 GCA_036401175.1 Azospirillum sp. | reverse complement strand
CGCACGGCGACGCGGGCGGCGCGTATGGTGCCGTCCGCCACCGTCAGATGGACGGCGACGGCGCCTTCGACGACAGGCGTCAATCCTTCCTCCTCCAGCGCGTGGACGGGCGTGCCGCCCGCAGGATACGGGCGACGCCGCCCAACCGCACGCGCCATCTTGGCGCCTTGGAAGGCCCAGGCGAAAGCCCAGGCGCGCCCAAGGGGCTTGCGCCGGCCGGCGGCTATATATTAGGTTAATCTAATTATAAGACGGAGATGACGACATGAAGACGCTTTCCCTGGTGCTGGCGGCCGGCGCGTTCGCCGCCCTTCTTCCCGGTGCCGCGCTGGCGGACGACACGGCGGCCCGCGTGGAGGGCAGCCGCGCGGTCGTCAAGGCGTTCGGCGCGCAGCTCCTGGGCGAACTTCAGGAGGCCATGAAGCGCGGTGGGCCGGTGGAGGCGATCAAGACCTGCAACGTCGCCGCCCCGGCGGTGGCGCTCAGCCAGGGGCAGGCGCACGGCTGGAAGGTCGGCCGCACCAGCCTGAAGGTCCGAAACCCCGCCAGCGAGCCGGACGGCTGGGAGCGCCGCGTGCTGGAGCAGTTCGCCGAGCGCGCGGCGAAGGGCGAGGACCCGGCGGCCATGGAGGTTTCCGAGGTGCTGGAGGAGAACGGCCAGCGCACGTTCCGCTACATGAAGGCGATCGCCATCCCGGCCAACGCGCCCTGCGTGACGTGCCACGGCACGGCGATCGATCCGGCCGTCTCCAAGGCGCTGGCCGAGCTGTACCCGAACGACAAGGCGACCGGCTATGCGCCGGGCGACCTGCGCGGCGCCTTCACCATCCGCCAGCCGATGTGAGGCAACGCGAGAACGGCGTCCCTCGGGGCGCCGTTCTCGTGAGCGCGCCGGTACGGCTCAGCCGCGCCGGACGATCGACAGGAAGCCGTTCACCTCGTTGCCCAGCTTCTGCGATTCGCCGAGCAGCGCGTGGGCGGCGGCCAGCAGTTCCTCGGCGCTGGCGCCGGTGCCCTGGGCCTGACGCGACACTTCGCCGATGCTGCCGGTGACCGATCGGGTGCCGGTCGATGCCTGCTGCACGTTGCGGGCGATCTCGCTGGTCGCCGCGCCCTGCTGTTCCACCGCGGCGGCCACCGTGGTGGTGATCTCGCTGATGCGGCGGATGGTGTCGACGATGGCGGAGATGGCGCCCACCGCGCGCTGCGTCTCGCCCTGGATGGAGCCGACCTGGCTCTGGATGTCCTCGGTCGCCTTGGCGGTCTGGTTGGCGAGGTTCTTCACCTCCTGCGCCACCACGGCGAAACCCTTGCCGGCCTCCCCGGCGCGGGCCGCCTCGATCGTCGCGTTGAGCGCCAGCAGGTTGGTCTGGCTGGCGATGTCGTTGATCAGGTTCACCACGTCGCCGATCTTCTGCGCCGCCTCGGCAAGGCCCTGCACGGTGGTGTTGGTTTCCTGCGCCTCGCTGACCGCGCGGTCGGCGACCTGCGTCGCCTCGCCGACGTGGCGGCTGATCTCGCCGATGGAGGCGGACAGCTCCTCGGCGGCGGCGGCCACCGTCTCGACGTTGGCGGAGGCCTGTTCGGAGGCGGCCGACACGGTGGTCACCGCCGCCTGCGTCTCCTCGGCGTTGCGCGACAGCCGCTCGGCGTTGCCGCGCATGCGGTTGGCGGATTCGGAGACGGCGCGCACCACCACGTCGATGTTGGTGGCGAAGCTCTGCGTCGCCCGGTCGATCTCCGTGCGGCGGCGGGCCTGCTCGGCCTCGCTCTCGCGTTGGCGGCGGTCGAGCTGGTCGGCGTTGCCGAGCGAGTCCTTGAACTGGGCGACGGCGCGGGCGATGTCGCCGATCTCGTCGGCGCGGTCGGTGTCGTTGACGGCCACCGAGAATTCCTTGCGCGACAGCGCCCCCATGACGTCGACGAGGCCGTGCAGCGCGCGCAGCTGCGACTTCACATACAGATAGGTCAGCGCCACCAGCGCCACGCCGATCAGTGTGGCCACCAGGGCGATGCGCCAGCCGAGCGCGGTGACCATGGCGTAGAACTCGCCCTTCGGCATGCCGACGGCGATGGTGCCGATGGGCTTGCCGGCCGTGTCCTTCAGCGGCACGTAGCTGAGGATGTAGAGCACGTCGCGCACCATTGCCTCGCCGACGTAGGCCTGGCCGCGGCCGAGGAGCTGCTGGGCGATGGTTTCCGAGATCTTCGAGCCGATGGGGCGGCTGCCGTCCGGGTTCTTCAGCGTCGTGGCGATGCGCTCGTCGCCGCGCGTCATGGTGACGGTCAGGCCGCCCAGCGCCGAGCCGATCTTGTCGACGATGTCGAAGGAGCCTTCGACCACGCGGCCCCCCACCGCCAGCTTGCCGCCGACGAGCGAATAGGGCTCGTTCAGCGGGTTGAGGACGGCCAGGGCGACCTTCACGTTGGTCTCCTGGCGGGCGGTCTCCTGATCCTTGAGCTGGCTCGACACGAAGTAGAGCGCCATGACGACGATGGCCGTGCAACTGACGATCGTGCCGACGATGTTGAGGACGACAAGCTTCTGGTTGAAGCTCAGCCGGCTGAACAGGCCCCCCATGCGCTAACCCCCCACGTGCGAGAACGCTCCGGTTCGGTCCCGAAGACGAAAGAATGGTGCGCGGGAAGGTAGCAGTTTTATCCGACGGCGCGCAACGAACGGAGGGTGCGCCTTTCGTCGCGCCGCGTGTCCGGCGGTGCGAAGCACTTTCCTTGGGAAAGTTGCCCTGGCACCATCCATGGATCGGAAGACGAGCATAGGGGTGCTGCCATGAATTCCTGGGTATGGGGTCCGTACCTCCAGTTCCCAAGCGGGAACGTGTCGCAGAACGGCTGGCTCGACCACCTGAACTGGTTCAGCCCGACGATCAACGTGGGCGCGGCCGGCGATCCGCAGTTGGAAGTCCGTATCACCCGCGAGATCGCGTCGTACGGCCGGCAGCTCGGCACCATTCTGGACGCGCTGGAGGTGCTGCGCCGCCATGCCAACCTGAGCGCCGCCACGCCGGATGACCTGGAAAAGCTGAAGAAGCTCGATGGTCTGCACGCCGCTGTCGGCTACATGAAGGAGAACGCGCAAAAATAGCGCCGGCGTGCCCCGCGGATTGCCCGGCGTCGCGCTTGCGCGGCATGGAGCGCGTTCGTTAGCATGCTGCAACAATGCACCTCGGCGGGGAGCGGCGCGCAGTGGGGGATCCGGTGACCCGGGACGCGGAAACGGCGGAGGAACGGATCCTGCGGCTGGAACGCCGTGTCGCCGAGCTGGAGGCCGAACGGGCCGGCGCCGAGGCGCCCCTGGCCGATCTGCACGCCAGCGAGGCGCGCCTGCGCGACCGCGAGGAGCTGTTCGCCCTGGTCATGCGCGGCCCCAACGACGGGTTGTGGGACTGGAACCCGGTCACCAAGGCGCTGTTCCTGTCCGCCCGCCTGCTGTCGATCATCGGCTTCGACAGCGACACGCTGCACACCAGCACGCACGAGTGGCTGAAGATCGTCCATCCCGACGACCGCGCCGCCTATGAGGCGAAGGTGGCCGAGCACCTGAAGGGGCTGACCGAGCATTTCGAGGCGGAATACCGGGTGGCCGGCCCCGACGGCGCCTACCGCTGGGTGCTGTCGCGCGGGCTGGCGCTGCGCGGCCCGGACGGGCGGGCGTACCGCATGGCCGGCTCCATCGCCGACATCACCGAGATCAAGCGCCGCGAGGGCGAACTGCGCGCCAGCGAGGCGCGGTTCCGCTCGCTCATCCGCACGGCGGGCAGCATCATCCTGGTGCTCGACGGCGACGGCGTGGTGGTGGAGGCGAACCGCGAGGCGGAGCGCGCCTTCGGTGGCAGCAGCGGCAGCGGTGCGGGCAGCACGGTGGGGCGGTCCTGGCGGGCGCTGATCGACGAGCCGCCGGACGGCTCCTTCGCCTACCAGCTCACCGTCGCCGGGACCGGGCGCGAGATCCGCAATTTCGAGCACGCCGGGCGCGACCTAGCGGGGGGCGAGCGGGTCATCCTGTGGAACATGAACCGGCTGCCGGAGGCGGCGGGGGCGGGCGCCGCCATCATCTGCGTCGGCCAGGACATCACCCGGCGCAAGCGCATGGAGCTGGCGCTGCGGCAGGCACACGACGAGCTGGAGATGCGCGTCGAGGAACGCACGCGCGACATGCTCCACGCCAAGGAGCAGGCGGAGATCGCCAACCGCGCCAAGTCGGAATTCCTGGCGAACATGAGCCACGAGCTGCGCACCCCGCTCAACGCCATCATCGGCTTCGCCTCGATGATGGAGAGCCAGCTGATCGGCCCGCTCGGCAACCCCAAGTACCAGGAGTACGCTCGCGTCATCGTCAAGTCGTCCGGGCATCTGCTGGCCGTCATCAACGACATCCTCGACGTCGCCAAGATCGAGGCCGGCAAGTTCGAGATCCACCCGCAGCCCATGGACATGCGCGACGCGGTGGAAAGCTCGGTCATGCTGATCGGCGAGCGTGCCTTCGACGGCGGCATCGACGTTCAGGCCGAGGTGGCCGAGGATACCCCGCCGGTGATGGCCGACGGGGTGCGGGTCAAGCAGATCCTGCTCAACCTGCTGGCCAACGCCGTGAAGTTCACGCCCGAAGGCGGCCGCGTGCGCCTGAGCGTCCGGCCCGACGGCCACGGCCGTGTCCTGGCCGAGGTGAGCGACACCGGCATCGGCATGAGCGCGGAGGGAATCGCGCTGGCGATGGAGCCGTTCGGGCAGGTGGACAGCCATCTGGCGCGCCGGGCCGGCGGCACCGGATTGGGCCTGCCGCTGGTGCGCTCCTTCGTCGACCTGCACGGCGGCACCCTGGAAATCGAGAGCGCCGAGGGGCAGGGAACCACCGTGCGCGTCTACCTCCCCGTGGCGGTTGGGGTGGCCTGAGCTGAACCGCACGGTTGACAGGGGCGGGCGGACCGGTTGTCCTGTCGCCCCCGTCCCCGGCCACAGATCCCATCATGCGCCTGTCCCTCGCCGTCCCGTTCCTTGCCGCCTTCCTCGCGCTGCCGCTGGCCGCGCAGGCGCAGCCGGCCCCCGGCTTCGATTGCGCCCGTACCGCTTCGCGCGCCGACAAGGCGCTCTGCGACGATCCCTCGCTGGCCAGCCTCGACCGGCTGGTGACGCGCGCCTACACGCTGGCCCGCGAGAGCCGGCCGGACGAGGCGGACGCGCTGCGGACCGAGCACTGGCGCTGGCAGGCCGGACGCGACGGGCTGCTGAAGGACCCCACCGACCACAAGCCGCTGTTCCGCGCCTACGAGGCGCGCCTGCGCGCGCTGATTGCCAAGGCCGGCCCGCGCGCCGTGCCGGTGGCGCTGAGCGCGGCGCGGCCCATCGACCCGCTGAAGGACTCCGGCCCGCAGGCCGAGGAGGAAACGGCCTTCGTCGCCTTCGTGCTGACCACGCTGCACCCCGATCCCAACCCGCCGGGCGAGGCGCCGGACGAGTTCCTGTCGACCTACGAGCGACTCGCCGGCTTTACCTTCGTGGCGCGGCTGGCGGACGGGCGCATGGTGGCGATGGTGCCGTCCGACTGCTTCGCCTACCAGTGCGCGGCGGCCCCCTTCCTGCTCGATCCCAAGGCGGGGAAGATCGTGCGCGCCGCGGTCGACGTGCTGGACAAGGCCGGCACGCCCAAGGCCGATCCGAACGCGGTGGTGCTCGGCATCCCATCGGTTTCCGGCAACCAGATCGAAGTGTTCGAGCAGGCGCGCGGCAGCGGCGACTGCGGCAACCGCTGGACCTACCGCGCGGACGCCGGCGCGCTGCGCCTGATCAAGCGCGTCGCCAAGCCGGCGTGCGACGGCAAGGACTGGGCACCGAACACCACGGTGACGAAGACGTACCGGTAGGTGATCAGCCTTTGATCAGGCGCTCGTATTCATCATGCGAGCCGATCCAGAACCACGTGACCGTTTCGCCCTCCCGCAGGCCGAGTGCACGCCAACCGAGGTTGATCCGGGCCGACCAGATCGAGCGGGTGGCGTGCACCTGCTTGAATTGCAGGCCAGGATGCCAGGGGTTCGCCGCCCACTGGCGGTAGGCGGTCATGGCCTGCCGCTTGATCTCCGGAGGGAGGGCTGCATAGAGCCGCCAGAATGTTCGGGTCGTGCGCGATCTCATCCGGGCTTCGAGCCCGGATCCTTGTCCAGCACATCGCCGCGCTCGATCTCCTCCAATGCCTCGTCGGCGAGGCGGGCGAGCAGATCCTGGGAGCGGGTGAAAGCATCGTCCCAGCGCTGCTGATCCTGAAGCTCTTCCATGATGATCTGCGCGATGGCGTCCTGCCGGTCGTCCGGCAGGCGCGAAACGAGGTCGAAGGCGGTGGCGAGCAGCTTCGTCATGGGCACCAATATAGCACGGCTTTTCCGTTGCCGCATGCCCCGCCCGCGTGATTGACCGCGCCCGCCGCGTTCTCCACCTTAGGTCAGGGCGGCAGGGGAGGCGGCGATGGGCGGCAGGGCGGAACTCACGCGGCGGATCGATCAGGCACTGGGCGGCACCCGCGCCGATCTGGTCATCAAGGACACGCGCTTCCTCAACGTCGTCACCGGCGAGATCGCCCAGGGCGACATCGCGATCTGCGGCGACCGCATCGTCGGCACCTATGAATCCTATGACGGCGTGCGGGAGATCGACGGGCGCGGGCTGACCGTCGTGCCGGGCTTCGTCGACACGCACGTGCATTGCGAATCGACCTGCGTCACGCCGTTCGAGTTCGATCGCTGCGTCCTGCCACGCGGCACCACCACGGCCATCTGCGACCCGCACGAGATCTGCAACGTGCTGGGCGAGCGGGGGTTGACCTATTTTCTGGAAAGCGCCGGGCGCATGGCGCTCGACCTGCGCGTCCAGTTGTCGTCCTGCGTGCCGGCGACGGAGCTGGAAACCTCGGGCGCGCGGCTGGAGGCGGACGACCTCGTGCGCCACCGCGACCACCCCAAGGTGCTGGGACTGGCCGAGTTCATGAACTTCCCCGGCGTCTTCGCCAAGCTGCCGGCGGTGCTCGACAAGCTGGCGGCCTTCCAGGACCGCCCCATCGACGGGCACGCGCCGCTGGTGCGCGGGCGCGAGCTGAACGCCTACCTGTCGTGCGGCGTGCGCAACTGCCACGAGACGACCAGCGCCGACGAGGCGTGGGAGAAGCTGCGCAAGGGCATGCAGGTGCTGATCCGCGACGGCTCGGTGTCGAAGGACGTGGCCGCGCTGGCCGAGGTGATCCGGCCGGAGACCTCCTCGTTCCTGGGCTTCTGCACCGACGACCGCAACCCGCTGGACATCGCGGAGGAGGGGCACATGGACCACCTCATCCGCGCGGCGATCCGGCACGGCGCGCCGGTGGCGCACGTCTACCGGGCGGCGACGTGGTCGGCGGCGCGCGGCTTCGGGCTGTTCGACCGCGGGCTGGTGGCGCCGGGCCAGCGCGCCGACCTCGTGCTGCTCGACGACTTGGAGGATTGCGCGGTGCGCACCGTCATCAAGGACGGACGCGTGGTGTCGGACGCGACGTTCGAGGGGCGCGCGGCGCTCGATCCGGTCGGGCTGGATTCGGTGCGGCTGGTGCCCGTGCGGGTGGAGGATTTCCGGGTGCCGGAGGGGCCGTCGGCGCGGCCGGTCATCGGCGTGCTGCCCGGCAAGATCATCACCGAACACCTGACGCTGGAAGTGCCGCAACGCCGGGGCGAGGCGGTGGCCGATCCGGCGCGCGACATCCTGAAGGTCTGCGTCTTCGCCCGCCACGGGGTGAACCGCAACGTCGGCCGCGGCTTCGTGCGCGGCTTCGGCTTCACCGAAGGGGCCATCGCCTCGTCGGTCGGGCACGACAGCCACAATGTGTGCGTCGTCGGCGCCTCGGACGCCGACATGGCGATCGCCGTCAACCGGCTGATCGAACTGCAGGGCGGCTTCGTGGCGGTGCGCCAGGGCTGCATGGTCGGCGAGATCGCGCTGCCGCTGGCCGGGCTGATGAGCCTGAAGCCGTTCGAGACGGTGGAGCGGCAGTTGAAGGACCTGCGGGCATCCGTGCGCGCCATGGGCTGCCCGCTGGCCGAGCCGTTCCTGCAACTGGCCTTCCTGCCGCTGCCGGTGATCCCGCACCTGAAGATCACCGATCGCGGGCTGGTGGACGTGGACCGGTTCGAGCTGGTGGCGTGCTGACGTTGGGTTTTCGCTGCGCTCAACCCACCCTTCGACCGGCCGGTAGGTGGGGTTGAGGCCAAAGCCGAAAACCCAACGTCGAGGGTTTGGCTAAGCCAGCAGCTTGCCGTGCCACACGCGCAGGATCGATACGGTGTCGGTGCCGACCTCGTAGACGATGACGTAGGTTTTCCAGGAGACCTTCACGGCAGGGGCGGCGGCGCCTTCTTGCCCTGCGCGAGTTCGAGCAACCATTCCCGCACCCGCTCGTGCGGGACGGATTCGGCGGAACGCGCCTCTTCGACCGCCGCTCGGAGGCGCGCGATCTCCAGGTCCTCGTCGTCATCCGCTATGCGCTGCGCTTGGCTCATGATCTTAACAATGTCGAGCGTACCCGCTACTCCACCCCCACCTTCCGTCCCTGGTTGAACAGGTACGGCACGAAGCTGCGGTGGTGTTCGTCCACCGAAAGCTGGCTGCCGATGGGCGGGAAGGCGCGTTGCTGGCAGTCGCGGCGCTCGCAGATGCGGCAGTTGACGCCGATCGGCACCGCCGCCGCCTCGTGGTGGATGTCGATGCCGGCGGAATAGACGACCTCGCCGGCGTAGCTCGCCTCGCAGCCCAGGCCGACGGCGAACTGGCGCGACGGGCGCAGGTAGGCGCCGCCGCGCTTGGTCACCGTGCGGGCAATGCCGATGTAGGTGGTGCGGTCGGGCATGCGGGCGAACTGCACCAGGATCTTGCCGGGCTGCGCGAACGCCTCGTGCACGTTCCACAAGGGGCAGGCGCCGCCGAAGCGGGCGAAGTGGAAGCGCGTGGCGGAGTGGCGCTTGGTGATGTTGCCGGCCATGTCCACCCGCACGAAGTAGAACGGCACGCCGCGCGCGCCGGGCCGCTGCAAAGTGGACAGCCGGTGGCAGACCTGCTCGAAGCTGGCGCCGAAGCGGCTTTGCAGCTCCTCCACGTCGTGGCGCAGCGCGCGGGCCTGCGCGGCGAAGGTGCGGTAGGGCATGACCAGCGCGCCCGCGAAGTAGTTGGCGAGCCCGACCCGGCAGATCGACTTGGCATCCTCGCTGGAGAAATTGGCCTGCGCCACCAGCTCCTCGATGATTTCGCCGTGGCCCAGCAAGGCGATCTGGTGCGCCATGTGGAAGGCGCGCGACGGGCCGTTCAGCAGCGCCGACAGGCGCAGCGTGCCGGTGCTCCCGTCATAGCTGCGCATGGCCGTCTCGTCGGCGCCGGGGTCGGCGACGATCTTCACGCGCACGTCGTGCCGGCGCTTGAGGTAGGCCGCCAGCTCGTTCAGCACGGCGCCGGAGTGGATCTTCTCGCGGTCCCACAGCAGCTCCGCCGCCTCGTCCAGGGGGCCCACGTAGTTGTTGCAGTAATGGAAATAGTCGCGCACCTCCTCGTAGGGGAACTGCGTGCCGGTCAGGTCGCCGGCTTGATCCTGGTTGGACAGGCTGTCGGCCAGGGACTGCACGCGCTCCGTCAGCTTCTGGTAGGCTTGGTGCAGGCCCAGCAGGCGGCGCGCCAGCTCCGGCGAGGCGTTGACCACGCTGCGCAGCTCCGCCGTTCCGGGCGGCGCGCCGGTGAACAGCGGGTCGGCCAGCGCCTCCTTGAGGTCGGAGACGAGGCGCGCCTCCTCGTCCTCGATGAAGTTGGTCAGTTCCACTTCGAACACCGAACTGACCTTCAGCAGCACCGCCAATGTCAGCGGGCGCTGGTTGTTCTCCAACTGGTTCAGGTAGGACGGCGACAGGTCGAGCGCCTTGGCCAGCGCCGCCTGCGTCAGCCCGCGCTGCTCGCGCAGGCGCCGGAGCTTGTAGCCGAGGAAGAGTTTCTTCTGCATGCTGTCGGTCTTCGGTGTGTGCCCAAGTCACCACCACCCATTCACCGTCATCCCCGCGCAGGCGGGGATCCACGCAGTCCGCCGCGACGGGACGCAACGGGCAACATGGATCCCCGCCTGCGCGGGGATGACGGCCGAGAGAGGTGACGGTGCGTGCGCCGGGTGAGTTCCTTCGCAAACTTTGCAACACACTATCCTCGCAAGCGAAGGAGTTTGCAAGTTCGCACGTTTTCCATGACACCCTGATTGCCCCTTTGCAAACTTTGTGAATAATCGCGGCATTCCTGGGCGCATATGACCGCCCGTTCCGGCGGTGCCGGGACCTCGTTCACTGTGGGAAATGCCCGATGCAAGAGATTCTGGCCAAGTTGGAAGCGATGCGCGCCGGCGCGCGTCTGGGGGGCGGCGAGAAGCGCATCGCCTCGCAGCACGCCAAGGGCAAGCTGAGTGCGCGCGAGCGCATCGAACTGTTCCTCGACGAAGGCTCCTTCGAGGAGTGGGACATGTTCGTCGAGCACCGCTGCAACGACTTCGGCATGGAAGGCCAGAAGGTCCCCGGCGACGGCGTCGTCACCGGCTACGGCACGGTCAACGGCCGCCTCGTCTTCGTCTTCAGCCAGGACTTCACGGTGTTCGGCGGCTCGCTGTCGGAAGCGCACGCCGAGAAGATCTGCAAGATGATGGATCAGGCCATGAAGGTCGGCGCGCCCGTCATCGGCCTGAACGACAGCGGCGGCGCCCGCATCCAGGAAGGCGTCGCCTCGCTGGGCGGCTATGCCGAGGTGTTCCAGCGCAACGTCATGGCCTCGGGCGTCATTCCGCAGATCTCGCTGATCATGGGCCCGTGCGCGGGTGGCGCGGTGTACTCGCCGGCCATGACCGACTTCATCTTCATGGTGAAGGACAGCTCGTACATGTTCGTGACCGGCCCGGACGTGGTCAAGACGGTCACGCACGAGGTGGTCACGGCCGAGGAACTGGGCGGCGCCATCACGCACACGTCGAAGTCCGGCGTCGCCGACTTGGCCTTCGAGAACGACGTGGAGGCGCTGCTGCAACTGCGCCGCTTCATCGACTTCCTGCCGGCCTCCAACAAGGAACAGCCGCCGGAGCGGCCGTGCACCGACGCGCTCGACCGTGACGACGCCTCGCTCGACACGCTGGTGCCGGAGAACCCGAACAAGCCCTACGACATGAAGGAGCTGATCCTGAAGGTCGTGGACGAGGGCGACTTCTTCGAGCTGCAGCCGGACTACGCGAAGAACATCATCATCGGCTTCGGCCGCATGAACGGCTCGACCGTCGGCTTCGTCGCCAACCAGCCGATGGTGCTGGCCGGCTGCCTGGACATCGAATCGTCCAAGAAGGCGGCGCGCTTCGTGCGCTTCTGCGACGCCTTCAACATCCCGATCGTCACCTTCGTCGACGTCCCCGGCTTCATGCCCGGCACCTCGCAGGAATACGGCGGCATCATCAAGCACGGCGCCAAGCTGCTGTTCGCCTACGCCGAGGCCACCGTGCCGAAGGTCACGCTGATCACCCGCAAGGCGTACGGCGGCGCGTACGACGTGATGGCCTCCAAGCACCTGCGCGGCGACGTGAACTTCGCGTGGCCGACGGCCGAGATCGCGGTGATGGGGCCGAAGGGCGCGGTGGAGATCATCTTCCGCTCCGACATCGGCGATCAGGCCAAGATCGAGGCGCGCACCGAGGAATACCGGCAGAAGTTCGCCAACCCGTTCGTCGCGGCTTCGCGCGGCTACATCGACGACGTGGTCATGCCGCACGGCACCCGCCGCCGGATCTGCAAGGCGCTCGCCATGCTCAAGAACAAGAGCCTGCAGAACCCCTGGCGCAAGCACGACAACATCCCGCTCTGAGGGTGACGCACATGTTTTCCAAGATCCTGATCGCCAACCGTGGCGAGATCGCCTGCCGCGTCATCCGCACCGCCCGCCGCATGGGCATCAAGACGGTCGCGGTGTATTCCGACGCGGACAAGAACGCGCTGCACGTCGAGATGGCCGACGAGGCCGTCCACATCGGCCCCGCCCCGTCGGCGCAGAGCTATCTGCTGATCGACCGCATCGTCGAGGCGTGCAAGAAAACCGGCGCCCAGGCGGTGCACCCCGGCTATGGCTTCCTGTCGGAAAAGCAGGAGTTCCAGAAGGCGCTGGCCGAGGCCGGCGTGACCTTCATCGGCCCCGACGCCCACGCCATCTACGCGATGGGCGACAAGATCGAATCGAAGAAGCTGGCGAAGGCGGCCGGCGTCTCCACCGTGCCCGGCTACCTGGGCGTCATCGCTGACGACAGCGAGGCGGTGACCATCGCCCGCGACATCGGCTATCCGGTGATGATCAAGGCCTCGGCCGGCGGCGGCGGCAAGGGCATGCGCGTGGCCTGGAACGACGAGGAGGCGCGCGAGGGCTTCCGCTCGGCCCAGAACGAGGCGCGCAGCTCCTTCGCCGACGACCGCGTCTTCGTCGAGAAGTACATCCAGCAGCCGCGCCACATCGAAATCCAGCTGATGGCCGACGGGCACGGCAACGCGCTCTATCTGGGCGAGCGCGAATGCTCGATCCAGCGCCGCCACCAGAAGGTGATCGAGGAGGCGCCGTCGCCGTTCATCGACGCCGCCACCCGCAAGGCGATGGGCGAGCAGGCCGTGGCGCTGGCCAAGGCCGTGAACTACAAGTCGGCCGGCACGGTCGAGTTCATCGTCGACGCCGACCGCAACTTCTTCTTCCTGGAGATGAACACCCGCCTCCAGGTGGGACACCCGGTCACCGAGCTGATCACCGGCCTGGATCTGGTCGAGCTGATGATCCGCGTGGCGGCGGGCGAGAAGCTGAACCTCCGCCAGGAGGATGTCCGCCTGCACGGCTGGGCCGTCGAGGCGCGCGTCTACGCCGAGGATCCGTTCCGCAACTTCCTGCCCTCGACCGGCCGTCTCACGCACTACCGTCCGCCGACCGACGACCCGCACGTGCGCGTCGACACCGGCGTGTTCGAGGGCGGCGAGATCTCCATGTACTACGACCCCATGATCGCCAAGCTGTGCACCTGGGGCTCCACCCGCGACGCCGCCATCGCCGGCATGCGCGAGGCGCTGGACGAGTACTACATCCGCGGCGTCAGCCATAACATCCCGTTCCTCGCCGCGCTGATGGCGCACCCGCGCTTCGTCGAGGGCCGCCTGACGACCAACTTCATCGCCGAGGAATACCCGAACGGCTTCCACGCCGCCGACCTGCCGCCGGACGACCCGGCGGTGCTGGTCGCCGTCGCCGCCGTCATCCATCGCTGCAACAGCGACCGCGACATCCAGATCAGCGGCAAGATGACCGGCAAGCAGACCAAGGTCCGCGAGGATTGGGTGGTCACGCTGGACGGCACGCAGCATCCGGTGCACGTCCGTCCCTGCAAGGACAGCCCGCAGCGCCTGGGCTACACGGTGGACCTGTCGGGCAAGCACCTGCAGGTGTGGAGCGACTGGCAGATCGGCGAGCCGCTGTTCCGCGGCACGGTGAACGGCCACCCGGTGTGTGTGCAGGTGGACCGCGCCGGCGTCGGCTACAAGCTGATCCATTCCGGCAGCCAGGCGAACGTCAAGGTCCTGACCCCGACGGCCGCCAAGTACGATGCGCTGATGCCGGTGAAGGCGCCGCCGGACATGTCGAAGTTCCTGCTGTCGCCGATGCCGGGCCTGCTGGTCTCGCTCGCCGTCGAGGAAGGGCAGGAGGTCAAGGCCGGCGAGGTGCTGGCCGTGGTCGAGGCCATGAAGATGGAGAACATCCTGCGCGCCTCGCAGGACGGCACCGTCTCCAAGGTCCACGCCACGCCGGGTTCCAGCCTCGCCGTCGACCAGAAGATCGTCGAGTTCGCGTAACGCGAAGTCTTGCCCCCACTCCGACCCTCCCCCGCCGACGCAGGGGAGGGGGCCAAAATCCCCTCCCCTGCGAAGCGGGGGAGGGTTAGGGTGGGGGCCCGAGTTTCAACGCCAAGACTATACGAAGGCCCGGGCGGCCGATGTTGAGGAGGTGTCCATGACCGACTTTCCGAAGAAGACGCTGGCCGACTGGCAGGCGCTGGCCGCCAAGGACATCGGCGCCGACGGCAAGGCGGACGACCTGATCTGGCGCACGCCCGAGGGCCTGGACGTCAAGCCCCTCTACACCGCGGCCGACCTGGACGGCATCGCGCTGGACACGCTGCCGGGCTTCCCGCCGTACACGCGGGGGCCGCGCGCCACCATGTACGCGCACCGGCCCTGGACGATCCGCCAGTACGCCGGCTTCTCCACGGCCGAGGAGTCCAACGCCTTCTACCGCGCCAACCTGAAGGCCGGGCAAATGGGCCTGTCGGTGGCCTTCGACCTCGCCACGCACCGCGGCTATGACAGCGACCACCCGCGCGTGGTGGGCGACGTCGGCAAGGCGGGCGTGGCGATCGATTCGGTCGAGGACATGAAGATCCTCTTCGACGGCATCCCGCTCGACAAGATGTCCGTCTCCATGACCATGAACGGCGCCGTCCTGCCGATCCTGGCCGGCTACATCGTCGCCGCCGAGGAGCAGGGGGTGAGCCAGGACAAGCTGTCCGGCACCATCCAGAACGACATCCTCAAGGAGTTCATGGTCCGCAACACCTACATCTATCCGCCCGAGCCATCGATGCGGATCATCGCGGACATCATCGAGTACACGGCGTTGAACATGCCGAAGTTCAACTCGATCTCGATCTCCGGCTATCACATGCAGGAGGCCGGGGCGACGGCGGTGCAGGAACTGGCCTTCACCATCGCCGACGGCCTGGAATACGTGCGCGCCGCCATGTCCAAGGGCCTGCCCGTGGACAAGTTCGCGCCGCGCCTGTCGTTCTTCTTCTCCATCGGCATGAACTTCTTCATGGAGGTCGCCAAGCTGCGCGCCGCGCGCCTGCTGTGGGCGTCGCTGATGAAGGAGAAGTTCGATCCGAAGGACGTCCGCTCGCTGGCGCTGCGCACGCACTGCCAGACCTCGGGCGTGTCCCTGACCGAGCAGGACCCGTACAACAACATCATCCGCACCACCGTGGAGGCGCTGGCCGCCGTGCTGGGCGGCACGCAGTCGCTGCACACCAACGCCTTCGACGAGGCGCTGGGCCTGCCGACCAAGTTCTCGGCCCGCATCGCCCGCAACACCCAGCTCATCATCGCCGAGGAGACGGGTGTCACCAAGGTGGTCGACCCGTTGGCCGGCTCCTTCTACATCGAGAACCTGACGCAGTCGCTGGCCGACGCGGCGATGGAGCTGATCGAGAAGGTCGAGGGCATGGGCGGCATGACCAAGGCCGTCGAGTCCGGCATGCCCAAGCTGCTGATCGAGGAGGCCGCCGCGCGGCGTCAGGCCGCCATCGACCGCGGCGAGGAGGTGATCGTCGGCGTCAACAAGTACCGCCCGGAAAACCCGGAGATGGTCGACGTCCTCGACATCGACAACACCGCCGTTCGCGAATCGCAGATCGCCCGCCTGAACAAGGTCCGCACCACCCGCGACGAGGCCGCCTGCCGCGCCGCGCTGGACGACCTGAGCAAGGCGGCGGCGGAGAAGTCGGGCAACCTGCTGGACCTCGCCGTCAAGGCCACCCGCGCCCGCGCCACCGTCGGCGAGATTTCCAGCGCGCTGGAGACGGTGTTCACCCGCCACGTCGCGCAGATCCGCTCGGTCTCCGGCGTGTATGGTGCGGCCTATGCGGGTGACGAGGGCTTCGAGAAGATCCAGCGGGACATCGAAGACTTCGCCGCCGAGGAAGGCCGCCGTCCGCGCATCCTGGTCGTCAAGATGGGCCAGGACGGGCACGACCGCGGGGCCAAGGTGATCGCCACCAGCTTCGCCGACATCGGCTTCGACGTCGACATCGGGCCGCTGTTCCAGACCCCGGAGGAGGCCGCCCGGCAGGCCGTGGAGAACGACGTGCACGTCGTCGGCGTGTCGTCCCAGGCCGCCGGCCACAAGACGCTGGTCCCGCAACTGGTCGAGGAACTGCGACGCCAGGGTGCGGGCGACATCCTGGTGGTGTGCGGCGGCGTCATCCCGCCGCAGGATTACGACTACCTCTACAAGGCCGGCGCCAGCGCCATCTACGGCCCCGGCACCAACATCCCGAAGGCGGCCGCCGACATCCTCGGCATCCTGCGCAAGCAGAAGGCCGCCGCATGATCAAGCGCGAGGGGTTGTGAGCCCCTCCGCACCCCGCCGGGAGCGAAAGCCCCCGGACCCCTGGAAGGCGCCGCAAGGCGCCTTTCTTTTTTGGGCGGACACGCTGTAGGTTGGGTTGAGCCGCAGGCGAAAACCCAACGCGCTCGCCACCGCAGGAATGTTGGGTTTTAACCCAACCTACGTGGGTCCGTGTCCATCGTCGCCGAAACCGACCTCTACGCCCCCGTCAAAGCCTTCCTGGAAGGCCAGGGTTTCGTCGTGAAGGGCGAGGTGCGCGGGTGCGACCTCGTGGCCGTGCGGGGGAGTGAGCCGCCGGTCATCGTCGAGCTGAAGAAGCGCTTCACGCTGGACCTCGTGCTGCAGGGCGTCGACCGGCTGGCCGTCACCGACGCCGTCTACCTCGCCGTGCCGCAGCCGGGGCGCAAGGCGTCCGGGCCGTCGCCGTACGATTCGGGTGTGAAGAAGCTGTGCCGCCGGCTGGGCGTCGGGCTGCTGGTGGTGGATACGGCGCGGGCGGCCGGCCACGAGGTGGAGGTGCTGCTCGACCCCGTCCCCTACCAGCCGCGCAAGGACAGGAAGCGCGCCGCCCGCCTGCTGGGCGAGCACGCGCGCCGGGCTGGCGACCCCAACCGCGGCGGCTCGACCCGCGTGCCGATCGTCACCGCCTACCGCCAGGACGCGCTGCGCATCGCCCGCATCCTGCACGCGCACGGGCCGCTGACCATCAAGGCGTTGCGCTTGCATGGCGCACCGGCCGACGTGGCGGCAATCCTCCAGAGCGACGTCTACGGCTGGTTCGAGCGGGTGGCGCGCGCCACCTACGCGCTCACCGAGGCGGGCGTCCGGAGCCTCGACACCTTCGCGCACGCGCTGGCCGACGCCTGAGCCCGTTGCGCCCGTCCCCCACTGCCGCCATCATGGCGGAAAACCGGAGGAGGGAAGGGCATGTCCACGCTTATCGTGACCGGCGGCAGCCGGGGGATCGGCGCCGCCGTGGCGCGGCTGGCGGCGCGGCGCGGCTGGGCGGTCGCCGTCAACTACGCATCCAACGCCGGGGCGGCCGACGCCGTCGTGCAGGCCATCCGCGCGGCCGGCGGCCGGGCCGAGGCGTTCCGGGGCGACGTGGCGGACGAGGCGGACGTGCGCGCCCTGTTCGACGGCGCGGAGGCGGCGCTGGGCCCCATCGGCGGGCTGGTCAACAACGCCGGCATCGTCGGCCCCTATGGCCGGCTGGACGCCGCGCCAGTGGACGCCGTGCGCCGCACGCTGGACATCAACATCCTGGGCAGCATCCTGTGCTGCCAGGAGGCGGTGCGGCGCATGTCCACGGCGCACGGCGGCAAGGGCGGGGCGATCGTCAACCTGGGCTCCATCGCCGCCGACCTGGGCTCGCCCACCGAGTTCGTCGCCTACGCCGCCGCCAAGGGGGCCATCGACAGCCTGACCATCGGGCTGGCCCGCGAGGTGGCGAAGGAGGGCATCCGCGTCAACGTCGTGCGGCCGGGTCTGATCGACACGGAGATCCAGATCGTCCCCGGCGTCGGCAACCGGCTGGACAAGTTCGCATCCGCCATGCCCATGGGCCGCGCCGGCACCACCGACGAGGTGGCGGAGACGATCCTCTGGCTGCTGTCCGACGCGGCCTCCTACGTCACCGGCGCGCAGCTCAACGTGTCGGGCGGACGGTGATGGACGGGCTACGCCCGGTCACAGCCAGATGCCGCTCTCGTCCCCCAGCACGCCGTCGTAGAGCACGTCCAGGTCGAGCGCGGCGTCGACGCTGAACAGCTCCAGCCGGTCGCCGGGGCCACGCAGCAGCGGTTCGGGCGCCCAGTGCCCGGCCGCATCGCGCCGGTAGAGTTCGGCCGCGACCCGGTGGCTGTCGAGGAACAGGATCTCCCGCACGCTCTCGATGGCGGCGTAGTAGAACAGCTTGTCGCGCGTTTCCTGCTCGTTCGACGGCGACAGGATCTCGACGATCAGTTCCGGCTCGCTGGGCTGGCCGGGCAGGCGGGGGCGGCAACTCACCACCACGTCGGCCTGCCGGTAGTTCCAGCGCGGGCGGATGGCGGCGTACACCCCGGCCTCCGTCATCACCCGGCACGGCCGGCGGCCGGCGAGCGCGTTGCGAAGCTCGCCCGCGACCGCCGCCTGGAGTGCGGCGTGCTCCTCGCTGGGGGCGGCCTGGGCGCAGGGGTGACCGTCGATCAGCTCGTACACGGCGTCGCCCATGCCCGTCCAGGCGAGGAACTCCTCGACGGTCATGCGCTCGGAGTGTGCCAGGGCGGTCATGGGCCTGTCCTCTCGGTTCCGCTGCCGTTATTATAGGGCGCGCGGACGGTCCGGCCAAGGACGGGGGCTTAGGAACAGCCCTTCGGGCGCGGCAGGCCGGCGATCTTGTTGGCCTGTTTCAGCAGGCCGTGCGGGAACAGCGAGAAGAAGTACTGCTGGGTCGAACGCTCGGCCCCGAACTGCTCCTTCATCAGCTTGGAGAACACGCGGGCCTCGGGAATCACGCCGTACTCCTCGAAGAAGGCGCGCGTGGCGCGGATGATGTCCCAATGCTCGTCCGTCAGGGCCACGCCTTCCTGCGCGGCGACGGCACGGGCGATGTCATCGTCCCATTCGTTGACGTTCTCCAGCCAGCCGGCTTCGCTGACGGCGATGGTGCGCCCCTGGACGTCGAGTTCGGGCATTGGTTCCCCCTCCCATGATGTGTTGGTATTGTTCCACAGATCATCCATGGGGCCGGCAGGCTGTCAATCTTAAAATTAGTCTAAGCTAATGAATGAAGCCGGCATGAAGCGGACGATCGTCATAGGCGTGCCGACGCGCGAGCATGTGCGGGCGGGGTGATCGTTGGATTTTCGGCTTTGGCCTCAACCCAACGGCAACCACCTACTCCACGAAATCCTCGCGGCTCAACCCGTGGCGCTTCAGCTTGTCGTAGAAGGTCTTGCGGGGGATGTTCAGCGCCTCGACGGTGGCCTTGACGCTGCCCTTGTGGCGGGCGAGTTCGGTCTCGATCAGGCGCTTCTCGAACAGGTCCACCTGTTCGGCGAGCGATAGCGGGCCGCCGGCGGCGGCCGGAGGTACCGGGGCATCGTCGAGACCCAGCACGAAGCGGTCGGCGGCGTTGCGCAGCTCGCGCACGTTGCCGGGCCAGTCGTGCGTCATCAGCGCGTGCAGCCGCGCCGGGGTGGGGACGGCCGGCTCGCGGTTGTAGCGGTTCGCCGCCTGCGCGACGAAGTGCTGGAACAGCAGCGGGATGTCGTCGCGCCGTTCGCGCAACGGCGGGATGGTCAGCACCACGACGTTCAGGCGGTAATACAGGTCGGCGCGGAACCCGCCCTCGTCGGCGGCCTTGCGCAGGTCCACCTTGGTGGCGGCGACGATGCGCAGGTCCACCGGCACTACGTCGTTGGAGCCCAGCGGCTCCACCACCCGTTCCTGCACCACGCGCAGCAGCTTGACCTGGAGCGACAGCGGCATGCTCTCGATCTCGTCCAGGAACAGGGTGCCGCGGCTGGCGTGCTCGATGCGGCCGACCCGGCGCTTGGTGGCGCCGGTGAAGGCGCCGGCCTCGTGGCCGAACAGCTCGCTTTCGATGATGGTCTCCGGCATGGCGCCGCAGTTCAGCGCCACGAAGGGATGCTTGCGGCGCGGGCTCTGGGCGTGCAGCGCGCGGGCGACCATCTCCTTGCCGGTTCCGGTCTCGCCCAGCACCAGAACGTCGGCGTCGGTGTCGGCCACGGCGGCGATCGTCGCACGCAGCCGCTCGATGCCCGGCGTCCGGCCGATGATGGCGTCGGCGCCGCCGGTGGTGCCGGACAGCGCGGCCTTCAGCGCGCGGTTCTCCAGCACCAGCCGCCGCCGGTCCACGGCGCGCCGGCAGACATCGACAAGGCGGTCGGAGGGGAAAGGTTTCTCGATGAAGTCGTAGGCGCCGTCGCGCATCGCCTGCACGGCCATCGGTACGTCGCCGTGCCCGGTGATCAGCACCACCGGCAGGTCGGGGTCAACGGCGCGCACCGCCTGAAGCAGCGCCATCCCGTCCATGCCCGGCATGCGCACGTCGCTGACCACGCAGCCGGGGAAGTCGCGGGCGACGTGCTTCAGCCCGCGCTCGGCGCTCTCGTACGCCGTCACGGCGAAGCCGGCGAGTTCCAGCGCCTGTCCGCTGGCCATGCGGATCGGCCGCTCGTCGTCGATGAACAGGACGGCACCGGCGGTGGTCATGCGGTGGTCTCCGTGCGTTTCAGGCGGACGGTGAAGACGGCGCCGCCGTCCGGCGCGTTGGCGGCGGCGATGCTGCCGCCGAAGTCGGTGACGATGCCATGGCTGATCGACAGGCCCAAGCCCAACCCTTCATCCGCCTCCTTGGTGGTGAAGAAGGGGGAGAACAGGTGGGGCAGGGCGTCGGGCCGCAGGCCGTGGCCGGTGTCGTGCACGGTCAGCACGGCGTCGGTGCCGTCGGCCGCCAGATGCACGCCCAGCACCCGCACCGGCCGGCCGCGCATGGCGTCGGCGGCGTTGGAGAACAGGTTGACCAGCACCTGCTGGAGCCGCACGTCCTCTCCCTGCACCCACACCGGTTCCGGCGGCAGTTCCAGCGCCACGGACACGGCGTCGCGGTGCAGCCGCGCCTCCAGCAGCGCCAGCGCCTCCCGCACGGCGCCGTTCACCGCGACGGCGCCCAGCGTGCCCGAGGCGCGCCGGGCGAAGCCCTTGAGGTGGCGGGTGATCGTCGCCATGCGGTCGGTCAGCGCGGCGATCTCGGCGAGGTTGTCGCGCACGCGGTCGCTGTGGCCGCGCTCCAGCAGTACGGCGGCGTTGTCGGCGAAGGCGCGCAGCGCCGCCAGCGGCTGGTTGATCTCGTGCGCGATGCCAGCCGACATCTGGCCCAGCGCCGCCAGCTTGGCGGCCTGCACCAGCTCGTTCTCGGTGGCGCGCAGCTCCGCCGTCGCCTCGGCAACGCGGCGTTCCAGTTCGTGCCGGGCCGTCTCCTGGAAGGCGAGGCGTTCGGCCAGCGCGTGGCGGCGCTGCGCCAGCAGCACGCCGGACAACGCCAGCAGCCCGGCGACGACGGCGGCCAGCAGCCCGGCCGTGGCGGCGCGGCGGCCCACCGGTTCCAGGCTGGTCAGCACGTGCAGCGTCCAGTCGCCCTCCGGCAGCGCGGCGGATTGCAGGAGGTGGGGGTGGCGTCCGCCGTCTTCCTCCACCAGCACCTCGTCGCCCGGCATCGGGCGCCAGGGCAGCGGGTTGAGAGCCTCCCCATCGGTGGCCTTGGCCGAGGGCAGGCTGCGGTAGCGCCACGCGTCGGTGTTGGTGATGAAGACCATGCCGTCGCGGTCGGTCACCGCCACCTTGTCCTGCGTGGCGCGCCAGCCCTGTTCCAGCGCCTCGAACCCCACCTTGAGGACGACGACGCCCAGTGTGCGGTTTTCCGCCACCACCCGGTGCGCCGTGTAGTAGCCGGGCTTCAGCGACGTGGTGCCCAGCGCGAAGTTGTGCCCCTCGCCGCGCGCCACCGCGTCGCGGAAGTAGGAACGGAAGGCGAAGTTCTGGCCGACGAAGCTGTCCGGCTGCTCCCAGTTGCTGGCCGCCACCGTCGTGCCGGACTCATCCA
This sequence comes from Azospirillum sp., assembly GCA_036401175.1. Taxonomy (GTDB): domain Bacteria; phylum Pseudomonadota; class Alphaproteobacteria; order Azospirillales; family Azospirillaceae; genus Azospirillum. Next base: position 2,269 of record DASWVP010000616.1, on the reverse strand, counting down.
TGACGTAGAGGGCGGAGGCGGGCAGGGCGCGGGCGATCTCCTCCAGCTTGCGGTTCATGCGCTCGACCGTGCGCGGGGCGGGGATCATCAGCAGGTCCGCCACCTCGACGTCGCGGGCCAGGACGAAGGGCACGGCGCGGTGCTTCTCCAACTCGGTCCGCAGGTTGGCGCCGTAGAGGGCGAGCTGGGCGCGCTCCTCGTCGCGCAAGGCATCCCGCGTGCGCGCCTCCGTCCACGCCGCGACGCCCCAGCCGGCCAGCGCCGCCGCCAGGACACCCAGCAGCAGGGCAAGGCGCACCGTCGCCGCGAAGGGCCGCCGTCCCGCCACACCGCGCAACGACCGCATCACCGTCTTCAACACGCCGCAGTCCTCCTTTTCCGGGGGAACGGTTCTGCCCCCGGCGGGCGGGGCGGGCAAGTTGGATTTTCGGGCGGGGTACGGGCGCTGAAGGCCATCACGGCGCGGCCAGGCAATGGAATGTCGCGCCGTACCCCATACGGCTAATCTCCTGCCCATTTTTGCTGCGATGCAGCAAGGATGCGTCGGCGTGTGCGGATTTCCGCATACGGGCAAAGCAGCGGATGTGTGGGTTCTCCGTCGGTGCTCTGACATAAGTCCGGCAGAATCAATGACTTGTTCGCTGGCACAGCGATTGCTCTCTCTGGCGTCATACACCGGCCCTTCGGATGGCCGGGCCAGAACGACACCCGTGAGGAGACGGTCATGCACGCCGACGCGCGCAAGCATCCCAAGAAGCCGCTTTACACCAACCTGACGTTCCAGGTTCTCAGCGCCATCACCATCGGCATCCTGCTGGGCCACTTCTCCCCGGCGCTCGCCGTGGAGATGAAGCCGCTGGGCGACGTCTTCATCAAGATGATCAAGATGGTCATCGGCCCGATCGTCTTCCTGACGGTGGTCACCGGCATCTCGTCCATCGGCGACATGAAGAAGGTCGGCAAGGTCGGCGGCAAGGCCCTGCTGTATTTCGAGGTGGTGACGACCTTCGCGCTGGGCCTCGGCCTGCTGGTGGTCAATCTCGTGCAGCCCGGCGGCGGCATGAACATCGTGCCCGGCCAGCTCAAGGCCGACGCGGTTGCCAAATACGCGACCGAGGCGCAGAACCACACCACGCTCGAATTCTTCATGAACATCGTGCCCGACAATGTCGTCGGCGCGTTCGTGAAGGGCGACATGCTGCAGATCCTGTTCTTCGCGGTGATCTTCGGCGTGGCGCTGGCCGCCATGGGGCAGAAGGGCAAGCTGGTCGAAGACATCTTCGACAAGACGGCGCACGCGCTGTTCGGCGTGATCGGCATCCTGATGCGCGTGGCGCCGCTGGGCGCGTTCGGCGCCATGGCCTTCACCATCGGCAAGTACGGCGTCACCTCGCTCGTCTCGCTGGGGCAGTTGATGGCCGCCGTGTACATCACCATGGCGCTGTTCGTGTTCGGCGTGCTGGGCACCATCGCCAAGGCCTACGGCTTCAGCCTGTGGACGTTCCTCAAGTACATCAAGCAGGAACTGCTCATCGTGCTCGGCACCTCGTCCTCGGAGTCCGTGCTGCCGCGCATGATGGAGAAGATGCAGAAGTTCGGCTGCTCCAAGCACGTGGTGGGTCTGGTCATCCCGACCGGCTATTCCTTCAACCTGGACGGCACGTCGATCTACCTGTCGATGGCGGCGATCTTCATCGCCCAGGCGTTCAACGTCGACCTCACGGTCTGGCAGCAGATCACCATCCTGGGCCTGCTGATGGTCACCTCGAAGGGGGCGGCGGCGGTGACCGGCGGCGGCTTCGTGACCCTGGCCGCCACCCTGTCGGCCACCGGCACGCTGCCGATCGAGGGGCTGGCGTTGCTGCTGGGCGTCGACCGCTTCATGTCGGAGGCGCGCGCCATCACCAACCTGATCGGCAACGGCGTCGCCACCATCGTCGTCGCCAAGATGGAAGGCGAATTCGACGAGACCAGGGCGGTGGAGGAGTACCAGCACTTCTTCAAGGAACCGGCGCTGGCGCGGATCTGAACGGGCGGGAGGAAGGGGGCGGGACCGGGAGGTTCCGCCCCTTTTCCGTTTTGCCGGCGTAGGCAAACGCCGTCATAGTGAGAGGCGACCTGTTCGGGGGGAGCTGAGACATGTCGGAATCATCAAATGCGGGCAGAGCGTTGCGATGTCATGAGCAAGAGACAGATTGCCGGTCGGGAGATGCTCTCGCCGACTTCCTGGCCGGTGAGGAGTTCACGGCATTTGCTCTAGCATGTCTTA
>DASWVP010000615.1:0-31080 GCA_036401175.1 Azospirillum sp. | reverse complement strand
CTTCGTTTACACCGAGAGGGTCGGGGGTTCGAAACCCTCATCGCCCACCACCGGACCCTTCCACGAGCCGCCCTTTGGGGCGGCTTTTTGTTGCCCGCGTCCTGGTCAGTCCGCCGCGCCGGCCGGGGCGGCGTCGGCATCGGAGGCGGCGGAGTCGCGGTCCAGCAGGGCTTCGGCCTGATCGGCCGGGGCGGGGCGGGCGTAGAGGTAGCCCTGGCCGTACTTGCAGGCGATGTCGGTCAGGAATTCGGCTTCGGCCGGTGTCTCGATGCCCTCCGCCACCACGTCCATGCCGAGGATCGCAGCCAGCGTCGTGATCACCTGGACGATGGCGGCGCTGCCTTCACCCGTCGTGATGGCCTGCACGAAGCTCTTGTCGATCTTCAGCGTGTCGGCCGGGAAGGCGTGCAGGTACGACAGCGACGAGTAGCCGGTGCCGAAATCGTCGATCGACAGGCGCACGTCCATGTCGCGGATGCTCACCAGCAGCGCGCGCGCCTTGGCGGGGTCCTGCATCAGCAGGCTCTCGGTGATCTCCAGCTTCAGCGAGGAGGGCGGCACCGCGGTATCGTCCAGCACGGCGCGCACCAGGGCCGGCAGGTCGTCGTCGCGGAACTGCTGGGGCGAGACGTTGACGCTCATGAACAGGGGCGTGGCGCGCGGGTGGCGGCTCTGCCACTGGGCGATCTGCCGCGCCGCCTCGCGCAGCGCCCAGCGGCCCATCGGCACGATCAGGCCGCATTCCTCGGCCAGCGGAATGAATTCGAGCGGGGACACCAGCCCGCGCTCCGGATGCTGCCAGCGCATCAGTGCCTCGAACCCGGCGATGCGGCCGCTGTGCAGCTCGACGATCGGCTGGTAGAACAGGCGGAGCTGGCCCTGCTCCAGGGCGCTGCGCAGGTCGGCCTCCGTGCGCATCTGCGCCATGGCCTGCCGGCGCAGGTGGCCGTCGAACACGTCGATGCGGTTGCGGCCGCCGGACTTCGCCCGGTACATGGCGAGGCTGGCGTCGCGCAGCATGTCCTCCGGCCGGTCGTATCCGGTGACGCTCAAGGCGATGCCCAGCGACGCGGTCAGCACCAGCTGGTGCCCGTCCAGCGTGATCGGCCGGGCCACCGCCTGTGCCAGCCGTTCGGCGGCGTCCATGGCGTCGCCCACGGCGTCGACGTCGTTCAGCAGCATGCCGAACTCGTCGGCCGACAGGCGGGCCAGCGTGTCGCCCATGCGGCGGTTGTCCTCCAGCCGCGCGGCGATCGTTCGCAGCACCGCGTCGCCAGCGGCCGAGCCAAGCGAATCATTGACGCCCTTGAACCGGTCGAGGTCGAGCAGAAGCACCGCGAAATGCCGCCCGCCGGCGCGCCGCCGGTGGTCGAGCGCCTGCCCGACGCGGTCGAGCAGCAGCGTGCGGTTGGCCAGCCCCGTCATCGCGTCGTGGATGGCGTCGAACAGGATCTGCTGCTCGGCCTTCTTGCGCGCGGTGATGTCGGTCATCGAGCCGGCCATGCGCACGGCGCGCCCGTCCGGGCCGGGCACGGCGATGCCGCGCGCCAGGAACCAGCGCTCCCCGCCGTCGGCATGGCGCATGCGGAATTCGTGCTGCAAGCCGTCGCGCTGGCCGGTGAGGTGCAGATCGATGGCCGTCTTCAGCGCGGCCAGATCGGCGGGCACGACGCGGTCGAACCAGTCGTCGATGCGGGTGCCGACCTCGTGCTCGGCGTGGCCCAGCATGGCCTTCCAGCGCGGCGAGTAGTGGACGGCGCCATCGGCCAGCGTCCAGTCCCACAGCCCGTCGTTGGCGCCGCGCGCGGCCAGCGCGTAGCGCTCCTCGCTCTGGCGGAGCTGCTGCTCGGCCTGCTTGCGGTCGGTGACGTCGGCCTGGCTGCCGACGATGCGGATGGGGGTGCCGGCGTCATCCAGCACGGCGATGCCGCGGCAGGCCATCCAGCGTTCCTTGCCGGCGGCGTCGAGCATGCGGTACTCGATCTGGAACGGCTTGCCGTCGCCGTCGGCCTGGGCGTCCAGGGCGGCGCGCAGCCACATCAGGTCGTCGGGGAGCACGCGGCCCAGCCATTCCTGCGGGCTGTCGCCGATCTCGTGCTCCTCGAAGCCGAGGATGGATTTCCAGCGCGGCGAGTAATAGACGCTTTCCGCCTTCAGGTCCCAGTCGTACAGCCCGTCGTTGCTGGCGGCGGCAGCCAGGGCGTAGCGTTCCTCGCTGCGGCGCAGGCGCTGTTCGGCCAGTTTGCGTTCGGTGACGTCGGCGACCGAGCCGACGAGGCGCACCGGGGCGCCGCCCTCGTCGCTGACCGCCACGCCGCGGCACGCCAGCCAGCGCCAGTCGTCACCGCAGCGCACGCGGTGCTCGATCTGGAAGGGCACGGACACGCCGACCATCTGCCCCTCGAACGAGGCGTGCAGCCAGTCAAGATCGTCGGGATGGACGCGGTCCAGCCAGTCGGCCGGGCAACCCAGCCCATCACCCGGCGGCAGCCCCAGGAACTCCTTGAAGCGCCGGGACAAATAAAGGGTGTCGGTGCGCAGGTCCCAGTCCCATACGCCTTCGGTACCGGCCCTCTCGGCCAGCAGGTATCGGTCGATCGGACTGCTCACAGACCCCCTCGTGTCGGCCCGGACGGCACCGTGGCCGGACATTGCTGATTAAAATTGCCTGAAATGCAACCTTGTTTTGTGCTGCCGCCCATGGAGTGCAGCAATGTGTCGCGCACGCGCACGGATCTGTCGCGCCGGCCGGCGTGAACCCGCGTGGGGTTCGTGGATTCCTTTACCATGGCGGGCGGCCTCGCGGATTGCTAGATCATGGCCATGGAATGGACCGACCAGGGCATCGTCCTGTCGACTCGCCCGCTCGGCGACAGCGCGGCGGTGGCCGTGCTGCTGGCGCGCGGGCACGGGCGGCACGCCGGCCTCGTGCACGGCGGCCGGTCCAGCCGGCAGCGCGGCAACCTGGAGCCGGGCACGCTGGTCAGCGCCCGCTGGCGCGCGCGACTCAACGAACAGCTCGGCACCTTCACGCTGGAGGCCGTGCGCGGCTACGCCGCCGGCCTGCTCGACGACCCGTCGCGGCTGGCGGCGCTGACGGCGGCCTGCGCGCTGGCCGAGGCGGCGCTGCCCGAGCGCCAGCCGCACCCCGCGCTGTTCGACGGGCTGAAGGCGCTGCTGGACGTGCTGGACGCGGCGCCGGCCTGGCCCGAGGCCTATGTGCGCTGGGAGGTCGGCCTGCTGGGCGAGCTGGGGTTCGGCCTCGATCTCGACCGCTGCGCGGTGACCGGCGGCAACGACTACCTCGCGTTCGTCAGCCCGCGCACCGGCCGCGCCGTGTCGGCGGCCATCGGCGAGCCGTTCCGCGACCGGCTGCTGCCGCTGCCCGGGTTCCTGATCGGTCGTGGCCTGGGTGGCGCCGCGGAGGTGGCCGAGGGCCTGCGGATGACCGGCTATTTCCTGGAGCGGCACCTGCTGAACGGCCCGCTGCCGCCGGCCCGCGTCCGTCTGGCCGAACGGCTGGCACGGGCGGCGTGACGTGCGCGACGCAATGCGGCGCGTGCATTCGCGCCGGCCGTGACAACCGGCGCGGCATCCGCTAGCGTACCTCCGAATTGCAGCGGGGGAGGGGGCCATGCCCGGAGGATTCGCGCACCTGACGGCGATCAGCGAACTGCGCAGCCGGCTCGACGGGATGGCCATGCCCGGACCGGCCATGGCCGCCGTGGCGCTGAACCTGCGGTTCTGCGAGTTGGGCGCGGTCAGCCCCGACTACCCCTATCTGGCCCCCATCGGCAAGGCGAAGGCCTGGGCCGACCGCATGCATTACGAGCGCACCGGCGCCGTGATCAAGGCGGCGGCGCGGCGCGTCCGCGCCCTTGCCGAGCCGCAGCGGGCGCCGGCGCTCGCCTGGCTGCTGGGCTACACGTCGCACGTGGCGCTGGACCTGTCGGTCCATCCGGTGGTCGAGCGGCGCGTCGGCCCCTATCAGGGCAACGAAACCGCGCACCGCGACTGCGAGATGCACCAGGACGTTTACATCTTCCAGCGTGTCAAACTCGGGGATCTCGGCCCGGCGGCGTTCGTCCGCACGGGGATCGCATGGTGCGACGACAGCGGCCACATGGACGCGGTCACCGCGGTCTGGGAAGGCGCGCTGGCCGACACCCATCCGGACCTGTACGCCGAAAGCCCCCCCAACGTCGCGCTCTGGCACGAGGGATACACGCGGATCGTCGACGTGGTGGACAGCGCCATCCGCTATTTCCCGTTCGCCCGCCACCTGCTGGACGGCCGCGCGGTGCTCTATCCGACGCTGGACGGCCTGACCCGCGACTACATCGACGATCTCGACACGCCGTACGGCCGGCAGAGCTACGACGCGGTCTTCGACTGGGCGATCGGCAACGTGGGGCGCTGGTGGGAAGCGGTGGCGCAGGGCGTCTACGACGATCCTGCGGCGCTCGACGCCATCGTCGACGCCAACCTCGACACCGGCCGCCATGAAGGCGCCTACGTGTTCTGGACCGAACCCGCCATCGCTTGAGGAGCCCGCCATGCGTCACCTGACCGCCGCCATCCTGCTGTTCGCCGTGATGATCGCACCGGGCGCGCGGGCGGACGATCCTGCCGCGTTCGGCAACCCGCTGCGCTACATCGCCAGCGCGGTGGACGGCACCGTCCGGTACGACCCCGGCGTGGCCGACCTCACCGGCCTGCCGCTCATCGAGTACGCGACCAAGAACGACCGGACGCTGCTGGCGCCCTTCCGCAACTCCGTCCGCTACACGCTGGACGCGCGGCGCGACGGCCGGCATTCGGCGGTGCTGCTGTGCGACGGCGACACGGCGCTGTTCGAGGACGCCGGCTGCACCGGCGCGATGGACTGGAACGGCGTCGCGCAGCCGCGCCCCTGCGCCTTCGCGCTCGACCTGCCGCAGACCTGCGCGCGCCCGGCGAAGCCCTAGCCCGGCGGCACCGCTTCGGCCACGAGGCGGGCGCCCAGGGCGCCCATCACCGTGCCGGCCAGCCGGTCGATCCAGCTCTTGGAGCGCAGATAGGCGGCGCGCGGGCGGTTGGCGGAAAAGGCGACCGCCACCACCGTGTACCAGCCCGCTTCGATCAGGAAGACCAGGGGCGGCAGCGCCAGGACGACCCAGGGCGGCGGCGCGGCCGGCAGCAGCGCCGCGAAGATGCTGCCGTAGACGATCGCCGTCTTCGGGTTGCTGAGTTGCGTCGCCAGACCGAACAGGAAGGAGCAGCCGAACCCGCCCGCCGCGCGCGCGCCGGAATCGGCCACGACGATCGGCTGCGCGGCGCCTTGCCACAACCGGTAGGCGAGGTACAGCAGGTACGCCCCGCCGGCCAGCTTGAGCGTCAGGTACAGCCAGCCGACCTGCGCCAGCGCCGCGTGCAGGCCGAGCAGGGCGAGGACCGCGAAGACCACGCCGCCGAGTCCCATGCCCAGCGCCGCCGCCACCCCGTTGCGCCGCGACACGGCGATGGCCGTGCGCGCCACCACCACGAAGCTCGGCCCCGGGCTGGCGGCGCCGACGGCCAGCGCCGCGAGGATGCCGAGGAAGGCGACGGGGGCGTCCATGGTGGGCTCCGTTCGGGCAGGGGAGGAGATGGCGGATGGTACGCTCCGCCGCCCCGCCTGTCATCCGTTCGGCGGCCTCCAATGCGAACAAAAAGAGAACACATGCCGCTGGATTTTCGCGCGGGATCTGGTTAGGGTGCGCCCATGAAGACCCCCGTGCCAGCGTCCGAAATCCTGGACAAGCCGCTCGCCGATGCGCTTGGCGAGCGGTATCTGAGCTATGCGCTCTCCACCATCATGGCGCGCTCGCTGCCCGACGTGCGCGACGGGCTGAAGCCCGTGCACCGGCGGCTGATGTACGCCATGAACGAGCTGCGCCTCAATCCCGACACGCCGCCCAAGAAGTCGGCGCGCGTGGTCGGCGACGTGATCGGCAAGTACCACCCGCACGGCGACACCGCAGTATACGACGCGCTGGTCCGGCTGGCGCAGGACTTCGCGGTGCGTTACCGGCTGATCGACGGGCAGGGCAACTTCGGCAACGTCGACGGCGACAACGCCGCCGCCATGCGATACACCGAGGCGCGCCTGACCGAGGTCGCCAAGGCGCTGCTGGAGGGCATCGACGAGGACGCCGTCGACTTCCGCGGCACCTATGATGGCGACGGGGAGGAGCCGGCGGTGCTGCCGGCCAACTTCCCCAACCTGCTGGCCAACGGCTCCAGCGGCATCGCCGTGGGCATGGCGACCAACATCCCGCCGCACAACGTGGGCGAAATCTGCAACGCGCTGCGGCTCGTGCTGAAGCACCGGCAGGACTGCGTCAAGGCGCTGGCCGCGGGCAAGGAGCGCCCGGTGCCGCCGCGCATCGAGGACCTCGTGTCGCTGATGTCGGGACCGGACTTCCCGACCGGCGGCGTGCTGGTCGAGCCGCGCTCCACCGTCATCGAGACCTACCGCACCGGCCGCGGCTCGTTCCGCCTGCGCGCCCGCTGGCACAAGGAGCCGCTGGGGCAGGGCACCTGGCAGATCGTCGTCACCGAGATCCCCTATCAGGTGCAGAAGGCCCGGCTGGTCGAGAAGATCGCCGAGCTGCTGACCGCGCGCAAACTCATCCTGCTGGAGGACGTGCGCGACGAGTCGGCCGAGGACATCCGCCTCGTCCTGGTGCCCAAGAGCCGCAACGTGGATCCCGAGGTGCTGATGGCCTCGCTGTTCCAGGCCACCGACCTGGAGATCCGCTTCGCCATGAACATGAACGTGCTGGACAAGGGCAACGTCCCGCGCGTCATGAACCTGCTGGAGGTGCTGGACGCCTTCCTCGACCATCGGCACGAGGTGCTGGTCCGCCGCTCCAACAACCGGCTGCGGCAGATCGACCACCGGCTGGAGGTGCTGGGCGGCTACCTCATCGCCTACCTCAACCTCGACGAGGTGATCCGCATCATCCGCGAGGAGGACGAGCCGAAGCAGGAACTGATCCGCGCCTTCGAGCTGACCGAGGTGCAGGCCAACGCCATCCTCGACATGCGCCTGCGCAACCTGCGCAAGCTGGAGGAGTTCGAGATCCGCAAGGAGTTCGACGGGCTGAGCGCCGAAAAGGCGGAGCTGGTCGAACTGCTGGGCGACGAGGGCGCGCGCTGGAAGCGCATCGGCAAGGAGACGGACGACACCCGCAAGCGCTTTGGCGACGACCGTCGCACCGAGGTGGCCGACGCCCCCGCCGCCATCGAGGTGCCGCTGGACGCCATGGTCGAGCGCGAGCCGCTGACCGTGCTGTGCTCGGAAAAGGGCTGGATCCGCGCCATCCGCGGCCACCTGGACGACGCCGGCATCGCCGAGCTGAAGTACAAGGAGGGCGACAGGCACCGATTCGCCATCCGCTGCGAGACGACCGACAAGATCCTGGTGTTCGGCACCAACGGCAAGTTCTTCACGCTGGCCGCCGACAAGCTGCCGCGTGGCCGCGGCTTCGGCGAGCCGGTGCGCCTGATGATCGATTTCGGCAACGACGCCGATATCGTGGCGCTGTTCAAGCACCTGCCCGACCGCAAGCTGATCGTCGCCTCCGAGGACGGCCGCGGCTTCCAGGTCGAGGAGAACGAGGTGCTGGCGCAGACCCGGGCCGGCAAGCAGGTGCTGAACCTGGAAGACGGCAAGGCGGCGCGCGCCTGCGTGCCGGTGGAGGGCGACCACGTCGCCGTCATCGGCAACAATCGCAAGCTGCTGGTCTTCCCGCTGTACGAGCTGCCGGTGCTGGCGCGCGGCAAGGGCGTCCAGCTTCAGAAGTACAAGGACGGCAGCCTGTCCGACGTGAAGACCTTCACGCTCGCCGACGGCCTGTCGTGGAACCTGGGCGACCGCGTGCGCGTCGAAACCAACATCCGGAACTGGCTGGCCAGCCGCGCCGGTGTCGGCCACCTGCCCCCCAACGGCTTCCCGAAGAACAACCGCTTCTCGTAAGCCGGTTCCCGCACGCCTGCCGGCCGCCCCCGAACCCGTCGGGGGTGGCCCTGGAGGGCAAAAATTCCTCCGATTTGGTATGACCATTCGATGCTTGGGCTTGATACCACCCATGCGTTTCCGGCATAGTTGCGCCATGCAAAGACGCCCGGCGCGGCCGGCTTTCCAGCCGCCGACGTCAACGGAGCGACAGGACGGGGGAGGAGCGGCGTGACCTTTCGGGTTCCGTGCGGGACAGTCGAATCGACGCCCGCACCGCGTTCCGCAACCTCCGTTGCATCTTCACCGCGCCGGTCGCCGCAACGCCCGCCCGTTTCGGGCCGATGAGCGCCGGGTGCGGCAAAACTCGCGAGACAAGCGATAACCAGGGAGACCCCTTCATGAAGCGTCGTCAATTCCTTGCCACCGCTGGCGCCGGCGCCGCCGCCAGCGCCATCGCCGCGCCGGCGATCGCGCAGAGCGCGCCGGAGATCCAGTGGCGCTGCGCCTCCAGCTTCCCGAAGAGCCTCGATACCATCTTCGGCGCCGCCGAAGAGGTCGCCCGCCGCGTTTCCGAGGCCACGGACGGCAAGTTCCAGATCCGCGTCTTCGCCGGTGGCGAACTGGTGCCGGGTCTGCAGGTTCTCGACGCCGTCCAGGCCGGCACGGTGCAGTGCGGCCATACGGTGTCCTACTATTACGTCGGCAAGGACCCGACGCTGGGCTTCGACGCGTCCATGCCCTTCGGCCTCAACGCCCGCCAGCAGAGCGCGTGGATGACGCACGGCGGCGGTCTGGAGCTGATGCGCGAGGTGTTCAAGGCCTACAACATCGTGCAGTTCCCGGCCGGCAATACCGGCACACAGATGGGCGGCTGGTTCCGCAAGGAGATCAAGTCGGTCGATGACCTGAAGGGCCTGAAGTTCCGCATCGGCGGCTACGCCGGCAAGGTCATCTCGCGCCTGGGCGTCGTGCCGCAGCAGATCGCCGGCGGCGACATCTACCCGTCGCTGGAAAAGGGCACCATCGACGCCGCCGAGTGGGTCGGCCCGTACGACGACGAGAAGCTCGGCTTCAACAAGGTCGCCAAGTACTACTACTATCCGGGTTGGTGGGAAGGCGGCCCGCAGGTGTCGCTGCTGGTGAACGACGCCGAGTACGAGAAGCTGCCGAAGGCGTACAAGGCGATCCTCGATCAGGCGTGCGCCGCGGCCAACAGCTCGATGCTCGGCAAGTACGACGTGCAGAACATGGACGCGCTGAAGCGCCTTGTGGGCGCCGGCACGTCGCTGAAGCCCTTCCCTCGCGACGTGATGCAGGCCTGCTATCAGGCGGCCTTCGACACCTACGAGGAAGAGGCCAAGGTCAACGAGAAGTTCAAGAAGGTCTACGAGGCCTGGCGCAAGTTCCGTGACGAGGAATACCTGTGGTTCCGCGTTGCCGAGTACACCTTCGACAGCTTCGTCTATTCGGCCCCGCCGCCGAAGAAGTCGTAAGCGCGCCGCGCTTCGGCTGTCAAAATGGAAAAGCCCCGCGAAAGCGGGGCTTTTCTTTTGGGCGGATGTTGGCGGTTGGGAGCGGTGTTGGGTTTTCGCTGCGCTCAACCCAACCTACACGGTTCCCGTAGGTTGGGTTGAGCCTCGGCGAAAACCCAACGGCTTCACTGCCGTTGCAGTTGCTTCATGATGTCGGCGTTCGGGTCGCTCTCGCCCGGCTGCTCCATGCCGGGGAACGGCGGCGGGGCGTTGTAGTCCATGGTCGGGATCTCGATCTGGATGGTGCTGGGGTCGATCTTGGCGCCGCGGTCGAGGCCCACTTCCACCAGGCCGGGGAACATGATGACGATGCCCACCATGATGATCTGGATGATCACGAACGGCACGGCGCCCCAGTAGATCTGGCCGGTGGTGATCTTCGCCGTCAGTTTGCCGGTGACCTTGTCGATGTAGTCCGAGCGTGGCGCCACCGAGCGCAGGTAGAACAGCGCGAATCCGAACGGCGGGTGCATGAACGAGGTCTGCATGTTCACGCCCAGCAGGACGCCGAACCAGATCAGATCGATGCCCAGCTTGTCGGCCACCGGCGCCAGCAGCGGCACGATGATGAAGGCCAGCTCGAAGAAATCGAGGAAGAAGGCCAGCACGAAGACCAGGATGTTGCAGACGATCAGGAAGCCCAGGGCGCCGCCCGGCAGCCCGGTCAGCAGATGCTCGACCCACAGGTCGCCGTTGACCGCGCGGAAGACGAGGCCGAACACGGTCGAGCCGATGAGGATGAACACCACGAAGGTGGAGAGCTTGGCCGTGGTGTCCATGGCCTGCCGCATCAGCGACCACGACAGCTTGTTCTTGGCCAGCGCCAGGATCAGCGCGCCGGCCGCGCCCATGGCGCCGCCCTCCGTCGGCGTGGCGATGCCCAGGAAGATGGTGCCCAGCACCAGGAAGATCAGCACCAGCGGCGGCAGCAGCGAGACGATGACGCGGACCAGGAGCTTCATGCCGCGCAGCGACCGCGCCTCCAGCGGCAGGGCCGGGGCGGCGTTCGGCTTGACGATCGTGATGAGCAGGATGTAGCCGGCGTACAGGCCGGTCAGCACCAGACCCGGGAACAGTGCGCCGGCGTACATGTCGCCGACCGAACGGCCGAGCTGGTCGGCCAGGATGATCAGCACCAGCGACGGCGGGATGATCTGCGCCAGCGTGCCGGACGCCGCGATGACGCCGGTGGCGACCCGCCGGTCATAACCGTAGCGCAGCATGATCGGCAGCGAGATCAGGCCCATGGAGATCACGGAAGCGGCCACCACGCCGGTGGTGGCCGCCAGCAGGGCGCCGACGAAGATCACCGCGAAGGCGAGGCCGCCGCGCAGAGGGCCGAAGAGTTGGCCGATGGTGTCCAGCAGGTCTTCCGCCATGCCCGACCGTTCGAGGATCAGGCCCATGAAGGTGAAGAACGGGATGGCCAGCAGCGTGTCGTTCTGCATGATGCCGAACACACGTTCGGGCAGCGCCTGGAACAGGACCGGGGCGAGCAGCCCCAGCTTGATGCCGATCAGGCCGAAGACCAGACCGTTGGCGGCCAGCGCGAAGGCGACGGGGAAGCCCAGGAGCAGGAAGACGACAAGGGCCGCGAACATCAGCGGCGCCATGTTCTCGATGAGAAAGGCGGTCATGGGTGCGGGTTCCCCGTGCTCACGAATGGCTGTGCATTTTTTCGCCGGGCTCGTCGCGCAGGCCCATCAGGAAGGCGATGCGCTTGATGAGCTCCGACACGCCTTGCAGCGTGAGCAGCAGGAACCCGACGGGCACCAGCAGCTTGACCGGCCAGCGGATGAGGCCGCCCGCGTTGTTCGACATCTCGCCGATGGTGTAGGAATCCATGAACATCGGCCAGGACAGCAGCATGATCAGGATGGTCATGGGGAACATGAAGACGATGAATCCGAAGACGTCGATCCACGCCTGGGTGCGCTTGCTGAACCGTCCGATGACGACGTCGATGCGGATGTGTTCGTTGCGCAGCAGCGTGTAGCCGGCGCACAGCAGGAAGATTGCCGAGAACAGATACCATTGCAGCTCCAGCCACGCGTTCGAGCTGTTGCTGAAAAGATAGCGGACGGAGGCATTGCCGGCGCTGATGACCACCGCGACCAATACCAGCCAGTAGACAAGCTGACCGACGCGCTCGTTGATGGCGTCGATCACCCTGCTCAAGCCAAGCAGTGCGTTCAAAGGCAGATCTCCCTGTTCCTTACGACGGGCTGAGCCCGTTCGATTCTTTCCGTCACCGGTTAGCAGTCCGTGTGCGCGGCCGCGTGCAATGTCCTACGCGGCTACGCGGAGATGGTAATACCAACGATGAGGCCCCTTAGGCAATATTGCCGCGATTCCCAGCCCGCGCAAGCTGCGGAAACTCCTTAGTCGGCCGTTCCGGCCGGTGGTGTCAGGGTACTTCCGGCAGGCGGTACCAGCCGTCGCGGCCCAGCGCCTCCAGCGGGCGGAAGCGGGCCTTGTAGGCCATCTTGCGGCTCTGCGCGATCCAGTAGCCCAGGTAGACATAGGGCAGCCCCTCCTCCCGCGCGCGTTCGATCAGGCTGAGGATCATGTGGGAGCCGACGCTGCGCCGCTCCTGCCTTGCGTCGTAGAAGCTGTAGACGGCGGAGAAGCCGTCGGTCAGACGGTCGGTGAGCATGCAGCCCAGCAGCCGGCCGCCCGACTCCCGCGCCTCGAACATGCTGGTGTCGGCGCGCCCCTCGTCGATCATCGCGGCGAAGTCGGCCATGGCCATGCGCGCCATATCGGAATCGCCGTGGCGGGAGGATTGGTAGGCGGAGAACAGCCGGTACTGCTCGCCGGTGGCGACCGCCGGGACCTCGGTCAGCGACAGGTCGTGGTTGAGGCGCAGCACCCGGCGTTGCGAGCGCGTCATCGCGAACGCCGCCACCGGGATGCGCACCGGCACGCAGGCCGAGCAGGTCGGGCACACCGGCCGGTAGACGATGTCGTGGCTGCGCCGGAAGCCGGCGCGCGACAGGGTGGAGTTCACCTCGGACGCATAGGGGCCGGACAGCCGCGTGAACAGCTTGCGCTCGATCCGGCCCGGCAGGTAGGGGCAGGGCATCGGCCCGGAGCGGAAGAACTGCTGCAGCGGTCGCGTCTGCGGCTGGATGACCGACATGGAGCCCCTATTGCACGTGCGCCTGGGCCGGGGGAACCGGCGGCTGGCCGAAGAACGCGCGGCCGATCTCGTCGGTGACGCCGCAAGGGCGCTGCTGGACGCGGTCGAGGTGTTCGTGGAGACCCTGGCGGATCACCTCCTCGATCGGGTGCGGGAGCAGGGTGCCCAGCAATTCGTCCACCGTCTCCATCGCCTCGTTGCCTCGGCGCTAAGTGTAGCGCGACTTGAGCCGGGTCAACAGCCCGTCGATCCGCCGAACGCACATCACCGCCAAGTTTGGCGGGCAGGGGGCGCGTTACGGACGCGGCGCCGGGGGCTGCGCCGACTGGCCGCCGGCGGCGGGCGGGGCGGCGGGCGGGACGCCTGCGGGGGCGGGGGTGGTTTCGCGCAGCAGGACGATGCTGATCCGGCGGTTGCGCGGGCTGCCGGGTTGGTCGGGCACCAGTAGGTCGCGGTCGGCGCGGCCGACCACGTCCTGCACGCGGTTTTCGGCGATGCCGCCGGCCTGCAGGGCGCGCCGGGTGGCGTTGGCGCGTTCCGCCGACAGGTCCCAGTTGTCGCGCGTGCTGCCGGCGGCGAAGGGCGTGCCGTCGGTGTGGCCGCTGATCGACAGCTTGTTGGGCAGCTTGGCGAGCGCCTGCCCCACCTGCATGACGAGCTGGCGCGTCTGCGGGTACATCTGGCCGGAGCCGCCGGGGAACATCGACACGCGGTCCTGGTCGACGATCTGGATGCGCAGCCCCTCCGGCGTCTGGTCGATCATCAGGTTCTGCGCCAGCGGCTCCAGCTCGGGCACCGACTGGATGGCCTGACGGATCTCGTTGGCCGTCTGCTGGAACTGGCGCGCTTCCTTCTGCTGCGCCTGCAGGTTCTCCACCGCCTCGGTCACGCGTTCGGCGAAGTCGGACAGCCTCTCGCCGGCCTTCTGGCCGGGAACGCCCATCTGCTTGGCAAGCTGTTCCAGCCGCTGCTGGTATTCCAAGCGGTTTTCGTTGGGGCGCTGCTCGGCCGGCATCTCGGCGCCGGTGCCGGGGCCCGACGCGTTCGGCTCGCCCACCTCGGTCACGGCCTCGTCGGGAGCCTGCGCCGCCTGTCCGGGCGGGCCGGAGGTCGGCACGTCGGCCGACATGGGCGAGGAGGGGGAGATCTGCGCGCCCGGCACTGTCACCGTCTGGCCGCCCAGCAGGCCGCCGGAGCCCGACGTCTCGCGGCTGACCGACACCGGGGCGAAATAGTCGGCGATGCCCTTGCGCTGGTCCGACGTGGTGACGTTCAGCAGCCACAGCAGCAGGAAGAACGCCATCATCGCGGTGACGAAGTCGGCGTAGGCGACCTTCCACGCGCCGCCGTGATGGCCGCCGTGTCCGCCCTTCTTCTTCTTGATGATGATTGGCTGTTCGGTGCCGGCGGGGTTGGCTGCCATGCGTGCGCGTCGCGATTCCTGGCCGGGATATTGCGGCGGAAGCCTGCGCGTTCTTCCTTAAGATCCGTTTAACGCGGTGGCGGCGGCAGTTCCGGCTTGCACCGCGTGCGGGCGTGGGTTACTCCCGGCTGTGTATGACCGAACGTTCGACCAGGGACGCCATGACCGCCGTCACGACCATCGACTCCAGTGCGTTCCGCCACGCGCTGGGATGCTTCGCCACCGGCGTCACCGTGATCACCACGGTGGAGCCCGACGGGACGCCGGTGGGGGTGACGGTCAACTCCTTTTCGTCGGTGTCGCTCGACCCGCCGCTGGTGCTGTTCTGCCTGGGCCGCGCCTCGCAGTCGCTGGCCGCGTTCGAGAGCGCCGGGGCGTACGCGGTGAACATCCTGGCCGACGACCAGCGGGACCTGTCCAACCGCTTCGCCAACCGCGCCTTGCAGGAGCGCTGGGAAGGCGTGACGGCCGAGCGCGGCGAGACCGGCGTGCCCATCCTCAAGGGCTGCCTCG
This sequence comes from Azospirillum sp., assembly GCA_036401175.1. Lineage (GTDB taxonomy): Bacteria > Pseudomonadota > Alphaproteobacteria > Azospirillales > Azospirillaceae > Azospirillum. The sequence continues at coordinate 16,486 of DASWVP010000615.1, read as the reverse complement.
CCACCATCGAATGCGACCTGGAGCGCATGCTGGACGGCGGCGACCACGTGATCCTGGTCGGCCGCGTCCGCCGCCTGGAAACCCGCGAGGACGGCAAGCCGCTGCTGTACTTCCGGGGCGGGTACAAGGAACTGGGGTAATATTTCTCCCTCCCTCGCCTCCGGCGGGGGAGGGAAACCTAGCGGATGCGATTTAAACGCGTAGGTTGGGTTGAGCGCCAGCGAAAACCCAACATTCCTTGCAAAGCGGGCGCGTTGGGTTTTCACTGGCGCTCAACCCAACCTACGATTCTTCCTTTACTGAATTCAAGACACATCCACCATCAGCTCGGTCGGGAAGCCGGCGGCCGTCAGTTTGTCGACGATCTGCTGGACGTGCAGGCGGTCGCGGGTTTCCAGGATGACGTCGATCTCCGCCATCTTCACCGGCACGTCGTGGAACAGGCGCTGGTGGTAGATCTCGACGATGTTGGCGCCCGCCTCGCCCAGGATGCGCGTGGTCTTGGCGAGCGCGCCGGGCGCGTCGGTCAGGCCGATGCGCAGGCGCACCACGCGGCCCTCCACCACCAGCCCGCGCATCAGCACCTGCGCCAGCAGGCGCGCGTCGATGTTGCCGCCGGACACCAGCAGGCCGACGCGCTGGCCCCGGAAGCGGTCGGGCTCGGTCATCACGGCGGCCAGCGCCGCCGCGCCGGCGCCCTCGGCGACCAGCTTCTGCACGGTCACCATGCGGTAGACGGCGGCTTCCAGCGCCTCCTCGCCGACGAGCAGGATGTCGTCGACGTGCCGGCGCACCATCTCCAGCGTCAGCGACCCCGGCGCCTTGACGGCGATGCCCTCGGCGATGGTGACGCCGCCGCAGGATATCGGCTGGCCGTGCAGCGCCTGGCGCATCGACGGGTACATGGCGCATTCCACGCCGATCACCCGGATGCCGGGCTTGAGCGCCTTGGCCGCGGCAGCGACGCCGGCGATCAGGCCGCCGCCGCCGATGGGCACCACCAGCGCGTCGAGGTCCGGCACGGCGTCCAGGAACTCCAGCCCCGCCGTGCCCTGGCCGGCGGCGACCAGCGGGTCGTCGTAAGGGTGCACGAAGCACAGCCCCTCGCGCTCCGCCAGTTCCAGCGCGAAGGCGGCGGCCTCGCTCAGCGTCTCCCCCTCCAGCACGACGCGGGCGCCGAAGCTTTCCGTCCGCTCGACCTTGGTGAAGGGGGTGAAGCACGGCATGACGATGGTGGCCGCGATGCCCAGCCGCTGGGCGTGGCAGGCCACCGCCTGGGCGTGGTTGCCGGCCGACATGGCGACGACGCCCGCCGTGCGCTCCGCCTCGGTCAGCGACAGCAGCTTGTTCAGGGCGCCGCGCTCCTTGAAGGAGCCGGTGAGGTGCTGGTTCTCCAGCTTGAGGAAGACCGTGCAGCCGGCCATCTCGGACAGGCGGGGCGCCGGCTCGGCCGGGGTGCGGGCGATGCGGCCCTTAAGCCGCCCGGCGGCGGCCCGCACGTCGTCCAGGGTGACGGTTCCCGGGCTGGTCATGGCGTGCGGTCTCCGGTCGGGGGTTCGGGCTGGAGGGTGAGTTCGCGGGCGCCGCGCGCGGCCAGCGTACCAGGGTCGCCGGCCAGCCGCACCGTGCCGCCGTCGCGCCAGCGCGCGACGAAGTCGCCCCAGTGCGGCGAGAACGGGTTGCCCGATTGCCCCGTGGCGATGACGTAGCGGGAGTTGGCGAGGTCGGCAAGGTCGTAGACGGCGCGGTATCCCGCCCCGTGCACGTCGGCGAAGGGCGCCGCCGCATTGGAATAGCGGGTGGAGGCGCGGTTGACGGTGGTGGTGCTGCCGTCCGCCGGCGTGGCGAGGCTGGCGAACCGGCCCAGCACCGGCGCCCGGCCCAGCACCGCATGCGCCAGCGGCGCCACGTGCGCGTCGCCCCAGCGCCACGCGGCGAGGTCACCGCCGTGCGTGTCCGCCAGTTCGTTCAGCGCCGCGTCGAGGGAGCGGGCGAGCGTGTCGGCGCAGCTCTCGACGGCCGGCGTCGTGGTGTCGTCGCACCAGCGCGGCGCGGTGCTCAGCACGTGCTGCACGGTGCGCGGCCGGTTCCAGAAGTATTCGCCGAACAGCGGCCCCAGCTCGTCGGCGAACAGGGCGCGCGACAGGCTGCGCAGCCATGCCTCGAACAGCAGCGGTTCCGGCCGGTCGCGGCGCATGGCGAAGTCCCACGCCTTCAGGCGCTCCACGGCCTGCCGCGCCAGCGGGTCGGTGACCGGCGCCGCCAGCATCAGCGGCAGCAGCGCGCGCGCCGCCAGCGAGACGGTGTCGAGCTGCTGGGCGACGGCGTCCTCCACCGTGTGGCGGTCCTTGCGCAGCAGCTCGGCGATGCGCGCGGCGCGGTAGGGATCGGGCCAGTCGACGGCCAGCGTGTACGGGTAGTCGGGCCCGACCACGGCGTTGTTGGCGTTGACGAACTGGCCGGTGTCCGGGTCCTCGGCCTGCGGCAGCGCGTCGTAGGGGATGACGCCGGTCCAGTCGTACTCCCCCGTCCAGCCCGGCACCGGCACGCGCCCGTCACCCTTGCCGCGCACCGGCACGAAGCCGGGGGCGATGAAGCCGACGGCGCCGTCGGTGTCGGCATAGACGACGTTCTGCTGCGGCGTCTGGTGCAGGAACAGCGCCTCGCGCACCTGCGCGGCCGAGCGGGCGTGGTTCAGGCGGTACAGCGCCTCCGTCGTGGAGTCGCGCGCCGACAGGCCGGTGAAGGCCAGCGCCAGGACGTGGCCGGGCGGGGTCGCGTCGTCGCCGCCGTCCAGCCCGCTCAGCACCGGCCCGTGCCGCGTGTGGCGCACGGTCAGCACCTCGTCCGCCTGACCGGCGACGGCGATGGTTTCCGTTCGGGTGGTGAAGGGCTCGCTGCCGCCGGGCGTCAGGTAGCGGCCGGGGTCCTGCGGGTCGAGCCTTTCGACGAACAGGTCCTGCACGTCGCTGTGCGTGTTGGTGAAGCCCCAGGCGACGTGGCCGTTGTGGCCCAGCGCATGGAGCGGCACGCCGGGCGCGGTGGCGCCGGCGATGGTGAAGGCGGGTGTGACGATGCGCGCGAGGTACCAGAGGATCGGCGCCTCCAACCCCAGGTGCGGGTCGTTGGCGAGGATCGGCTTGCCGGTGCTGGTGCGCGTGCCGGCCAGCACCCACTCGTTCGACGCCTGACTGAACCCCAGGGGCGGCGGCAGCGCGGCGAGCGCGCGGTCGAAGGGCAGGGCGCCCAGTTCCGCCGCCAGCGTCACCGGGCCCGCCGCGGCCGTGGGCGGGTACAGGTCCTCCGCCAGCTCCGGCCCCAGCCGCTGCAGCACGCGGGCGCGGGTCAGCTCCTCGCGGTAGTTGCCGGAAAGCTGAAGCGCCATCAGCTTGGCCCAGACCAGACTGTCGGCCGGCTTCCACGGCTCCGGCGCGTGGCGCAGGAGCTGGAACTCGATGGGCAGCGCCTCGGGCCGCGTGGCGAGGTGGGCGTTGACGCCGGACGCGTACGCCTCGAACGCCTCGCGCACCTCGGGCGCCAGCGCCTGCACGCTCGCCTCGGCCTGGGCGTAGATGCCCAGCGTGCGCATCAGCCGGTCATAGCGCAGCGTCTGCTCGCCGAAGCGCGTGCCGAACAGTTCCGACAGGCGGCCGGCGCCGACGCGGCGCATCATCTCCATCTGCCACAGCCGGTCCTGCGCGTGCACGTAGCCCAGCGCGAAATAGGCGTCCTCCTCGGTGGCGGCGAAGATGTGCGGCACGGCGTTCGCGTCGCGCAGCACCTGCACCGGCCGCAGCAGCCCCGGCACGGCGACCGTGCCCTCGTGCCGCGGCAACTCGCCGCGCAGCCACAGCCAGCCGCCGCCGGCCAGCACCAGCGGCGTCAGCAAAAGGACCAGCAGAATCACGCCCAGACCGCGCAGAAGACGCCGCATGCCGACCCGCCGCTCGTGAACCGTCCCCAAGAGATGGGGTGCGGCGCCGCCGGGCAAAGCGCTGTGCGGCGAGAGAACAACACCGAGGAATCGCGACGCGGCTTGCGGTGCTTTCGCGGTGTGTGCTATCGGAAATGGTATACGCCATAACGTGTGCCGCCTTAAGTGCAAGGCTGAGCGGACGGCTTATTGTCTGGAGAAAACATGCTGACAGGAATCGTGCGTTTTGGTGCCCTGCTGACGCTGGCATCGGGTCTGGGCGCCTGCGCATCCATCACGGCTGGCACGACACAGACCGTGGCCGTCGATACCAACCCGCAGAAGCCGGCCGAGTGCAAGCTCAGCAACGAGAAGGGATCCTGGTCGGTGCCGCGCACCCCCGGATCGACCACGGTTACCAAGGCTTACGGCCCGTTGAGCGTGACCTGCTCGTCGGGTGACGGCCACGTCGGTCAGACGACGGTGGAGAGCACGACCGCCGGCGCGGCGTTCGGCAACATCATCGCCGGCGGCATCATCGGCGCCGCCGTCGACATGAGTTCCGGTGCGGCCTACACCTATCCGGCGCAGGTGCTCGTTCCGATGCAGCCGACGACGGCCGACAAGCCGGCTCTTCCGCTTCGTACCGAGGTTCCGGCGAAAGGCGTGCCGACGTCCTGATCGACGCGTGGACGTCACGCCGCCGAGGCGATGATGTCGCGCGGCATGGTGGGGGAAGCCGGCACGATGGCAGGCCCCCCTTGCCGAGTCGCGCGCGGACGGCCATACTCCCGGCCGTTTCGTGGTTCGAGGGGATCATGCCGTTCAACGTCAAGCCGCTGGCGATCCTTGCCGCCGCCGTGCTCGCCCTGGCTGTTCCGGCCGAGGCGAAGACACGCGCCGACGGCGCGGCGGTGGAGCGGGCCAAGGGCGTGACGGTCGTGCGCGGCACCGTCGCCGCCGCTCCTGCCGCCACCGCCCGCCCGGCGGGCCGGGGGACCTTCGCCGCCGATTGCGAGGCGGCGGAGGCCGGCGATTCCGAGGCCGCCTACCGGGTGGCGCGGCGCTTCCTGTTCGGCAACGGCGTGGCGCGCAGCCGCCGCGTCGGCACCGCCTGGCTGCGCGCCGCCGCCACCCGTGGCCATGCCGAAGCGCGGAAGATGGTGAAGTACGTGCCCGGCGGCATGGGCCACGTCCGCCCGTACTGCCGGCCCGGCGCCGGCCCGCTGCGCACGCCGGTCGCCCCGCCGGAGGAGATCGTGCGGATGGTGCGGGACCTCGCCCCCAAATACGGGCTGGACCCGGCGCTGGTCATGGCGGTGATCCAGGTGGAAAGCGCCTTCCGCACCGACGCCGTGTCGCCCAAGGAGGCGGCGGGCCTGATGCAGCTGATCCCCGAGACGGCCGACCGTTTCGACGTGCGCGACGTCTTCGACCCGCGCGAGAACATCCGTGGCGGCATCCGCTACCTGCGCTGGCTGCTGGCGTACTTCAAGGGCGACGTCACGCTGGCGCTGGCCGGCTACAACGCCGGGGAGGGGGCGGTGGACCGCCATCGCGGCGTGCCGCCGTACGCCGAGACGCAGGCGTACGTGCAGCTCGTGCGCCGGCTGTACCCGCCGACGTCGCATCCCTTCGACCCCAAGGCGGTGGAGCCGTCGTCGCGGCTGCCGAAACAGACCGCCGAGCTTCCGCGCTGACGTTCCCGCGCGTACACTGCCGCGAACTCGAACATGGGAGGGGCGGCGCCATGCCGATGTCCGAACGCAGCTATCTCGGTTTCAGCCCCGCCGGCTTCCACCGCGTCGCCTACACCCAGTGGGGGCGGGACGACGCGCCGCGCACCGCCGTGTGCGTGCACGGGCTGACGCGCAACGGCCGCGACTTCGACCGGCTGGCGCTGGCGCTGTCCGACGGCTGGCGCGTCGCCTGCCCGGACGTGGTCGGGCGCGGCAGGAGCGACTGGCTCGCCAACCCCGATTTCTACACCTATCCGCAGTACATGGCCGACCTGACCGCGCTGATCGCCCGGCTGGGGGTGGAGGAGGTCGACTGGATCGGCACCTCCATGGGCGGCCTGCTGGGCATGATCCTGGCGGCGCAGCCCAACACGCCGATCCGCCGGCTGGTCATCAACGACGCCGGTCCGCTGGTCGCCAGGGAAGGCTTGCAGCGCATCGCCGACTATGTCGGCAAGGACCCGGTGTTCGACGATCTGGCGGGGGTGGAGGGCTATCTGCGCTTCGTCCTCATGGGGTTCGGCGCGCTGCCGGACGAGGAGTGGCGCCACATGGCCGAGCACAGCGCGCGGCTCCGCCCGGACGGCAGCTATGGCCTCGCCTACGACCCCGGCATCGCCAAGCCCTTCACCGCGCAGCCGATGGAAGACATCGACATGTGGGCGGTGTGGGACCGCATCCGCTGCCCGGTGCTGGTGCTGCGCGGCGCCGATTCGGACCTGCTGCAGCCGGAAACGGCGGAGGAGATGAGCCGCCGCGGCCCCGGCGCCCGCATCGTCGAGGTGCCGCACACCGCCCACGCCCCATCGCTGCGCACCGAGGCGCAGATCGCCGCCGTGCGCGCGTTTCTGGACGAAGGCTGAGGCGCATCGCCCGGTTGAACGGAATACGTTAGGATGATCGTGCCGGGGGCGATCCTGCCGCCGGCTTTCGGAGGGAAAGACGATGCGAAAGCTCAGTCTGACCCTGTGGGTGAAAATGAGGGCGATGGGAGTCACGATCCACATCGCCCTTGAAATCGCCTAGCAGGTGGGCAGTCAGGGGAAACCCTGGCTGCTCACCCTCCGATAATAGGGAGATCGGCATGGCACGACAAGTCTCCAGCGCGTTGGGCGCGGTCGCCATGGCGGTGCTGGTCGGGATCGTGCTCGGCCTTGTGCTGCTGGTGACGTCGGGGGTGCTGCTGGCGCTTGCCGTGGCGCTGCCGGTGGCCATCGTGGTTGCGGTCGCGGTGGCCGTGCTGTCGGGCCGGTCGAGCGCGCGCATCGTGCGCCGTGACGACTGAGCGCGGGCGCCGTATCAGTCTTTCACCGGCAGGGCGGACCCACCAGGGATGAAACTGGGGTATAGCCCCTCTCCCCTCGCGGGAGAGGGGTTGGGGAGAGGGGGATTACCGGCGGCAGCCGGGACGTGAGTCTTTTCCGCCCTGCCGGGCGTAACCGCCCTCTCCCCAACCCCTCCCCCGTCAAGGGGGAGGGGCTAGATTGGCCCGCTGCATCCAGTTTCTTTCTCATCCAGTTTCTTTCTAGGGCGGCATGACCGACACCACCTTCGATCCCCACAGCCTGCCGCCGCTGCGCGACGTGATCGCCCGCCATGGCCTCGCCGCGCGCAAGGCGCTGGGGCAGAACTTCCTGCTCGACCTCAACCTGACGGGCCGCATCGCGCGGTCCGCCGGCGACCTGACCGGCGTCACCGTCGTCGAGGTCGGGCCCGGCCCCGGCGGCCTGACGCGCGCGCTGGTCGCCAGCAACGCCCGCGCCGTGATCGCCATCGAGCGCGACCAGCGCTTCATCGCCGCGCTGCAGGACCTCGTCGAGGCGGCCAATGGCCGGCTGACCATCATCGAGGCCGACGCGCTGGACGTCGACCCGGTGGAACTGGCGCCCGCGCCGCGCGCCATCACCGCCAACCTGCCGTACAACGTGGCGACGCCGCTGCTGATCGGCTGGCTGAAGCGGATCGCCGACTACGTCAGCCTGACCCTGATGTTCCAGAAGGAGGTCGCCGACCGCCTCGTCGCCCGGCCGGGCAGCAAGGCATACGGCCGGCTGTCGATCATCACGCAATGGCGCGCCGACGCGCGGGTGCTGTTCAACCTGCCGGCCCAGGCCTTCACGCCGCCGCCCAAGGTGGAGTCGTCGGTCGTCCACCTGACGCCGCGCACCGATCCCGAGCCGGCCGACTGGGCGGCCATGGAGGCGGTGACCGCCGCCGCCTTCGGCCAGCGCCGCAAGATGCTGCGCCAGAGCCTGAAGTCGCTGGGCAACGCCGAGGCGCTGCTGGCCGAGGCCGGCCTGTCCCCCACGGCGCGGGCCGAGGAGATCGACGTGCCCGGCTTCGCCGCCCTGGCGCGGGCGCACGCGGCAGGAGTCGGCAAGCGGGCCTGATTGCCCCAGAAATGCCACTGAATCTTGGTTAACGTCGCCGTCCCGCGGCTTGGGCCGTGCACGAACCAGGAAAGGACGGGCGGCATGGCTGGCACGATCACCGTTGCGCAGACGGGCAACCCCGCCATCGACACGCTGCTGGAGGGCGTGAAGTGGGACACGGCGACGCTCGGCTACGGCTTCCCCACCGCCGCCTCGCGCTGGACCGACTACGCCGCGGGCAGTGAGCCGTTCACCGGGTTCACGGCGCTGAACCCGGCGCAGCAGGCGGCGACGGTGGCGGCGCTGGAATCCTGGGCGCGGGTGGCGAACCTCCGCTTCGCGCCCGTGGCCGAGCCGGCGGCGATGGCCGACCTGCGCTTCGCCGGTACCAGCGGCGTGGGCACCGCGCATTCCTACTACCCGTCCGGATCGGACCTGGGCGGCGACACGTGGTTCGGCACGCGCCTGTCCGGCGATCCTGTGTGGACGCCCGGCGACTACGACTTCTTCACGGCGGTGCACGAGATCGGCCATTCGCTGGGCCTCAAGCATCCGCACGAGGCCGCGCATTTCGGTTCGGGCGGCGTCGCCGACGCCGGCCTGGACGTGATGGAGCTGACGGCGATGAGCTACCGCTCCTTTCCCGGCGCATCGCTGGGCACCGGCATCACCGTGCAGCCCGGCTCCTTCCCCAGGGGGCCGATGCTGGACGACATCGCCGCCATCCAGCACCTGTACGGCGCCAACTTCGCCACCAACGCGGGCGACACCCTGTACAGCTTCACGCCGGGGCAGGGCGTTATCTTCCAAACCACCTGGGACGGCGGCGGCAACGACACCTATGATCTGTCGGCCTACACCGGCGCCGTGACGGTCAGTCTGATGCCGGGGGCGTGGAGCACCTTCGCCCCGGCGCAGCTGGCGCGGCTGGACCAGACGAACCTGGCGACGCTGGCGCGCGGCAACGTCGCCAACGCCCATTTGCCGGACGGCGACGCGCGCGCGCTGATCGAGAACGTCGTCGCCGGGGCCGGCGACGACGCGCTCACCGGCAACGACGGCGCCAACGTGCTGACCGGCAACGGCGGCGGCGACACGCTGACGGGGGCGGGCGGCGCGGACACGCTGTTCGGCAACCGGGGCGGCGACGCGATGTACGGTGACGCGGGGTCCGACACGCTGTTCGGCGGGCAGGACAGCGACGTCCTGTTCGGCGGGGACGAGGCCGACGCGCTGTACGGCAACATGGCCGGCGACCGGATCCACGGCGGCCCTGGCGATGATTCGCTGTTCGGCGGGCAAGGGGCCGACCTGCTGTTCGGCGACGCGGGCGATGATGTGCTGGCCGGCAACCTGGGCGCCGACACGCTGACCGGCGGCGCCGGGGCCGACCGCTTCATCACCACCAGCGACGACGTGGTGAGCGACTTCAACGCCGCCGAGGGCGACACCATTCAAACCGCCGCCGCTGCCCCCTGGACAGTCGGCGCGTCGGGCGGAAACGCGGTGATCGAGCTGGGCGGCGGCGGCACGGTGAGCCTGCTGGGCGTGCCGCCGGACGCCGTGCACGCCGGATTCTTCGTGGCGGGATGAGGGCGGCGGGAATGACCTTGGGAATACCGGCTCCTGCCTGAAGGGACACCGGCCTCTCTCCTGAATGCGCCGCATTCTGGCCTAAAGAGGTTGAGAGATGATCCGCAACCCTGGCTATGGTGTCTGCAAGATGGTGTCGGGTCACGCCCGACGCCGCACAGTCAGGACCGGGACATTATGCCCGCCAGCATTTCGCGGCGGACGCTCTGATCTTCGCCCTGAGCCTCGCACATAGTCGCAATTCAGGCGCTTGTCATTTGGCACGTCGTGCCGGCCGGGCAGCGCTCTCAACCAGCCTTTTTTGCGTTCAATCGGCCTTCGTGTGTGAGGCCGAAGCGCAGCTTTGCAGCCGCGCCGGATCCGTGCGTCCATGAATCCGCTCGACCCGGCCCGGCCAGAGGATGGCACTGGAGGGGCACAGCATGCAGCACCGCACTTTCGACGGCTCCGAAAACAGCCGCTCCCATCCCGACTTCAACGCCACGGGCACCGCGCTCACCCGGATCGCCGAGGCGCGCTACGCCGACGACGTGTCGACCCTCGTCGACGGCCCCAATCCACGCACGATCAGCAACCTCGTCGTCGGGGAGGGCGACGCCGCGGTTGGGAACGCGGAGGGGGTTTCCGGGATGATGTACGCCTGGGGCCAGTTCGTCGACCACGACATCAGCCAGACCCAGCCGGCGGGAACGGCGCGCATCGACGTCCGCGTGCCGTCCGGCGATCCCGACCTTCCGGCGAACGGCGTGATCCCGCTGACCCGTGTCGCGACTGATCCGGACAGCGGCACGGATGCCGACAACCCGGCCATCGCCGTCAACGCCGTGACGGGGTGGGAGGACGCGTCCATGGTCTATGGATCGGACGCCGCGACCGCCGCGCGCCTGCGCCTGCCCGACGGGCACATGAAGACGTCGTCCGGCGACAACCTGCCCATCGACGACGGGCAATATCTGGCCGGCGATTCGCGTGCCGCCGAGAACCCGTCGCTCACCGCCCTGCACACGCTGTTCGTGCGCGAGCACAACCATCAGGTCGACCGGCTGCACCGCGAAGACCCCGATCTGACCGGCGACCAGCTCTATAACGAGGCGCGGGCCATCGTCACGGCGGAGATCGCCCACATCACGCATGACGAGTTCCTGCCGCACCTGCTGGGCTCCGGCGCGCTGTCGGACTACGACGGCTACGACCCCTCCGCCGACCCGCGCGTCACCGCGGAATTCGCCGGCGCCGCCTTCCGCTTCGGGCATTCCATGGTGTCGGCGGAGACCGAGCGGCTGAGCGAGCAGGGGCGGGTCGCCGGGCCGGCCATGGAACTCCGCGACACGTTCTTCATGGACCCCGCGACGTTCGCCGCGCATTCCGGCGCCGACGGCTTCCTGCGGCACCTCGCCTCCGACCTGTCGCAGGCCATGGACGCCCGCATCGTCGCGGATCTGCGCAACTTCCTGTTCGACCCGCCGGTCGCCAGCGATCTGGCGGCCATCAACATCCAGCGCGGCCGCGACCTGGGGCTGGAAACCCTGAACGGAACGCGCGAGGCGCTGGGCATGAAGCCCTACGGCGACTTCGCCGACATCACCAGCGACGCCGCCACGGCGGACGCCCTGGAGCGGGCGTTCAAGACGGTGGATGCCGTCGATCTGTGGACCGGCGGCCTGTCGGAGGACCACGCGCCGGGCGCCGTCGTCGGCCCGACGTTCCAGAAGATCATCGCCGACCAGTTCGAGGCCCTGCGCGACGGCGACCGCCTCTGGTACCAGAACCAGGGCTTCGACGCGCGGACGCTGGAGGAGATCGAGAACACAACCCTCGCCGACATCATCGAACGCAACACCGACACCCGGCACATCCAGGACGACGTGTTCGTCTTCGTCGAGCGGCGCCCGAACGACGCCGATCCCGATCGCCCCGACGCGCCGCAACTGGTGATCGGCAGCGCCGAGGGTGTCGCCCTCACCGGCGGCCCGAAGGACGACATCCTGGTGGCGGAGCAGGATGAGCAGACGATGACCGGCCGGGACGGCCGCGACCTCTTCGTCTTCACCGAACCCGGTCAGCACGCCACGATCACCGATTTCGAACCCGGCCGCGACCGGCTGTCGTTCGATGCCGATGCGGATACCGACGTGGACGTCGCCGACGCCGAGGTGCGGACGCAGCAGGGCCACGCGCTGGTGGTCCTGGGCGAGCACCGGATCGAGCTGCTGGGCGTGCGGGCGGATCAGGTGACGGGGTCGAGCTTCATCGCGGCGGTGTGACGGGCCGCCGTGTGATGAAACGCCCGTCTACAGCGCCGCCTGCACGCTCTTCACGAACTCCGACAGGCCGACCTGCCGGGTGCGCTTCAGGCGCTCGGCACGCAGGATCGCCTGCACCGCCGTCACGCTCGCTTCGACGTCGTTGTTGACGATCACATAGTCGTATTCGGCCCAGTGGCTGATCTCGTCCGACGCCTTGGCCATGCGGCCGGCGATCACCTCGGCCGAATCCTGGGCGCGGGTGTGCAGGCGGCGCTCCAGCTCCGCGCCCGACGGCGGCAGCACGAAGACGCTGACCAGATCGTTGCGCGCGTTCTCGGCCAGCTGCTGGGTGCCCTGCCAGTCGATGTCGAACAGCACGTCGCGGCCGGCGCCCAGCGCCTTTTCCACCTTGTCGCGCGGGGTGCCGTAGCAGTTGCCGAACACGCGGGCGTGCTCCAGCAGTTCGCCCGCCTCCACCATGCGGTCGAATTCGGGCATGTTGACGAAGTAATAGTCGACCTCCGGCATCTCGCCGGGGCGCATCGGGCGGGTCGTCACCGACACCGACATGGTGATGCCGGAGTCGCACTCCAGCAGACGGCGCGAAATCGTGGTCTTGCCGGCGCCGGACGGCGACGACAGCACCAGCATGAGGCCGCGGCGGCGGATCTCCTTGGGGGACGGGGCCATGGGACGCATCACTCGATGTTCTGGACCTGCTCGCGCAGCTGTTCGATGGAGGCCTTGAGCGACAGGCCGACGCGCGTCAGCTCGACGTCGGCCGACTTGGAGCACAGCGTGTTGGCCTCGCGGTTGAATTCCTGGCACAGGAAGTCGAGGCGCCGGCCGATGGCGCCGCCCTCCGCCAGCATCTCGCGCGCCGCCTGGACGTGGGCGCGCAGCCGGTCCAGCTCCTCGCGCACGTCGGCCTTGCCGATCAGCAGCGCCGCCTCCTGCGCCAGCCGCTCCTCGGGCAGCGACGGCACGGCGTCGAGCAGGGCGGCGACCTGCGCCTTCAGGCGCTCGCGCAGCGCCTCCGGCTGCACGGAGGCGCAGGCGGAGGCCGCGTCGGTCAGCCGCTCGATCTCGTCCAGGTGGCCGTTCAGCACGCCCATCAGCCGCGCCCCTTCGGCCGCGCGGGCCTCGGCCAGCTTGCCGATCACCGCGGCGGCGCCGCGCTTGAGGGTTTCGTCCAGCCGCTCGCGCGCCTCGGTCTCGTCCTCCTCGACCGGCTCGATGATGCCGCGCACGGACAGCAGCGCGTCCAGGCGCGGCGCGGCGGCGCCGGCCGCCTCGATCTCGCGCGCCAGCTCCAGCACCTGGGCTAGCAGCTCGCGGTTGATGCGCAGCTGCGACACGGTGGAGGAGCGGGTCAGCGTCAGCGTCAGGTTGACGGTGCCGCGCGCCAGCCGCTTGGCGACCTCCGCCCGCGCCGTCGCCTCGATCTGGTCGAAGCCGCCGGGCAGCCGGCAGCGGATGTCGAGGCTGCGGCCGTTCACGCTCTTGGCCTCGAAGGTCCAGGAGTAGGCGTCGGCGTGCCCGTCGATGCGTGCGAAACCGGTCATGCTGGCGACGGGGCGTTGGGCTGTCAAAGCGGCCTCGGCTAGAATGGGTTGCTGGAACGGGTCGGTTGTGAAGGCAGAACTTATAGCCCGCGCGGCGCGGGGCAACAAGCAGCGAGGGCAGTTCATGCGCGATCCGCGGACGGTGGTGATCACGGGCGGTTCCAGCGGCATCGGCGAGGCGCTGGCGCTGGTCTATGCCGCCCCCGGCGTCACGCTGGGCCTGACCGGGCGCGACGCGGCGCGCCTGGAGGATGTGGCGGAACGCTGCCGGGCGCGCGGCGCGGCGGTGGAGGCGGCGGTGCTGGACGCCGCCGACCGCGAGGCGATGGCGGCGTGGCTCACGGCGCTGGACGCGCGCCGCCCCATCGACCTGCTGGTCGCCAACGCCGGCATTTCCGCCGGCACCGGCCTGCACGGCGAGACGGAGGAGCAGGCGCGGCGCATCTTCGCGGTGAACGTCGACGGCGTGTTCAACAGCGTCTACCCGGTGTTGCCGGGCATGCGGGCCCGCCGGCGCGGGCAGATCGCCGTCATGGCCTCGCTGGCCGGTTTTCGCGGCCTGCCCGGCGCCCCGGCCTATTGCGCCAGCAAGGCCGCCGTGCGCGTGTGGGGGGAGGGGATGCGCGGCTATCTGGCCGGCGAGGGGGTGCGGGTGTCGGTGGTCTGCCCCGGCTTCGTGCGCAGCCGCATGACCGCGAACAACCGCTTTCCCATGCCTTTCCTGTGGGACGCGGAACGCGCCGCCGCCTACGTCCGCGACGCCCTGGCGCGCAACCGGGGCCGCATCGCCTTTCCGCTGCCCATGCGCGCGGCGGTATGGCTGCTGGCCGCGCTGCCGCCGGGATGGACCGATTCGGCGCTCAATGCGGCGCCCCGGAAGGGGTGAGCAAGTGAATACAGCTTGCCAGCGCCGTCCGTAGGCACCATTTTCAGGGGATCGAAATTGCTCTGGGTCTACGGTCTTCGTGCACTCCCACGCGTCCGGTCGTTCCCCGAAGTGATTTGGTTTTCCGCCGCACAGGCGCGGCGGGGCGACATAATCGATTTGAGGGGATAGCCATTATGGCCACCGGTACCGTGAAATGGTTCAACACGACGAAGGGATTTGGATTCATCCAGCCCGACGACGGCACCGCCGACGTGTTCGTTCACATTTCCGCCGTGGAGCGTTCGGGGATCGGCAACTTGCTGGAAGGGCAGAAGCTCTCTTTCGAGGTGCAACGCGACCCGAAGAAGGGCAAGAATTCAGCGGCCAATCTCCGGCCGATTTGAACCACAGACCGGGCGGCTTCGGCCGCCCTTTCCGACTGCAGAACGAAGCCGGCGTCCCGCCGGTGAACTAAGACAGGAATGTCCCATGGCCAAGGAAGACTTGGTCGAGATGGATGGAGTCGTCACCGAAGTCCTGCCCGATGCCCGCTTCCGCGTGCAGCTCGACGGCGGGCATGAAGTGATGGCCTATTCATCCGGCCGCATGAAGAAGAACCGAATCCGCATCCTCGCCGGGGATCGGGTGACGGTCGAAATGACGCCCTACGACCTGACCAAGGCTCGTATCAACTTCCGCCATAAGACCGAGGGTGCGCCCCCGCCGATGGCGCGGCGGCCGCCCGGCAACTTCCGGCGGTAAGAGCACGCCGGGTGGCAACTCCCGGCGAAGCCTTGGGTCCGTCAGCACAGGAGGCAGCATGGCAGTCGATCGCCGAAACGTGGACAAGAACGATCTCGACGCAATGACGCGGGATTATCTCTCCAAGGGCGGAAAGATCGTTCAGTGCCCGCCAGGCTCGTCCGAGAACGTCGTTTACAAGCGGAACTCGTTCCGCCGGCGTCCGGGCAGCGCGAACGGCAACACGGAGGGCGCGCCGCCCGCCGAAGGCGCACCGCCCACCGAGGCGGCCCCCGCCGAGCCAGCGCCCGCCGAGTCGAAGGACCAGGACTTGTCGAAGGACCAGGGCTGATACGAAAAACGCCCCTTCCGCAGGAAAGGGGCGTTTTTTTCGTGGCCTTTCACGGCGGGGCTTCAGGCGCCCGTCACGCCTTCCAATAGGCCCAGACCGAGGCCGGCGGCACGTTCATCCAGGTGAAGCCGACGCGCTTGCCCTTCAGCCCCAGCGCTTGCTGGTTCAGCGGCGAATGGATCATGTAGGTGTAGAGCAGGAACGGCCGTCCCTCCGGCATCACGCTGAAGCTCGCCTCGACGATCTCGCGCTGGATGTTGAGCGGCAGAGTCACCATCGGGATGCCGATCACCACGGCGCCGACCTTGCCCACGCGATCCGGCCCCAGGACGTCGGCGATGCCCCGGCAGTCGCCGTTGATCACGTTGACGTCGGGGAAGGAGCCGTGCAGGAAATTCGCCAGTTCCTTGTCGATCTCGAAGGCGTAGATGCGCTCGCCGGGGATGCCGGCTTCCAGCAGCGCCTTGGTGATGGCGCCGGTGCCGCCGCCGAATTCGGCGACGATCTCATCCGAGGCGATGGTCAGGTTCTTGCGGATTTCCTTGCGCAGCGCGGCCGACGACGGGGTGATCGAACCGATGGCCAGGGGATTCGCCATCCAACGCTGAAAGAACAGCCACGCGGCCGGCGGGGATTTGCGGCTCTTGGATTTCTCGGCGACGGTGATTTCCGTTGGGGTCATGATCGGCCTTTCGCCGGTGGTTGTGGGTCGCTTTTCCCGGGGCTTAACAAGAGAACAGGCCGAGGGGTCCCAAAACCGGATGACCCCGAACGAACTTACGGCGAAACGTGGCAACGTCGCAACCCGCGGGACGCGAGCCCTACAGACTCATGGCGGCGTAGGAAAAGCCGCTGATCAGGACGACCGCGGCGACGATCGCCGCCACCGTCAGCAGAAGCGCCGTGCCCACCGCGGCCCCGTCGCGCTCGATCAGGCCCAGCGAGATGACCACCAGGGCGAAGCCCGGAAGCCAGCCCATCAGCGGCACCGGCACGATGCAGATCATCGACAGGATGAAGATCAGCAGGCCGAACCAGCGGTCCCCGTCGATGGCCGCCAGCCGCGGCAGGCGCGGCTTTAGCAGCGATTCGATGCG
>DASWVP010000614.1:0-2444 GCA_036401175.1 Azospirillum sp. | reverse complement strand
CCACCCCCTTTGCGCAGACGACAACGGCACCTCATGTGAAGGACTGCCGCACTCGCCCCGCCATAAGGAACGCCGCATGACCGACACGCTGACCATCGATCCCGGCCATCTGGCCCTGCCCGACCTGCGCCGCATCCTGCGCGACCCGCCCGTTCTGGCCCTGGCGCCCGGCTGCCGCGCCGCCATCGACGCCTCGGCCCGTACGGTGGCGGAGGCGGCGGGCGGGGAGCGCGCGGTCTATGGCGTGAACACCGGCTTCGGCCTGCTGGCGAAGCGCCGCATCCCGCCGGACAAGGTGCGCGAGTTGCAGCGCCGGCTGGTGCTGTCGCACAGCGCCGGGACCGGGCCGGACCTGCCGGCGGCTGCGGTGCGCCTGATCCTGGCGCTGAAGGTCAACGCGCTGGCGCGCGGCCATTCCGGCGTGCGGCCGGAGGTGATCGAGGCGCTTCTCGCGCTGTACGATCACGACATCCTGCCGGTGGTGCCGGCCAAGGGATCGGTCGGCGCGTCGGGCGATCTGGCGCCGCTGGCCCACCTCACCGGCGTGCTGATCGGCGAGGGCGAGGCGGACGCCGGCGGCGAACGCCTGCCCGCCGTGGCGGCCCTGGCCCGCGCCGGCCTGACGCCGATGGAGCTGGAGGCGAAGGAGGGGCTGGCGCTGCTCAACGGCACGCAGGTGTCCACCGCGCTGGCGCTGCTCGGCCTGTTCGCGGCCGAGGATGCGTTCGCCGCCGCGCTGGTGACGGGTGCGCTCAGCGTCGACGCGGCGCTGGGCAGCGACGGGCCGTTCGACGCCCGCATCCACGACCTGCGCGGGCAGCCCGGACAGGCGGAGGTCGCGGCCGTCTACCGCCGGCTGCTGCGCGGCAGCGGCATCCGCGAGTCGCATCGGGGCGAGCACGGCACGGTGCAGGACCCCTACAGCCTGCGCTGCCAGCCGCAGGTGATGGGCGCCGTGCTCGACCATCTGCGCTTCGCGGCGGGCGTGCTGGAGCGCGAGGCCAACGCCGTGTCCGACAACCCGCTGGTCTTCGCCGACACCGGCGAGATCCTGTCGGGCGGCAACTTCCACGCCGAGCCGGTGGCGATGGCCGCCGACGTGCTGGCGCTGGTGATCGCCGAGACGGGGGCGCTGTCGGAACGGCGCACGGCGCTGCTGATGGACACCAACCTGTCCGGCCTGCCGCCCTTCCTGGTGCGCGACGGCGGGCTGGACAGCGGCTTCATGATCGCCCAGGTCACCGCCGCCGCGCTTGCCGGCGAGAACAAGCAGATGGCGCATCCCGCCTGCGTCGACAGCCTGCCGACCTCGGCCAACCAGGAGGACCACGTCAGCATGGCCACGCACGCCGCCCGCCGGCTGTCCGACATGGCCGACAACCTCGCCGGCATCGTCGCCGTCGAACTGCTGGCGTCCGCCCAGGGCGTGGACCTGCGCGCCCCTCTGGCGACGAGTCCGGCGCTGCGCGACGCCATGGCGCTGCTGCGCGCCCGCGTCCCCTTCGGCGAACACGACCGCCGCATGGCCCCGGACATCGCCGCCGCCAAGGATCTGGTCACCGGCGGCGCGTTCCTGGCGTTTGCCGGAGAGGGGCTGTTGCCGAGCGTGCAGCCGTAGGTTGGGTTGAGGCCATAGCCGAAAACCCAACGTGTTCGCGACGGGAAGGGCGTTGGGTTTTCGCTGACGCTCAACCCAACCTACGGGCCAGCCGGACCCTCACGCGTCGGGCGTGTCGGCGAGGCACATCATGGTGGCGAGCATCAGCGCGATCGGCCGTTCGACGCCGTCCTGGCCGACCGCGAACACCTCCGAGCGCACGACGGTCAGCGTCCGCCCCGACCGCTCCACCCGCGCGCGGGCCAGGAACCGTTCGCCCGCGGCCGGTGCCATCAGATTGATCTTGAACTCCACCGTCAGCACCGAGGACCCCGCCGGGAACAGGCTGAACGCCGCGTAGCCGGCGGCCGAATCGGCCAGCGTCGTGGTCACCCCGGCGTGCAGGTAGCCGTGCTGCTGGCACAGGTCGCGCCGGTGGGTCATGCTCAGCGTGCAGGCGCCGGGCTCCAGCTCCACGATCTCGGCGCCGATGGTCGCCATCATCGTCTGCCGGCCGAAGCTGTCGCGCACGCGGGCCGCGTAGTCCGGATCCCTGGGCTTGAAGGCGGTCATGGAATCCCCCCGTTTCTTGAACCATACGCTAGCGTATGGCAGGAGAAAGTCCCCGTCAATCATCCGTTCCCCGAATCGGCATAGGGGGCGATCCCGAAGGATCGCACCCCTGCCACACCACCCGGCATGCGGATCCGCACCGGGCGGTTGGAGGGATTGAGGTCAGGCGAGTCTGGGCAGTCCAAGTTGGTCGGCCCATTTGACCGTGAGGACGGAGTTGAGGAGCATCCCGCTGTTGCGCCACCAGCGTCGGCTGTTGGCCGCGACCTGTTGG
>DASWVP010000613.1:0-6989 GCA_036401175.1 Azospirillum sp. | reverse complement strand
CGGCGACGCTCGCCCGCCAGCGCGAGGCCGGGCCGATCACCCCGCACACCGCCCGCCAGCGGGCCGCCGCCGCCTATGGGCGCGGCGCACCGCAGCCGCCCGACGAAGAGCCGTGATGGACCTCGACCTGTATTTCCGCTTCTCGCTGGCGCTCGTCTTCGTCATCGCCCTGTTCGTGGTGCTGGCGCTGGTGCTGCGCCGCTTCGGCTTCGGCAGCACCATGAACGCGTCGGCGCGTCGGCGGCGCCTGTCCATCGTCGAGGTGGCGGGGCTGGACGCCAAGCGGCGCCTCGTCCTGGTCCGCCGCGACGACGTCGAGCACCTGCTGCTGCTGAGCCCGACCGGCGATGCGGTGGTGGAGACCGGCGTGCGCTCCGCCTTCGGCGAGGCGATGGCCGCCGCCGCGCCCACGCCCGCGCCTGCGCCTGCGACCGTACCCTCGCCCACCGCCCCGGCGCCGTCCGGCGAGACGCGGGGGGCCGGAGCATGAGCCGCACCCGCCTTTTCCTGGCCGCGCTGCTGGCGCTGGCGATCGGCGCCGCCGCCGGCCCCGTGCTGGCGCAGAGCCTGACCTTCGACATGGGCGAAGCCGGCGGATCGACCACCGGCCGCGTCATCCAGATGATGGCGCTGGTCACGGTGCTGTCGCTGGCGCCGTCGATCCTGATCATGATGACGGCGTTCACCCGCATCGTCATCGTGCTGTCGTTCCTGCGCTCGGCGCTGGGCGTGCCGCAGGTGCCGCCCAACACGGTGATGGTCAGTCTGGCGATGTTCCTGACCTTCTTCATCATGGCGCCGGTGATGGAACGCTCCTACCAGCAGGGCATCCAGCCGCTGATCGCCGAGCAGATCGACGAGGCCGAGGCGTTCACCCGCGCCGTGGCGCCGTTCCGCGAGTTCATGCTGCGCCACACCAGCGAGAAGGACCTGATGCTGTTCGTCGAGATGGGCCGCATCGGCCCGATCGCCGAGCCGATGGCGACGCCGCTCCAGGTGCTGGTGCCGGCCTTCATGATCTCGGAGATCAAGCGGGCGTTCGAGATCGGCTTCCTGCTGTTCCTGCCGTTCCTCATCATCGACATGGTGGTGTCGTCGATCCTGATGTCGATGGGCATGATGATGCTGCCGCCGACCATGGTGGCGATTCCGTTCAAGATCATCTTCTTCGTTCTGGTCGACGGCTGGTACCTGATCGCCGGATCGCTGGCGCGCAGCTTCGGCACGCTGTAGGGTGCGGCCCCCCACGCCCCGACCGCAGCCGCCCAGCGCCATCCCCTGATGCCCCATTCCGCCTTCCTGTTCGACGCCCTGTTCCTGCTGCTGGCGGCGGTCATCCTCGTGCCGCTGCTCCAGCGGCTGCGCATCCCGCCGGTGCTGGGGTATCTGGCGGCCGGCGTGATCCTGGGCCCCTACACGCCGGGCCCCGTGGTCGACCTGGAGGACACGCGCACGCTGGCCGAGTTCGGCGTCGTCTTCCTGCTGTTCGCCATCGGGCTGGAGCTGCCGGTGACGCGGCTGCGCGCCATGCGCCGGTACATCTTCGGGCTGGGCTTTTTGCAGGTGCTCGTCACCTCGGTCATCCTCGGCGGGGCCGCCTGGGCGGCCGGGCTGGACACCGCGGCGGCGGTGGTGGTCGGCGGCACGCTGGCGTTCTCCTCCACCGCCACCGTGCTGACCATGCTGGCCGAGCGCAGCGAGACGGTGACGCGCCTCGGCCGCATCGCCGTGGCGGTGCTGATCTTCCAGGATCTGGCGGTGGTGCCGATCCTGGCGCTGCTGCCGCTGCTGGCCGGCGATTCGGCGAGCATCCCCGCGGCGCTGGCGCTGGCCGGGGTGAAGGCGGTGGCGGCGATCGCCGTCATCTTCCTGCTCGGCCGCTTCGTCGTCGGCCCGGCCTACCGCTACGTCGCGGCGGCCCGCAATCCGGAGCTGTTCACCGCCGCCAACCTGCTGCTGGTGCTGGCCGTCGGCTGGGGCACGGCGGAGGCCGGCATGTCGATGGCGCTGGGCGCCTTCCTGGCCGGCCTGCTGCTGGCCGACACCGCCTACCGCCATCAGGTAGAGGCCGACATCGAGCCGTTCCGCGGGCTGCTGCTGGGCCTGTTCTTCATGACGGTGGGCATGTCCATCGACCTGCCGCTGGTGGGCGCCAAGGCGGGGTCCATCCTGGCGCTCACCTTCGGGCTGCTGGCGGTCAAGGGGCTGGTCCTGTTCGGCCTGACGCTGGCCTTCGGCATGGCGCTGCCGGCGGCGTTGCGCGTGGCGCTGCTGCTGGGCCAGGGCGGCGAGTTCGCCTTCGTGGTGTTCGGCAAGGCGATGGTGCTGGGCGTCGTCGACGTGGAGGACGGGCAGACGCTGCTGGCCGTCGTCGCGCTGTCGATGGCGCTGACCCCGCCGCTGGCCGCGCTGGGCCGCCACGTCGCCAAGCGGGTCGAGCGGCAATGGGGCCTGGAGCGCTTCCCCGTCGAGACCAGCGACCTGAAGCGCCACGTGGTGATCGCCGGGTACGGCCGGGTCGGCCGCGCGGTGGCGCGGGTGCTGAGCGCGCACGACATCCCGTGGGTCGCGCTCGACCTCGACCCGCAGCGCGTGTCGCGGGCGCGCGACCGCGGCATGCCCGTCTATTACGGCGACGCCAGCCAGGAAGGCGTGCTGCGCGCCGCCGGCATCGGCCGCGCCCACGCCGCGGCCATCACGCTGAACCGCCCGCGCATGGCGGAAAAGGCGGTGGAGTGCATCCGGCGCACCGCCCCCGACCTGCCGATCATCGCCCGCGCCCACGACCTGAGCCAGCGCCGGGTGCTGGAAAAGGGCGGCGCCTCGGCCGTGGTGCCGGAAACGATGGAGGCCAGCCTGCAGATCGCCGGCCTGATGCTGCGCGCCGCCGGAATGACGGCCGAGGGGGTCGACCAGTATCTGGTCGACGTCCGCCAGAACAACTACGAGGCGCTGGTCGACGGCACCAGCCACGACGTGCACCCGCGCTGACCGAACGCGCGGGCCACCCCTGGCCGGCTTTGCCGCAGGCGGTGCTGCATCGCAGCGCTTGACAAGCCCCCCGTTTTCGCGTGTTACATTGAAGCAACATCGACCTTTCGGATAGGGCAGCCGCACCGCGTTCACCTCCCGGCACGCCGGGCAACAGGCTCCTCCCAACCACCACGGGTCCACCCCCCCTCGCATGTCCGCCATCCCCTTGAAGGCCGCCGCCCCGGATACGGGTCGCCTCGCCGCGCTCACGCTCGCCGCGACCGGCGTCGTGTACGGCGACATCGGCACCAGCCCGCTCTACACCCTGCGCGAATGCTTCAACGGGGAGCACGGGCTGGCGCTGACGCCGGCCAACATCCTCGGCATCATGTCGCTGGTGTTCTGGGCGCTGATCCTCGTCGTCTCGATCAAGTACGTGACGTTCGTCATGCGCGCCGACAACAAGGGCGAGGGCGGCATCCTGGCGCTGCTGGCGCTGGCGACGCAGAGCCGGCCCGACGCCACCGGCCGCCTGGGGCCGCTGATGGCGCTGGGCGTGTTCGGCGCCGCGCTGTTCTACGGCGACGGCATGATCACCCCGGCCATCTCCGTGCTGTCGGCCGTCGAGGGGCTGGAGGTGGCGCAGCCGGCGCTGGAACAGGTCGTGGTGCCGGTGACGCTGGTCATCCTGATGGGCCTGTTCGGCATCCAGAGCCACGGCACGGCGAAGGTTGGCCGGCTGTTCGGCCCGATCATGATCGTGTGGTTCAGCGTGCTGGCCATGCTGGGCGTGGCGGAGCTGGTGAAGGCGCCGCAGATCCTGGCGGCGCTGGACCCGCGCTATGCCGTCGACTTCTTCCGGGACAACGGCTGGCACGCGTTCCTGGTGCTGGGCTCGGTCGTGCTGGCGGTCACGGGGGGCGAGGCGCTGTACGTCGACATGGGCCATTTCGGCCGCATGCCGATCCGGGTGGCGTGGTTCGGCCTCGTCCTGCCGGCGCTGCTGCTCAATTACTTCGGGCAGGCGGCGCTGCTGCTGACCGAGCCGGAGGCGGTGCGCAACCCCTTCTACCTGCTGGCACCGGACTGGGCGCTGTACCCCATGGTGGTGCTCGCCACCGCCGCCACGGTGATCGCCAGCCAGGCGGTGATCTCCGGCGTGTTCTCCATCACGCGGCAGGCGGTGCAGCTCGGCCTGTGCCCGCGGCTCGACATCCGCCACACCTCCAACGAGGAAAGCGGGCAGATCTACATCCCGCGCGCCAACTGGGGCCTGCTGGCCGGCGTCGTGGGGCTGGTCCTGTGGTTCCAGTCGTCGAGCAACCTCGCCGCCGCCTACGGCATCGCGGTGACCGGCGACATGATCATCACCACCATGCTGGCGCTGGTCGTGGCGCGCCGGCGCTGGCACTGGAGCATCGCCGCCTGCATGGTGCCGGGCGTCGTCTTCCTCAGCGTCGATGCCGGCTTCTTCGCCGCCAACATCATCAAGATCCCGCAGGGCGGCTGGGCGCCGCTGGTCATCGCCGTCGGCGCGCTGTTCCTGATGTCGACGTGGCGGCGCGGCCGGGCCATCCTGTCGCGCCGGCTGGCCGAGGACTCGCTGCCGCTGGAGCAGTTCATCAAGCGGCAGTCCAAGTCGGACGTGCACCGGGTGAAGGGCACGGCGGTGTTCATGACCTCGGCCCCCGACACGGTGCCCATCGCGCTGCTGCACAACCTGAAGCACAACCAGGTCCTGCACGAGCGCGTCGTCTTCGTGACCGTGCTGGTCGAGGACGTGCCGCGCGTGCCGGCCAAGGACCGCGTCACCGTCGAGGGGCTGGCCGAGGGCTTCTACCGCATCACCGTGCGCTACGGCTTCTCGCAGGAGCCGAACATTCCCAAGGCGCTGCGGCTGTGCAAGGCGTTCGGGCTGGAGTTCGACCTGATGGCGACCTCCTTCTTCCTGGGCCGCGAGACGCTGATCCCGCGCATGGAGCCGCCGATGGCGCAGTGGCGCGAGAAGCTGTTCGTGGTGATGTCGCGCACCGCCGTGAGCGCCACCGACTTCTTCAAGATCCCGCCCAACCGCGTGGTCGAACTGGGCACGCAGGTGCAGTTGTAGGCGGGCGAGGGTCGCGGCTGGCGAGAGGAAGCACGCTTTAAAACACGAAGATCAAAAGATCAGAAGATCAGAAGAATTTTTCCGGATTTTGCCCTTCGCGCGAAGCCGCGATTCTCGAAAGCCCTTTTGATCTTTTGATCTTCTGATCTTCGTGTTTTTGATCAGCGCGTTATCCGCCAGCCCGGTTGCCGCTGATCCTCGGGCAAGCCGTTGCCCCCACCCTTCCCACTTCGTGGGCCCCTTCCACGGCCGCCCGCAAGTCGGGCGACCGCGCTCCGCCTTTCGCGGCTTTGCCGCGAATGCCTTCGGCACCGGCTCCACGCCCCCAGCAGGGCTGGGGGAGGGAGGATTATCTCAGGACTTCTTGTCCTGGGCTTGGCCGGCGGTGCGGCTGCGGTAGCCCTTGAGGAACTTCTGGAACACGTCCACCTCGGCGACACGGGAGCGGATGGTGTTCACGTCGATCAGGCCGGTCGCCTGTTCAGGCCGGGTCAGCAGACGGAAGGTGTCGGCGTCCGGACCCTTTTCCATGCCCGTGCCGAACTCCTTGCGGAGCTGGCTGAGCCCCGTGCCGTCGCCGGCCAGCGCCAGCGCCACCGCGCGGTTCAGCACGAGCTGCGAGGCGCTCGCGTCCAGCGGCTGGCCGGGGGCCGGGGGCGCGCCGATGATCTTGCCCAGCGCCACCGCCGCCTGCCCCCAGTTCTGCGCCCGCCACGCGATGTCGACGCGCAGCAGGTTGCTTTCCTTGCTGTCGTCCTGCGCCAGCAGCAGCAGCGCCTCGTTGCCGCGACCCAGTTCGGCGAGCGCCTTGGCCTGCATGACCAGCCGCTCGCGCTGAAGATCGGCGGGGATGCCCGGCACGTTGCTCAGCTCCAGCGCCTTCAGCGCCTCCTGCGGCTTGTTGTCGAGCAGCCGGACCGAGGCCAGCCGCGTGCCGATGCTCGCCTTGTCCTGGCCCGACAGACGGTATTCCACCTGATGCTGGAGAAGGTCGGACGCCTTGCCCAGCAGGTCGATCTGGATGAGCCGTTCGGCCAGCTGGCGGATGATCTCGTCGCCCGCCGTGCCGACCGGGGTCAGCTCGCGGAACTGGTCGTAGAGCTGCAGCGCCTCCAGCGTCGGCAGACGCGAGGCGCCGTCCTTGTAGAGGTCGGCGAAGGTGCGGGCCATGTCCTTGGTGATCTGCTCGGCCTTCGGCCCGTCGCCGACCAGGGCGGCGGTCTCCTTCATGGTGTTGAAGCCCTCGGCGTACTGCCCGCCGGCGATCTGCATCTCGCCCAGGCGCTGGCGGATGGCGATCTCCAGGTCGTCGCCGCGCCAGGTGAAGGTCAGGCCGGCGAGCTGTTCCGCCGCGTTGGCCGGCGACATGCGGCCCTCCGCCACCTCCAGGTTGACCAGCGCCAGACCGGCCTTGGCCCGGTAATAGCGGTCGAGGCTGTTGAAGGCGGCCGTCATCTCCTCGCGCGCGTGCGCCACCTCGCCCTGCTGGCGGTACTGCTCGCCGCGCAGGTACTGCATGTCCGCCCGCTCGTTCGCTTCGGTGCCGATCTTCTGCTCGACGCGGTCGAGCCAGCGCTTGCCCTCGTTCACGTCGCCGGCCCGCAGGGCGGTCTCGGCGGCCAGCAGCGCCAGCTTGGACAGCAGCGGGTCCGGGTATTTGGCGAGGATGGGGCCGCCGGTCTTGAAGTCGCGGGCGGCCTTCGGCCCGTCGTTCTGCTGGGCGGCGATGGCGCCGCGCCACAGCGCGGCCTCGGCGCTGTTGGCGAGGCCGGGGTGGTTCAGGTCCTCCCGCGCGCCGTCCAGGTCGCCGGCCAGCACGCGCGCGGCGCCGCGCAGCGCGCGGAATTCCGGCCAGCCCTCCAGGTCCGGCTGGTTCTGCTGGAGCACGTCGAGCATGCCCAGCGTCTCC
>DASWVP010000612.1:0-1659 GCA_036401175.1 Azospirillum sp. | reverse complement strand
CGCCGCGGCGCCCGCCCCGGTCCACGCGCCCGCACCGGCGGCGCTCGCCGTCCTGAGCAACCGCGCGGCCGACGCGCTGGTCATCGGCGGCACCGGCTTCATCGGCCGGCACGTGGTGTCCGCGCTGTGCCGCGAAGGGCGGCGGGTGGCGGTGATGGCGCGCCGGGTGGACAACCTGCCGGCCGAACTGGCGCATCCCCAGGTGACGGTCCTGCGCGGGGACGTCCAGGACGAGGCCGCCACGCGGCGGGCCGTGGCCGGCGTGTCCGTGGTGGTGAACCTGGCGCACGGCGGCGGGGCGGAGACGTGGCCGGCGCTGGAGCGGGCGATCGTCGGCGGCGCGCGCACGGTCGCCGAAGCCTGCCTGGACGCCGGCACCGAACGCCTCGTCCACGTCAGCAGCATCGCCGCGCTGGCGCTGGGCAACCGCCGCGACACGGTGACCGGGGCGACGCCGCCCGATCCGCGCGCCGACCGCCGCGACGGCTACACCCGCGCCAAGGCGGAGGCCGAGCGGCTGCTGGCCGAATGGCACCGCACGCGCGGGCTGCCGGTGGTCGTCCTGCGGCCCGGCGTGGTGATCGGCCGGGACGGCATGCCCTTCCACAGCGGCATCGGCTTCTATTACCGGGAGCAGCACTGCCTTGGCTGGAACCGCGGCGTCAACCCGCTGCCGCTCGTGCTGGTGGAGGACGTGGCCGACGCGGTGGCGCGCGCCGCCGTGGCCGACGGCGTGCTGGGCAAGGCGTACAACCTCGTGGGCGACGTGCGCCTGACGGCGCGCGAATACACCGCGGCGCTGGCCGCCCGCCAGGGCCGGCCGCTGCGCTTCCATCCCCGCGCCCTGCCGCTCCTCTACGCCGAGGAGGTAGGCAAGTGGGTGATCAAGATCGCCGCCGGGCGGCGCGACGCCCCCTTCCCCGCGTGGGGGGATCTGGCGTCGCGCGGCATGGTCGCGCGCTTCGACACGGCGGACGCCAAATCCGACCTCGGCTGGCGGCCGGTCGCCGTCCGCGAGCGTTTCACCGAGCGCGCCTTTCCACCGGTCCCCACGGCCGCCCATGCCGGCTGACGCCCCGCCCCGTCACCTCCTGCACGTGTTCCCGAGCTTCGGCATCGGCGGGCCGGAGGTGCGGTTCACCAAGGTCGCCAACCGTCTGGGCCCCAAGTACCGGCACACCATCGTGGCGATGGACGGTGATTTCACCTGTGCCGGCCGGCTCGACCCGGCGCTCCGCGTCGATCTGGTGACGGTGCCGGCGCGCAAGGGCCGGGCGCTCGACCCCGGCAACCTGATGCGCTTCGCCCGCGTCCTGCACGAGCGGCGCCCCGACGCGCTGATCACGCAGAACTGGGGGGCGGTGGAATGGGCCCTGGCCCACCGGCTGTGGCCGGTCGGCCATCACCTGCACTTCGAGGACGGCTTCGGCCCGGAGGAGGCGGACGGGCGGCAGCTTCCCCGGCGGGTGTGGCTGCGGCGGCTGGCGCTCGGCCGGCGCACGCGCGTCATCGTTCCGTCGCGCACGCTGGAGCGCATCGCGCGCGACCAGTGGCGGCTGGCGCCGCCGTCCGTGGTCTATGTGCCGAACGGCGTCGACTGCGCGCGCTTCCACCCCGGCGCCCCCCGCGACCCGGCGCTGGCGGCGTTGCGCGCCGGCG
>DASWVP010000611.1:0-22960 GCA_036401175.1 Azospirillum sp. | reverse complement strand
CGCCTGTCCGCCCTGGTGCGCCGGCCGCAGGGCCGCTTCGCCGAGGAGGAGCGCAGCCGCCAGCCCTCCGTCTTCACCGTGCTGCGGGCGCTGCGCGGCGCCTTCGCGGTGCCCGACGACCCGTTCCTCGGCCTGTACGGCGCCTTCGCCTATGACCTCGCCTTCCAGTTCGAGCCCGTCACCAAGCGCCTGGAGCGGCCGGACGACCAGCGCGACCTCGTGCTCTACCTGCCGGACGAGGTACTGGTCGCCGATCCGGCGGCAGGCGTGACGCTGCGCGTCGCCTACGCCTTCGCGGTGGAGGGCGCCACGATGGCCGGCGTGCCCGGCGGCGGGACCGCGCACGCCTACCGCCCGACCACCAACGCCGCCCCCGCGCACGACCACGCCCCCGGCGCCTATCAGGCGGTGGTGGAGACGGCCAAGGACGCCTTCCGCCGTGGCGACCTGTTCGAGGCGGTGCCCGGCCAGACCTTCGCCGAGCCCTGCGCCGACCAGCCGTCCGCCGTGTTCCGCCGCCTGCTGCGCGCCAACCCGGCGCCGTACGAGGCGCTGATCAACCTGGGGCACGGCGAATTCCTGGTGGCGGCGAGCCCGGAGATGTACGTGCGGGTGTCCGGGCGGCGGGTCGAGACCTGCCCGATCTCCGGCACCATCGCCCGCGGTGCGGACGCGCTGGGCGACGCGGCGCAGGTGCTGACGCTGCTGAACTCGGCCAAGGACGCGGCCGAGCTGACCATGTGCACGGACGTCGACCGCAACGACAAGGCGCGCGTGTGCGAGCCCGGCTCGGTGCGCGTGCTCGGCCGGCGGATGATCGAGCTGTACTCCCGCCTGATCCACACGGTGGACCATGTGGAAGGGACGTTGCGCGGCGGACTCGACGCGCTGGACGCCTTCCTGACGCACACCTGGGCGGTCACCGTCACCGGCGCGCCCAAGCGCCGCGCCATGCAGTTCCTGGAGGATGTCGAGGCCAGCCCGCGCCGCTGGTACGGCGGGGCGTTCGGGCGGCTGGGCTTCGACGGCGGGCTCGACACCGGGCTGACGCTGCGCACCATCCGCATGCGGGACGGCGTCGCCTTCGTGCGCGTCGGCGCCACGCTGCTGGCCGACAGCGACCCGGACGCCGAGGACGCCGAATGCCGGCTGAAGGCCGCCGCCTTCTTCGACGCCATCCGCGGCACGGCACCCACCAGCCCCGCGGCCGTGGCCGCCGAGTCGCCGGGCCGGGGGCGGCGGGTGCTGCTGGTCGACCATGACGACAGCTTCGTCCACACGCTGGCCGATTACGTGCGGCAGACCGGGGCGGAGGTGACGACGCTGCGCCACTGCCACGCTCGCGCGGCGCTGGCCGAGACGCGGCCGGACCTCGTCCTGCTGTCGCCGGGGCCGGGGCGGCCGGCGGAGTTCGACGTGGCCGGCACGCTGGACGCCGCCCTGGCGCTGGGCGTTCCGGTGTTCGGCGTCTGCCTCGGCCTGCAAGGCATCGCCGAGCGGTTCGGCGCCAGTCTGGGCGTGCTGCCGGAACCGGTGCACGGCAAGGCGTCGGAGGTGCGGGTGCTGGGCGGCCGGCTGTTCGACGGCCTGCCCGAGCGCTTCGCGGTGGGCCGCTACCACTCGCTGTTCGCGCGGCGGGAAACGCTGCCCGACGCGCTGCGGGTGACGGCGGAGACGGCGGACGGGCTGGTGATGGCGCTGGAGCACCGGCACCATCCGGTGGCGGCGGTGCAGTTCCACCCCGAGTCCATCCTCACGCTGGAGGGCGGGGTGGGGGCCCGGCTGATCGGCAACGTGGTGCGCGATCTGGCGGGAGCGCGGCTGGCGGTGGCGGCCGAATGACAACGGAATGTTGGGCCAACCGAAGGGCGGCCCAACACCACGGTCGGCGCGTCAATCCATGCCCAGCGCGGCCTTGTACAGGTCGAGCAGCGTCTCCTGCTCCTGCCGGTCGCTCTGGTCCATCTTGCGCAGCTTGATGATCTGCCGGATGATCTTGATGTCGAAGCCCTGGCCCTTGGCCTCCGCGAAGATGTCGCGGATGTCGTCGGCAAGGCCCTTCTTCTCCTCCTCGAGGCGCTCGACGCGCTCGATAATGCTGCGAAGCTGGGCGGCGGCGATGCCCTGAACGTCGTTCGTGGTGTCCGTCATGTCCGTGTCTCCAGAGGGGCTTTCGACGCCGGCCTCACGGGGTGATCGGGTCGCGCTGAGGCGGGCGACGATATCGGGGCGCCCCGCCGATGGCAAGCGGCGCGCTTGCAACCGCGGGCGGTTGTCACGGGGCGCGTCTGCGCGCGTGCGGCGCAAGGCCTCAGGGGGTGCTTCGCATCGGGGAATGCTTTCCAGCCGTGGGTTATCTCGTGCACGCTGACGGATCGCTGACTTTCGCGTGGTGATCTTCCGCCGATGCCGCCGTTTCCCGACCGTGTCCTCCACTGTCTCCGCCAGGTCCTGCTGGCGGCCCTGCTGGCGCTCGCGCCGCTGGGCGTGGCGGCGCGGGATGCGGCGGCGGAGGACGCGGTGCCGAAGGATCTGGCGATCGGCTTCGGCTCCGACATCACCACGCTCGACCCGCACTATCAGGGCTTCACGCCGAACGTCGTGGTGGCCCGCCACATCTTCGACGCCCTGACGCGCACCGACGACCGGCTGCGCCTACAGCCCGGCCTCGCTGAACGGTGGGAGGCGATCAACGAGACCGCCTGGGTGTTCACGCTGCGCGCCGGGGTCCGCTTCCACGACGGCGCCCCGCTGCGCGCCGCCGACGTGGTGGCCAGCCTGAAGCGCGCCGCCCGGCCGACCGACAGCCCCAACCCGTACCTCGCCCGCATCGCGGGGCTGGTCGACGCGCGGGCGGTCGACGACCTGACCGTCTTCCTCACCACCAAACGGCCGGAACCGGTGCTGCCGGCGCTGCTGGCGCACGTCGCCATCATTCCGGAACGGCTGGCCGGCGCCGCCCGCGAGGCGTTCGACGGCGGCGCCGCGGTGGTGGGCAGCGGTCCCTACCGGCTGGCGCGCTGGCGGCGCGGCGAGGCGATCGAGCTGACCGCCTTCGACGGCTATTGGGCCGGCCCCCCTCCCTGGCGGCGGGTGAGCTTCCGCGTGCTGCCCAGGCCGGCGGCGCGCGTGGCGGCCCTGCTGGGCGGGACGGTGCAGGTGATCGCCCAGGTCCCGCCGGCCGACGCGCTGCGGCTGCGCCACGATCCGGCGGTGACGGTGGTGAGCGGGCTGTCCGGCCGGCTCGTCTACCTGGGGCTGGACAGCGGGCGCGACCGGTCGCCCTTCGTCACCGACCGCGCCGGCAAGCCGCTGGACCGCAACCCGCTGCGCGACGCGCGGGTGCGCCGGGCGCTGTCGAAGGCGATCAACCGGCCGCAACTCGCCGAACAGGTGCTGGAAGGGCTGGCGATCCCGGCCGGGCAGATGCTGCCCGACGGCTTCCCCGGCGTCAGCCCGCGCCTGCGGCCCGAGGCGCACGACCCGGAAGGGGCGCGCCAGCTGCTGGCCGAGGCCGGCTGGCCCGACGGATTCGCCCTGACGCTGCACGTGCCCAGCGACCGCTACGTCAACGCGGCGGCGGTGGCGCGCAGCATCGGCGTCATGCTGTCGCGGGCGGGGATCGCGACCAGGGTGGAGGAGCTGCCCAGCGCGCAGTTCTTCCCGCGCGCCGGCCGGCTAGAATTCAGCGCGCTGATGGCGGGCCTGGGCACCGACACCGGAGAAACCTCGGACATGATGGTGGCGCTGCTGGCCACGCGCGACCCGGCGCGCCAGCGCGGGCTGCTCAACCGCGGCCTCTATTCCAACGCGGCGCTCGACGCGCTGCTGGAGCGTGCGTCGAGCGCCATGGACCCGGTGGAGCGCGGCGGACTGCTGGGCGAGGCATCGGACATGGCCATGCAGGACGCGGCCCTGCTGCCGCTGTACCACGAGGTGAGCACCTGGGCGATGCGGCGGGGCCTTTCGTACCTGCCGCGAATCGACGAGTTCACCCTCGCGGTCGAAGTCAAGTCCGAAAAATCCCACCCTTTGGAGTAGGTCACAAACCCGGCCGCTCTCTGTATGGTGCGCCGCCTCAACCGCATATGCGCGTCGGGGGCCGGGGTGGCTTCACAAACGGAGCCAAATCCGGCAAACATGCCTAGTCTCGTGCCGATTGCCTACGGCTCGGACACTTCGCGGCAGGGAGAGTCACAATGAAAGTCGCCATACCGAAGGAGCGACGGGCCGGTGAGCTGCGCGTCGCGGCCTCGCCGGAAACGGTGAAGAAGCTTAAGGCCCTCGGCCTCGACGTGGTGGTGGAGAGCGGTGCGGGGGCCGGGGCGAACATCGCCGATCAGGCCTATGCCGACGCCGGCGCCACTGTCGCGGCGGACGAGGCGGCAACGCTGGTCGACGCCGACGTCGTGCTGAAGGTGCAGCGCCCGCTGCTGGCCGGCGAGGGCGAGGTGGACGAGCTGGCGCTGATCCGGCGCGGCGCGCTGCTCATCGCCATCCTCAACCCGCACGACAGCCGCGACGCGGTCAAGGCCTACGCCGAGGCCGGCGTCAACGCCTTCGCCATGGAGTTCATGCCGCGAATCACCCGCGCGCAGGTCATGGACGTGCTGTCGTCCCAGGCCAACCTCGCCGGCTACAAGGCGGTGGTGGACGCGGCCAGCGAGTTCGCGCGGCCCTTCCCGATGATGATGACCGCCGCCGGCACCGTGCCGCCGGCCAAGGCCTTCATCATGGGCGTCGGCGTCGCCGGGTTGCAGGCCATCGCCACGGCCAAGCGCCTGGGCGCCATCGTCTCGGCCACCGACGTGCGCCCGGCGGTGAAGGAGCAGGTGCAGTCGCTGGGCGGCAGCTTCGTCGCCGTCGAGAACGAGGAATTCAAGCAGGCCGAGACCTCCGGCGGCTACGCCAAGGAGATGTCGGACGACTACAAGCGCCAGCAGGCGGCCCTGGTCGCCGAGCACATCAAGAAGCAGGACATCGTCATCACCACGGCGCTGATCCCCGGCCGCAAGGCCCCGGTGCTGCTGACGGCCGAGCACGTGGCCTCGATGAAGTCCGGCTCGGTCATCGTCGATCTGGCCGTGGAGCGCGGCGGCAACGTCGAAGGCTCCAGGCCCGGCGAGGTGGTGAAGACGGCCAACGGCGTGACCATCGTCGGCCACACCAACTATCCCGCGCGCGTGGCGGTCGACGCCTCGCTGCTCTATGCCAAGAACCTGCTGGCCCTCATCCAGTCGCTGCACGACAAGGAAAAGGGCGTGGCGGTGAACTGGGACGACGAGATCGTCAAGGCCATCGCGCTGACCCGCGACGGCCAGGTCGTCCACCCGGCCTTCCAGTCCGCCTGAGGAGACACTCCCCATGGACCAGACCCAACTGGCTAACCGCATCGCCGAATTGAAGGCGAACCTCGCGGTGCTGTCGCAACAGGCGGATTCGCTGGCCGCGCAGCTGGCGGCGAAAGCCGGCCCGGCCGCCGAGGCCGCCGGCCACGGCGACTTCTTCATCACCGGCCTGACGGTGTTCGTGCTGGCCTGCTTCGTCGGCTATTACGTGGTGTGGCGCGTCACGCCGGCGCTGCACTCGCCGCTGATGGCCGTCACCAACGCCGTCTCGTCGGTCATCATCGTCGGCGCGCTGATCGCCGCCGGCCCGATGGGCTTCGGCTTTTCCAAGGTCATGGGCTTCCTGGCCGTGATCCTCGCCTCGGTGAACATCTTCGGCGGCTTCCTGGTCACCCAGCGCATGCTGAGCATGTTCAAGAAGAAGGGCAAGTAAGATGGAAGCGCTCTCGGCCCTCCTCTATCTGGTCGCGTCGGTCTGCTTCATCATGGCGCTGCGCGGCCTGTCCAGCCCGGAGACCTCGCGTCAGGGCAACCTGTACGGCATGGTCGGCATGGCCATCGCCATCGTCACCACGCTGGCGCTGCCGCTGGTGCAGTCGTACTGGATGATCGTCCTGGGCATCGCCATCGGCGGCGGCGCCGGCTATCTGATCGCCAAGCGCATCGTGATGACGGCGCTGCCGCAGCTCGTCGCCGCCTTCCACTCGCTGGTCGGTCTGGCCGCCGTGTTCGTGGCGCTCGCCGCCTACTACGCGCCGGAGGCCTACGCCATCGGCATCCGCGGCGCCATCGCCAAGGGTTCGCTGATCGAGATGGCGCTGGGCACCGCCATCGGCGCCATCACCTTCACCGGCTCGATCGTCGCCTTCGCCAAGCTGCAGGGCCTGGTCAGCGGCAAGCCGCTGGTCTTCCCCTACCAGCACCACCTGAACGCCGCGCTGGGCGTGCTGACGATTCTGCTGATCATCTGGCTGGTGCAGTCCAACGCCGACACGGCGATGTGGCTGATCATCCTGGTGGCGCTAGCGCTGGGCTTCCTGCTGATCCTGCCCATCGGCGGCGCCGACATGCCGGTGGTGATCTCGATGCTGAACAGCTATTCCGGCTGGGCGGCGGCGGGCATCGGCTTCACGCTGCAGAACAACCTGCTGATCATCACGGGCGCCCTGGTCGGCTCCTCGGGCGCGATCCTGTCCTACATCATGTGCAAGGGCATGAACCGCTCGATCTTCAACGTCATTCTCGGCGGCTTCGGCGGCGAGACGGCCGGCCCGGCGGCCGGCGGCGGGGCGGAGCGCGGCTCGGTCAAGGCCGGTTCGCCGGAGGACGCGGCCTACATCATGAAGAACGCCCAGTCGGTGATCATCGTCCCCGGCTATGGCATGGCGGTGGCGCAGGCGCAGCACGCGCTGCGCGAGATGGCCGACCTGCTGAAGAAGGAAGGCGTCGACGTCAAGTACGCCATCCACCCGGTCGCCGGCCGCATGCCCGGCCACATGAACGTGCTGCTGGCCGAGGCCAACGTGCCGTACGACGAGGTGTTCGAGCTGGAGGACATCAACCGCGACTTCAACTCCGCGGACGTCGCGTTCGTGATCGGCGCCAACGACGTGACCAACCCGGCGGCCAAGACCGACCCGTCCTCGGCCATCTACGGCATGCCGATCCTGGACGTGGAGAAGGCCAAGACGGTGTTCTTCATCAAGCGTTCGATGGCGTCGGGCTATGCCGGCGTGGAGAACGAGCTGTTCTTCCGCCCCAACACCATGATGCTCTTCGGCGACGCCAAGAAGGTCACCGAGGAAGTCGTCAAGTCGATGGACCACTGAGCGTAAAGGGTTGCGAGGGGACGCCGTCCCCTCGCGCTCCCTTGGCACTCCGTTGGATTTGTAGGTTGGGTTGAAACCCAACGCAGCCGGCATGGCGGTGATGTTGGGTTTCAACCCAACCTACGGAATCACCGCTTCTTGTCGAACGCCTCGTCCAGCTTTGCTTCGAGGTCTTGCACGACGCGCTCGCCCTTACGCTGGAGCAGGGCGATGGCCGGGGCCATGATCTGGCCGGTGGTGCAGCCGGCGGCGATGGTCGCCACCAGCAGCGGCACGGCCAGCACCGATGCCGAACCGGCGGCCCCGGCCGCGCCGGCGCCGCCCGTGGCGATGATGTAGGCGCTGCCGGCGAGCACCGCCGCGGAGCCGGCGATGGCGCCGCCGGTCATGCAGGCGAAGCCCGCGTACTCCTCATCGGTCATGGTGGCGGGCTTCGCCGTCTTCGCGGGATCGGCGGCGTGCGCTGGCGGGGCCGCCGTGGCGAGCAGCATGGCGAAGGCGATGGCGCGCAGGTTCGGCGGCATGGTTCCGTCTCCCGGGCGAAGGCTGGGTCCGCCCCGACCGTACCCCACCAGGGGGCGTCGCGCCAAGCGCCGGGGTTACCCCTTTTTCACCCCGAAGCAGTGCTCGGTGCCGGGGAAGCGGCGCGCCCGCACGTCGGCGGCGTATTGCTCGGCCGCGACCGACACCGCCTTGCCCAGGTCGGCGTAGCGCTTGACGAACTTCGGCGTGAAGTCGGCGAACAGGCCGAACAGGTCGTCGCTGACCAGAACCTGCCCGTCGCAGGCGGGCGAGGCGCCGATGCCGATGGTGGGGACCGGCAGCTCGGCGCTGATGGCGCGGGCCAGCGGTTCCACGGTGCCTTCGATCACCACGGCGAAGGCGCCGGCCTCGGCGATGGCGTGGGCGTCGGCGCGGATGCGCGCGGCCATGGCGTCGTCGCGGCCCACCGCCCGATAGCCGCCCAGACTGTTGACCGACTGCGGCATCAGCCCGACGTGGCCCAGCACGGGGATGCCGCGGGCCGCCAGGAAGGCCACCGTCTCGGCCATCTCCGCGCCGCCCTCCAGCTTCACCGCCTGGGCGCCGGTCTCGGCCATGGCGCGGGCGGCGTTACGGAAGGCCTGGCCCGGCGATTCCTGGTAGCTGCCGAACGGCAGGTCGATGACGACGCAGGCGCGCCGGGAGCCGCGCACCACGGCCGCGCCGTGCGCGATCATCATGTCCAGCGTGACGGGCAGCGTGGAGTCGAAGCCGTACACCACCATGCCCAGCGAGTCGCCGACCAGCAGCAGGTCGACGTGGCCGTCGAGCAGCCGCGCCATGGGGGCGGTGTAGGCGGTGAGGCAGACGATGGGCTCGCCGCCCTTGCGCGCGCGCAGCTCCGGGGCGGTGATGCGCCGGATGTCCTTGGTGGCGCTCAACCGGGCCTCCGAAGATTGGGGTGGGGCAGACACGCCAAAAACCGCCCACGCGCAAGCGCGGGGCGGCCGGCGAAACTTCGTCGATCCTGCCGGCGCGTCAAACGCGCCCGGCACGACCCGGCGACTAGTAGCCCTCGCGCTCCATGCGCTTGCGCAGAAGCTTGCGGGTGCGGCGCACCGCCTCCGCCTTCTCACGCGCGCGCTTCTCCGAGGGCTTCTCGTAATTCCGGCGCAGCTTCATTTCCCGGAAAATGCCCTCGCGCTGCATCTTCTTCTTCAGCGCGCGGAGGGCCTGATCGACGTTGTTGTCACGGACCAGAACTTGCACGGTTGACCGTCACCCCTTCTAGGCAGCCCCAGGCGGGGCCGGCATTTTGGAAAAGCAATGAAGGGGATGCGCAGCCGGGCGCACCCCTCTGATTGGCCGTTGTGTATCACGCTTCGACGGCGATGGGAAGAGTTTGCGGCGATTGGGGCGTAAATGCGTCACCGGCGCGGTTGCCGGGGCCGCCGGATCTCCCAGATAATGGGCCATGGCCCTTCTCAAGATCGCCCGCATGGGGCACCCGGTGCTGCGCACCCCGGCGGAGCCGGTGCGTGACCCGACCGACCCGGAAATCCGGCGCTTCGCCGCCGATATGATCGAAACGATGATCGACGCCCCCGGCGTGGGACTGGCCGCCCCGCAGGTGCACAACGGCCTGCGCATGGTGGTGTTCCGCGTGCCGGCCGACCGCGCCGGCGGCGAATCGGTGCCGCAGACGGTGCTGATCAACCCGGAGGTCGAGCCGCTGGACGACGAGACGGAACTGGGGTGGGAGGGCTGCCTGTCGGTGCCGGGCATGCGCGGGCTGGTGCCCCGATTCGTCCGCATCCGCTACCGCGGAGTCGGCCTCGACGGCGCGCCGATCGAGCGCGAGGCGGAGGGGTTTCACGCCCGCGTCGTGCAGCACGAGGTCGACCACCTCGACGGCGTCCTCTATATCGATCGCATGCCGGATTTGCGCCTTCTGGCCTTCAACGAGGAGGCGCACCATGTGCAGGCTCTGCTGGCGGAGCTTGAGGGGGAAGGGGAATGACGATGGACACGCCCACCGCGCCGGAGATGGCGCCCGAGTCGGCGCCCGAATCGGCCATGGACGCGATGCGGGACGAGATCCTGCTGGCGACGCTGCCGAACGTCGTGTTCGACGGCTGGAGCGATCTGGCGCTGCGCGACGGCGCCCGCATGGCCGGCCAGGACATGGTGATGGTGCACCGCGCCTTCCCCGGCGGCGTGCCGGAACTGGTCGAGCATTTCGGCAACTGGACCGACCGGCGCATGCTGGAGGAGATGGACAGGCACCCGCTGGCCGAAATGCGCACGGGCGACCGCATCCGCCTTGCCGTGCGCACGCATTTCGAGGTGCTGGAGCCGCACCGCGAGGCCAAGCGGCGTCTGCTCGCCTACCTCGCCATGCCGCAGAACGTGGCGGCGGGCCTGCGCATGCTCTACCGCACGGTGGACGCCATGTGGTTCGCCGCCGGCGACACCGCCACCGACTTCAACCACTACACCAAGCGCGCCATGCTGGCCGCCGTGCTGAGCGCCACCACCTTCTACTGGCTCGACGACCAGTCGGAGGGGCATGAGGATACGTGGGCCTTCCTGGACCGCCGTCTGGCCGACGTGATGAGTGTGGGGCAGGCGACGGCGCGCCTGGGCGGCATCGGCCGGCTGCTCGGCCATCTGCCGAACCCCGTACGCTTCGCCCGGCAGATCCGCCAGCGCACCGGCACCACCCAGGCGAACAACGCCACGGTCCACATGGCGGAGAATATCTGAGGCGGACACCGCCGTTGGGTTTTCGCTGGCGCTCAACCCAACCTACGACGGCACCGTAGTATGGGTTGAGGCCAAAGCCGAAAACCCAACGTCACGCGTCCGCGCGGGCCGTCTTCTTCCGATTCGGCTTGGCCGCCCGCGCCCGCAACGCCGCCTCGAAGGCGGGGCGGGCCCAGGCCAGCAGTTCCGCGCCGTCGTCCAGCGCCGAGTCGGGCGCGCGGTGGTAGGGCATCCGCATGGGTTTGTCGGGGAAAGGCTGGAAGGGCGGCAGCCCTTCGGCCTCGTACGCCGTACGCGTACGCTCGTCGGAACGGAAGTACAGGGTGTCGTCGGCGATCAGCGCGAACATCACGCCGTCCAGGTACACGCCCCAGCCGCCGAACATCCGCCGCGCGCGGACGTCGCCCATGGGCGTCAGGATTTCGCAGACGAGGTCGGCGAAATCGCTGGCCATGGCGGCTTACTTCTTCCGGAAGGCGTCCAGGGTGACGACCTCGCCGCGCTTCGGCTCCTCCTCGGCGGCCTTGTCGCCGGATTTGACGAGCTTCGGCTTCGCCTCCTCCTTGTCCGCGCGCTCGGGCGCGGGGCGGGGGGCGAGTGCCGCGACCTCGGCCGATTCGGCGGGGGCGGCGGGCTGGAACTGCAGGGCGAAGTTCACCGACGGGTCGGCGAAGGTGGTGATGGCGGCATAGGGAATGACCAGCCGCTCGTGCACGTTGTTGAAGCTGAGCGTCACCGCGAATCCGTCGTCGTCCACCTCCAGCCCGTAGTACTGGAACTGCAGGACGATCGTCATCTCGTTCGGGTATTGCGAACGCAGATAATCGGGGATCTCGACGCCGGGATAGGAGGAACGGAAGGTCAGATAGAAGTGATGGTTGCCGGGCAGGCCACGGTCGGCCACCTCCTTCATCGCCTCGCGGACGACGCCCCGGAGGGCGGTTTCGACCATCCTGTCATACCGCAACTGCTCTTTCGCCATTGGGCGACCGTCTCCCCCGGACATGAAGTGCGGGCCTTCTGTTGCTAGGCGGCCCGCGGCCCCACCTTCAGGTGCTACCCCTCAGGGATTCAGGTTCGGTTACCGTAACCGCCGTTAGGCAGCGACGGCAACCTGAGCAACGTTGTCGTTGGCAACTATTGCAATGGCCCGATAACGGCGGAACCATGCCGAGCAAAGACCCTGCCTTTACCACGCGCGTCGATCCTGTTTCGCCCCCATCGGCCCGTTCCCCTGTCCCCCAGCGAAGGTCAGGCGGGTGAATGGTGGAGGCGCCGGGTACCGCCCCCGGGTCCGCAACGCTTATTCCACAGAGCGTTTATCGCCATAGCCGGCGAACCGGCATCCCCAATATAGGCATTTCCGCAGCGCGATGAAAGGGGAGCGAGCGGGTAGGCCACCGATAAATGCGTGGCAGCGCTGTCCTCTGGCCTAGGGCTGGCGTCCGCGTTAGAGTGCGGCACCCAAGATGCTGGAGCACCCATGCCGATCACGCCCGATCAGCGCGCCGAGATCGACCGCGCGCGCGCGACCTCCTTCGAGACCCGCCGCGCCACCGTCCCGGCGCTGGAAGAGATCCTGTACGAGCCGGTCCAGGTGCTCGACCACGGTTTCGTCCGGGTCATCGACTATATGGGCGACGACGCGGCGGTGGTCCAGGCGGCCCGTGTGTCCTACGGCAAGGGCACCAAGAAGGTCAGCGAGGACGCCGGCCTGATCAAGTATCTGATGCGCCATCGCCACTCGACGCCCTTCGAGATGTGCGAGATCAAGTTCCACGTGAAGCTGCCCATCTTCGTGGCGCGGCAGTGGATCCGCCACCGCACCGCCAACGTCAACGAGTACTCCGCGCGCTATTCCATCCTCGACCGCGAGTTTTACGTGCCGGCGCCGGAGCATCTGGGGGCGCAGTCCAGCAACAACCGCCAGGGGCGCGGCGACGTGCTGGAGGGGGCCGAGGCCGCGCGCGTGCTCGACATCCTGCGCACGGACTCGGAAACCTGCTACGCGCACTACGAGGAACTGCTGAACGCGCGCGAGGACGGCAGCGTCGTCGACGAGCAGCGCCAGGGGCTGGCGCGCGAACTGGCGCGCATGAACCTGCCGCTGAACTTCTACACCCAGTGGTACTGGAAGGTGGACCTGCACAATCTGCTGCACTTCCTGTCCCTGCGCGCCGACCCACACGCCCAGTACGAGATCCGCGTCTACGCCGAGGCGATGCTGGACATGGTCAAGCGGTGGGTCCCGGCGGTGTACGAGTCGTTCACCGAGTACCGCATGGGCGGCGCGCACCTGTCGCGCAGCGGGCTGGGCATCGTGACGCGCATGCTGGCTGGCGAACCCGTCACCCAGGAAACCAGCGGCCTGTCCAAGCGCGAATGGCGCGAGCTGATGGAGTCGCTGGGACGCGAGGGCTGAGGGGCCTGACCTTCGGCCGATCCGGCATCTGCGACCTTTCGTACGACCATCATCTGCGTGTCGCGCCCGCGCGTCGCGTCGGTTACGCTCGCCCCAGGCATGACCCATCGCGGCATGAAGGGGAGAATAGATGGACGACGAACGCTACCGACGCGGCCTCGCCAAGTTGAAGGAGGTCGACGGCGCCGCCGGCGAACACGTGGTCGCCGCCATGCGGGAGATCGCCCCGGACTTCGCCCGGTTGATGGTCGAGTATCCGTTCGGCGACGTCTACACGCGCCCCGGTCTGGACCTGCGCAGCCGGGAAATCGCCACCATCGCCGCGCTCGGCGCCATGGGCACCTGCGCGCCGCAACTCGCGGTGCACGTGGCCGCCGCGCTGAACGTCGGCGTGACGCGCGAGGAGATCGTGGAGATCATGATCCACCTCTCGGTCTACGCCGGCTTCCCGGCGACGGTGAACGGCCTCGCCATCGCGCAGCGGGTGTTCGCCGAGAGGGACGGTCAGGGCGACGCCCGGCCCTGACCTGTTACCCCTGGCCGGTGCCGGCGTGCTCCGCCTCGCGGGCGTCGGTGGCCCACAGCATGCCCAGAATGACGCCCTTGCAGCGCGGCAGCAGCGCCAGGACGAGCGCCAGCGCCAGCGCCGGCCACAGCGTCATGTGCAGCCACATCGGCGGCTGGTACGTCTGCTCGACGCTCAGCGCCAGCGGAATGACAATATGGCCGGTGATGAAGATGGTCATCCACGGTGGCGCGTCGTCGGCGCGCAGGTGGCCGTACGCCTCGCCGCAGTGGTCGCAGCGCTCGACGACCTTCAGATAGCGGTGCAGAAGCCGCCCCCGCCCGCAGGACGGGCACGTCCCGCCAAGGCCGCGCATGGCCGCGGTCAGCTTGGACCGGCTCTCGATCGGTGCGGAAGCCATCTCTCTCCCTCTCGGCGCGCCGTTGGGCGTCGCCCTTGCCGTTTCTTCAGTCCGCTATGTAGTGCGGCTGGGCGGGATGCGCACCTCCTCCAGCCGGCGGGCGATGTTTTCCAGCCGCATCTGCAGTTCGTGCGCGCACAGCGCGTGGCCGGCGGCCCGCGCCTCCCCGGCTATGTCGTGCAGCGCCGCCTCCAGCTCGCGGATGCGCGCGTCGCGCGGGTCGTCGGACATTGTTTCTCCTATGGCAGGCATGCCGTCGCGAACCTTGACGGCACGGGTGGCGCCGTTTACCGCGTGGTCTAAATAGTCGTGCACCAGAGATAAGCGGACAAGAGGGGTGGAGCCATGTGGAAGCTGCGCGCTGTTCTGGCTGTCGCAATGGGGGTGGCGTTAAGCACGCCCGCGCTGGCCCAGACCAAGTCCGTCGCCATCACGGCGATCGTCGAGCATCCGGCGCTGGACGCCACGCGCGACGGCGTGATCGACGCGCTGAAGGCGGCCGGCTTCACCCCCGGCGAAAACCTCAAGCTGGATTACCAGAGCGCGCAGGGCAACCCGGCCACCGCTGTGCAGATCGCCCGCCAGTTCGTCGGCGCGCGGCCGGACGTGATCGTGCCGATCTCCACCCCCTCGGCGCAGGCGGTGGCGGCGTCCACCCGCGACATCCCGGTGGTGTTCACCGCCGTCACCGATCCGATCAGCGCCCAACTCGTGCGCAGCATGGACAAGCCCGGTGGCAACATCACCGGCGTTTCCGACATGGCGCCGGTGGGCGAGCATCTGACCCTGATACAGGAGATCCTGCCGAACGCGAAACGCCTGGGCGTCGTCTACAATCCCGGTGAGCCGAACTCCGTCGCCATGGTCAACGTGCTGAAGGAGGAGGCGGGCAAGCGCGGCCTGAGCGTGGTCAACGCCGCCGCCAACAAGTCGGCCGACGTGCAGACCGCCGCGCGCAGCCTCGTCGGCAAGGCCGACGCGATTTACGTGCCGCTCGACAACACGGTGGTATCGGCGCTGGAGGGGCTGCTGGCGGTGGGCGCGCAGGCGAAGCTGCCGGTGTTCTCCGCCGACA
Organism: Azospirillum sp.; assembly: GCA_036401175.1. Classification (GTDB taxonomy): domain Bacteria; phylum Pseudomonadota; class Alphaproteobacteria; order Azospirillales; family Azospirillaceae; genus Azospirillum. Next base: position 8,111 of record DASWVP010000611.1, on the reverse strand, counting down.
CCGACAGCGTGGTGCGCGGCGCGGTGGCGAGCGTCGGCTTCGATTACCGGCAGGTCGGCCGGCAGACCGGCGAGATCGTCGTGCGCATCCTGAAGGGCGAGAAGCCTGGCGACGTGCCGGTGACGCTGGCCCGCGGCACCGACCTGTACATCAACCCCAAGGCCGCGGCGGCCATGGGCGTGACCATCCCCGACGCGGTGGCGAAGCGCGCCACGCGGATCGTCGGACAGTGACGGAGACGACGTGAGCGACGTGGCCTTCTTCGGCGCGGTCGAGATCGGCCTCGTCTACGCGTTGGTGGCGCTGGGCGTCTACCTGTCGTTCCGGGTGCTCGACTTCCCGGACCTGACGGTGGACGGCTCCTTTCCCCTGGGCGCGGCGGTGGCAGCGACCTGGATCGTCTCCGGCGGCAACCCGTGGCTGGGCAGCCTCGCCGCCATGCTGGCCGGCGCGGGCGCCGGGCTGGTCACGGCGCTGCTCAACGTGCGGTTCCGCATCCTGCACCTGCTGGCGTCGATCCTCACCATGATCGCGCTGTTCTCGATCAACCTGCGCATCATGGGCCGGCCGAACGTGGCGATCCTGATGCAGGACACGGTGCTGACGCCGTTCTATGGCCTCAATCTTTTTGGAGTGGGCGTGCCGGAACACATCGTGCGCCCGCTGGTGGTCGGCACGGTGGCGCTGGTCGCGGTGGCGCTGCTGGCATGGTTCCTGACCAGCGCGTTCGGGCTGGCCATGCGGGCGACCGGCGTCAACGCGCGCATGGCGCGCGCCCAGGGCGTGGAGACCGACCGCCACGTCTACTTCGGCATCGCGCTGTCCAACGCGCTGGTCGCCCTGGCGGGTGCCTTGTTCGCGCAGACCAACGGCTTCGCCGACGTGACCACCGGCATCGGCACCATCGTCGTCGGGCTGGCGGCGGTGATCGTCGGCGAGACGCTGGTGCCGCTGCGCGGGCTGGCCGGCGCGCTGCTGGGCTGCGTCATCGGCTCGATCCTGTACCGGCTGGCGGTGCAACTGGCGCTGTCCGCCGAGGTGGTCGGGCTGGAGGCGGCCGACCTCAACCTCGTCACCGCCGTGCTGGTGGCGGTGGCGCTGATCCTGCCGCGTTCCAGGCTGCGGGCGGCGAAGGTGGCGAAATGATCGAAGTCGGGGACCTGCACGTTGTCTTCGGCCGCGGCACGGCGCTGGAAAAGCACGCGCTGCGCGGCGTCGACCTGATCATCCCGGAGGGGCAGTTCGTCACCGTCATCGGCTCCAACGGGGCCGGCAAGTCGACCGTCCTCGCCGCCCTTGCCGGCGACGTGCTGCCGGAGCGCGGCCGGGTGGCGATCGACGGCGTGGACGTGACCCGCTGGGCGACTCCGAAGCGCGCCGCCTACGTCGCCCGCGTCTTCCAGGACCCGATGGCCGGCACCTGCGCGACGCTGACCATCGAGGAGAACATGGCGCTGGCGGCGGCGCGCGGCACGCGGCGCGGCCTGGGCCGGGCGGTGTCGCGCGAGCGCCACGCGCACTTCCGCGACCGCATCGCCGAGCTGGGCCTGGGGCTGGAGAACCGACTGGGCGACCGGATCGGCCTGCTGTCGGGCGGGCAGCGGCAGGCGATCAGCCTGCTGATGGCGACGCTGGCCGGCTGCAAGATCCTGCTGCTGGACGAGCACACGGCGGCGCTGGACCCGGCGACGGCGGACTTCGTCATCGGCCTGACCCGCCGCATCGTCGCCGAAAAGCGCCTGACCGCGCTGATGGTGACGCACAGCATGCGTCAGGCGCTGGACGTCGGTGACCGCACGGTCATGCTGCACGAGGGCCGCGTGGTGCTGGACGTGGCGGGGGAAGAGCGCGCCGGACTCGACGTGCCGCACCTGCTGGATCTCTTCGCCCGGCAGCGCGGCGGCGTGGACATCACCGACGACAGCCTGCTGATCGGGTGAGCCGAAGCGCGTGCCCGCGCGTTTCTCCCGGCGGGAGGTGCGCATGATGCGATGGATCATGATCCTGGCGGTGCTGGCGCTCGGTGCCTGCGCGAATCCACGGAACGAGGCGGCCCTGCGCGCGCCGCGGACGCTGGTGGGCATGCCCAAGGGCGAATTGCTGGCCTGCGCCGGCGTGCCGCAGCGCACGGCCGCCGCCTCCGGCACGGAGTACCTGACCTACGGGCGCGAGCAGGTCATCGTCGAACGCGACTGGGACGTCGACGAGTTCCCCTGGCTGGGTCCGCGCGGGCCGATGCTGGGGCGGCCGGAGGTGTCGACCTGGACGCGCAGCTACCGCTGCGAGGCGACCTTCGCGATTCGGGACGGGCGGGTGGCCGAGTTGCGCTACAACGCGGACCGCGACGCCACGCTGTGCTACGAGATTCTGGGAAACTGCCTGGGGCGGTGAGGCGTGACGTTGGGTTCTCGCTGGCGCTCAACCCAACCTACGGCGTGACCGTAGGTTGGGTTGAGGCAAAGCCTAAAACCCAACGTCGGCGGTCGCTTTACTGCATGACGATTCGCGGCCCCGCCTTCGGCAGGTTGGCGGAGACCTTCTCCCACACCGTCCTGGCGATGGCGCGGTAGACCTTCGCGTGCTCCGAATCGGGATGCGACACGACGATCGGCTGGCCCTCGTCCGAGGTCTCGCGGATCTGGATGTCCAGCGGGATCTCGCCCAGGAAGTCGGTGCCGAGCTTTTCCGCCTCCTTGCGCGCCCCGCCGTGGCTGAACACCTCGGTGCGGTGGCCGCAGTTGGGACAGCAGAAATAGCTCATGTTCTCGATGATGCCGAACACCGGCACGTCCACCTTGCGGAACATGTTCAGGCCCTTGCGGGCGTCCAGCAGCGCGATGTCCTGCGGCGTGGAGACGATCACCGCGCCGGCCAGCGGCACCTGCTGCGCCATGGTCAGCTGCGCGTCGCCGGTGCCCGGCGGCATGTCGACCACCAGCACGTCCAGCTCGCCCCAGTTCACGTCGCCCAGCATCTGCTGAAGCGCGCTCATCACCATCGGGCCGCGCCAGATCATCGGCGTGTCCTCCGGCACCAGGAAGCCCATGGACATCACCTTGACGCCATAGTTCTCCATCGGCTCCAGCGTGTGGCCGTCGTGGCTGACCGGGCGGCCCTGGATGCCCATCATGCGCGGCATCGACGGGCCGTAGATGTCGGCGTCCAGCAGGCCGACCTTCTGGCCGTTGGCGGCCAGCGCCAGCGCCAGATTGGCCGCGGTGGTCGATTTGCCGACACCGCCCTTGCCCGAGGCGACGGCGACGATGGCCTTCACGCCGGGCACGAGCTGCTTCTGCTCCTGGCCCTGGAAATGGCCGTGGCCCTGCGCGTAATTGTGGTCGACCTTCTGCGGCTGGGCCGGCGCGGCGTTGTGCGCGGTCAGCACGGCGGTGACCGAGGTCACGCCCGGCAGACGCTCCACCGCCTTCTCGGCGGCGTGGCGCAGCGGCTCGGCCTGGGCGCCGCGCTTGGGGTCCACCTCAATGGAAAAGGCCACATTGCCGTCCCGGACCATCAGCCCGGACAACATGTTCAGGCTGACGACGTCCGCACCCCGTTCGGGGTCGACGACGGACTTCAGGGCTTGTATGACCTGCTCTTCGGTGACCTTCGCCATGGTTGAAAACTCCAACTCCTTCCCGATATTGGCGGATAACCGCCGCGTGTGCGCTCACCGATCGTAGAGGGGTGTATACTATCGGTGGCTAATACATTGGTAGCGACCGGCCCGGCCGGCAACGAGAATATACGAGGGGACAGCGGAATGCCGTGGACAAATCAGGGTGGGGGCGGCGGTGGCGGCCCGTGGGGACCGCCTCCGGGTGGGGGCGGTGGCCCGAATCCATGGGGACGTCCTCCCGGCGGCGGTGGCGGCGGTGGCGGTGGCCCGCAGCCGCCCGACCTTGAAGACCTTCTGCGCCGCGGCCAGGACCGCCTGCGGCGCGCCGTGCCCGGCGGATTCGGCAGCGGCCGGGGCATCGCGCTGGTGCTGGGCGTGCTGGCGCTGCTGTGGCTGGCCAGCGGCATCTATCGGGTCGAGCCGAACGAACAGGGCGTCGTGCTGCGCTTCGGCGAATGGGTGCGCACCGAACAGCCCGGCCTGAACTACCACCTGCCGGCGCCGATCGAGACGGTCTACCTGCCCAAGGTGACGGCGATGAACCGCATCGAGGTCGGCTACCGTTCGGCGACCGAAGGGCGGCGCTCCGAGCGCGACGTCCAGGACGAGTCGCTGATGCTGACCGGCGACGAGAACATCATCGACATCGATTTCACCGTGTTCTGGCGCATCAAGGACGCCGGCCAGTTCCTGTTCCAGATCCGCGACCCGGAAGGCACCGTGAAGGTCGCCGCCGAGAGCGCCATGCGCGAGGTGATCGGCCGCACCGAGCTGCAGCCGGCCCTGACCGAGGCGCGCCAGCAGATCGAACGGGCGACCCTGGGCCTGTTGCAGGCCATGCTCGACGAGTACAAGGCGGGCATCGAGGTCATGCAGGTTCAGCTGCAGAAGTCCGACCCGCCGACCCCCGTCATCGACGCCTTCAACGACGTCCAGCGCGCCCGCGCCGACCGCGAGCGCCTGCGCAACGAATCGGAAGCCTACCGCAACGACATCATCCCGCGCGCCCGCGGCGAATCGGAACGCCTGATCCAGGAGGCCTCGGCCTACCGCGAGCAGGTCGTCAGCCTCGCCCAGGGTGACGCCGACCGCTTCCGCAAGGTCTTCGAGGCCTATGCGCAGGCCAAGGAAGTGACGGCCAAGCGCATGTACCTGGAGACCATGGAGGAAATTCTGCGCGGCTCGAACAAGGTGATCATCGACGGCGCGGCGCAGGGCGCGCAGGGGGTCGTCCCCTACCTGCCGCTCAACCAGCTCCAGCCGTCGCAGGCGCAACAGGTCCCGGCGAAGCCGGGCCAGCAGACCCGGTGAGGTGACGCCATGAACCGCAGCCTCATCATCGCCGCCATCGCCATCGTCGTGCTGGGCGTCCTGGCCTCCAGCGCGCTGTTCACGGTCGGGCAGGCCCAGCAGGCGCTGGTCGTCCAGTTCGGCGCCGTCAAGCGGGCCATCCAGGAACCCGGCCTGAAGCTGAAGATCCCCTTCATCGAGAACGTGGTCTACATCGACCGCCGCGTCCTCGACCTCGACCCGCCGGTCGAACAGGTCATCCTGTCGGACCAGAAGCGGCTGGACGTGGACGCCTTCGGGCGCTACCGCATCGTCGATCCGCTGCGCTTCCTGCAGGCGGCCGGCACGGCGGCCGTGGCCGAGGCGCAGCTCAACGCCACGCTCAACTCGGCGCTTCGCCGCGTGCTCGGCAGCGTCACGCTACTGGCCGTGCTGTCGGACGAGCGCGCGCGGATCATGAACGACATCCGCGCCGAGGTGAACGGCAAGGCCCAGCAGTACGGCATCGAGATCGTCGACGTGCGCATCCGCCGCGCCGACCTGCCGGAGGAGACCAGCCAGGCGATCTTCGCCCGCATGCGTTCGGAACGCGAACGCGAGGCGTCGGAGGCGCGCGCCCAGGGCCAGGAGCAGGCGCAGCAGATCCGCTCCCGCGCCGAACGCGAGCGCACGGTGATCATCGCCGAGGCGCAGCGCGACGCGCAGGTGCTGCGCGGCGAAGGCGACAATCAGGCGATCAAGCTGATCGGCGAGGCGACGTCGCTGGACCCGCAGTTCTACTCGTTCTACCGCTCGCTGGAGGCGTACCGGAAGGCGCTCAACAAGGACGACACCACGCTGGTGCTGTCGCCGACGGGTGATTTCTTCCGCTACTTCGGCGATGGCACGGTGGGTGTCGGCGGCACCGCCCCGGCGGCCGCCGCGGCCACCAGGGCGCCCGCCCCGGCGGCCCCGGCGACGGCCACCGCGCAGTAACGCGAAGCGTTCGCCCCCACCCCGACCCTCCCCCGCCAGTAGGGGAGGGTCGGGGTGGGGCGTCCCCCTGTTCTTCAAGTAACACAGCAGGCGAAGACACCGCTCATGGACGATCTGCTGACCGCGCTGGCCCTGGTGATGGTGATCGAAGGCTCGCTGTACGCGCTGTTTCCCGGTGCCATGCGGCGCGTCATCGTCGAAGCGCTGACCGTTCCGGAAGGGCATATGCGTCTGGCCGGGCTGGCGGCGGCGGTGGCCGGCGTCGGTGCCGTCTGGGCGCTGCGAACCCTTTGATCGCCTGTTCTCCTACGCGTCATAGACCAGCGCGCCCTTTTTTGACCATACTCGTTCCCGCATACTCTTGCTCCAACCTTGGGCGGAGGTGGCGCGCGCTCGCTTGAAGCGGTGACGCGCGCGGCCTACATCCGCTTTCGGAACGGGTGTGCACCGCCACCGGAAGTACCTCCGCACGTCCGACCCCGCGGCGACGTTCGAGGCAGGGAGACCATTTCAGTGAACCGCAACCGACACCTTCAGTCCGCCATCGCCGTCGCCGCCCGCGACGGCCGGCACGCCCGCTACGTCGGCTGGGCGCTGCTGCCGCTGCTCGCCGCGCTCGTCTGGGCGGCGATGCTGGCCGTCAGCAGCCCGGCCGCGGCGCAGGGCCGCTCGGCCCCCTCCAGCTTCGCGGACCTCGCGGAGAAGCTCCTCCCCGCCGTCGTCAACATCTCCACCAGCCAGGCCGCGCCGCAGCGCGGCGGTCCCGGTGGCCCTGGCGGACCGGGCGCGCCCGGCGGTCCCGGCGGCCGCGAGGGTCCGCGTCCGGAGATTCCGCAGTTCCCGCCGGGTTCGCCGTTCGAGGAGTTCTTCAAGGACTTCTTCGACCGCAACGGCCAGCAGCCGGACGCGCCGCCGCGGCGCGCCACCTCGCTGGGCTCCGGCTTCATCATCGACGCCAAGCAGGGCCTCGTGGTCACCAACAACCACGTGATCCAGGACGCCGACGAGATCAACGTCATCCTGAACGACGACACCAACATCAAGGCCGAACTGGTCGGCCGCGACCAGAAGACCGATCTGGCGCTGCTCAGGATCAAGACCACCCACCCGCTGACCGCGGTGCCGCTGGGCGACAGCGACGTCATGCGCGTCGGCGACTGGGTGCTGGCGATCGGCAACCCGTTCGGCCTGGGCGGCACGGTGACGGCCGGCATCATCTCGGCCCGCCAGCGCGACATCAACGCCGGCCCGTACGACGATTTCCTGCAGACCGACGCCTCGATCAACCGCGGCAACTCCGGCGGCCCGATGTTCAACATGAACGGCGAGGTCATCGGCATCAACACGGCCATCTTCTCGCCGTCCGGCGGTTCGGTCGGCATCGGCTTCGCCATCCCGTCCAACCTCGCCAAGAGCGTCGTCGCCCAGCTCAAGGAGTTCGGCAAGACCCGGCGCGGCTGGCTGGGCGTGCGCATCCAGGCGGTGACGCCGGAAATCGCCGAGAGCCTGGGGCTGCAAAACCCGAAGGGCGCGCTGGTCGCCTCGATCACGCCGAACGGCCCGGCCGCCAAGGCCGGCGTCCAGCCCGGCGACGTCGTCATCAAGTTCGACGGCAAGGACATCAAGGAGATGCGCAGCCTGCCGCGCGTCGTCGCCGAGACGCCGATCGACAAGGCGGTGCCGCTGGAGGTGTGGCGCAAGGGCAAGCCGGTGACCGTGCAGGTCAAGGTCGGTGAGCTGGAGGCGGCCGAGGAATCCGGCCTGCTCGCCAACGTGCCGGAAGACCAGAACCAGCGTCCCCAGGGGCAGGCGCCGAAGACCACCGAGGCGCTGGGCCTCAAGCTCACCAACATCTCCCCCGAAATGCGCCAGCAGTTCGACCTGAAGCCGGAGATGAAGGGCGTAGTGGTGACCGAGGTGCAGAACGGCTCGGCCGCCGCCGAGAAGGGCATGCGCGCCGGCGACGTCATCATCGAGGTCGGCCAGGAGGAGGTGAAGGCCCCGGCCGACGTCACCGCCAAGCTCCAGAAGGCGCGCGAGCAGGGCAAGAAGTCGATCCTTCTGCTGGTCGACCGCCAGGGCGACCTCCGCTTCGTGGCGCTGCCGCTCGGCAAGGGCTGACCTCCAGCGCGGCTTTGAGTGCGGGAACGGCGCCGATGGTGTACCATCGGCGCCGTTTCTCTTTTTGCGGGAGCCGGGCCGGCCGATGACGGACGCTTCCATCCTC
>DASWVP010000610.1:0-3577 GCA_036401175.1 Azospirillum sp. | reverse complement strand
GGAGCCGGCCGACGTGGCGGCGCTCAGCACCCGCGCCAACGCCGCCCGGGATCTCGGCCGGCTGGCGGAGGCGGTGGCCGGGCACGGCCGCGCCGACCGGTTGTCGGGCGGCGAACCGACCGTGCGCTGGAATTACGCGCTCGCCCTGCTGCTCGCCGGGCGGCTGCAGGAGGGGTTCGCGGCGCACGAGGCGCGCTGGCGCGCGCGGGGCTTCCCCACTGCGCCGCGCGGCCTGCCGCAGCCGTTGTGGCAGGGCGAGGACATCGCCGACCGCACCATCCTCCTGCACGAGGAGCAGGGGCGCGGCGACGCCATCCAGTTCGCCCGCTACGCCCCGCTGGTCGCCGCGCGCGGCGCGCGGGTGGTGCTGGAGGTGGGGGAGGACCTCGTCGGGCTGATGCGCACGCTGCCGGGGGTCGACACGGTGATCGCCCGTGGCGAGGACGTGCCGCCGGTGGACGTGCAATGCCCGCTGCTCAGCCTGCCGCACGCCTTCGGCACCACGCTCGCCACCGTCCCGGCGAACGTCCCGTACCTTGCTGCCGATCCGGCGCGCGCCGCCGGCTGGCGGCGGCGTCTGGCGGGGGATGGGCTGAAGGTCGGGCTGGTCTGGGCCGGCAACCCGGCCTTCGCCGGTGACCGCGACCGCTCGCCGGGTCTGGTGGCGCTACTGCCGCTGCTGGACGTGCCGGGCGTGCGCTTTTATGGGCTGCAGCTCGGCCCCGGCCGGGAGGAGCTGGCGGACCGCGCGCTGCCGGCCGCCTTCACCGATCTGGCGCCGCACGTCGCCGACTTCATGGACACGGCGGCGATCATGGACAACCTGGATCTGGTGATCTCGTCCTGCACCTCGCCGGCCCACCTCGCCGGGGCGCTCGGCCGGCCGGTGTGGGTGCTGCTGTCGGCCGTACCGGACTGGCGCTGGCTGATGGGGCGCGTGGACAGCCCGTGGTATCCCACGGCCCGCCTGTTTCGCCAGCCCCGCCCCGGCGACTGGGCCGCCGTGGTGGCGGAGGTTCGGGCGGCCCTGCTGGAAAGGGCGCTCAGCGCGCCAGCGTGATCCGGAAATGCACGCCGCGGTCCTGCAGGCTGCGCGGGCCGGGCAGGTCGACGTCGCGCAGGGCGTGGCCGTAGTACAGCGCCAGCCCGGCCCCCGGCGCCGGTGCCCACAGCACGCCCACGCCGGCGCTCCACACCGCCGCCGGGCCGGGCGTGTCGCCACGGCGGTTCCAGGCGCGGCCGGCGTCGACGAAGGCGGCGAGCTGCACCGCCCCGGTGTCGCCGCCACCATCGGCCAGTGCCGCGTGCGCCACCGGCAGCCGCAACTCGGCCGAGGCGACGACGGCGTTGTCGCGCACCATCAGGTTCTCGCGATAGCCGCGCACGCTCGCCAGCCCGCCGACGGCGAAGCGTTCGACGGTGGGCAGCGCGTCGCTCGCCACCTGCACGTCGCCGCGCAGGATGAGCTGCACCCCGCCCTCGCCGAAGCGCCGGGCGAACTGCACCTGCCCCAGCCACGCGGCGAAGCGGCTGTCGGCGGCGCCCTCCTTGCGGGTGGCGCCGAGGATCGGCAGGCCGATGCTGAGGGTGGAGCGCGCCGCCAGGACCGTGTCGGTGCCGCGCGTCGTCCACGATTGGGCGGCGCGCAGCACGCTGACCGTCGTCACCCCGTCGTCGGCTTCGGCGGAAAAGCTGAACGGCTCGCCCAGCAGCCAGTTCTCGCTGCGCCGGTGGGCGAAGGTCAGGTCCAGCGTCGCCGTCTCGGTCGCCGTGCGGTGCACCGGCTGGCTGATGCCGCCCTCCAGCGTCCGCGTCTTCGACACGATGTCCAGGGCCGAGAACGGCGGCTCGACGACGCGCGCCTTGATGCTGTTCACCGCCAGCCGCAGGCGGGTGTCGCGCGACGTGACCGGCATCTCCACCGCGGCGCCCAGCTCGGTCGAGCCGCGCGTGCGGGCGAGGCGGAACCAGCTCTGGTCGCCCCAGCCGGTCAGGTTGCGCAGGCCCAGGTCGCCACGCGCCCCGGTGCCGCCGGTGGTCGGGGACCGGTCGTTGGAAACCGTGACGCCGCCACCCAGCACCGGCGCTTCCCGCACGCCCAGCGCCAGCACCCCCTCGCCCGGCCGTGGCCCCGGCGTCAGCCGGGCGTCCAGCCGGTCGATCAGCGGGTCCTGCAGCAGCACCTCGATGCCTTCGCGCAAGCTGTCGATGTCCAGCGGCGGGCCGGCGCGGCGTTCCAGCCGGCGCACGACGTAGGCCGGCGCCATGCGCTCCAGCCCGCTCACCTCGACGGCGCCGAGCCGGCCCTCGACCACCCGCATGGTGACGATACCGTCTCGCACGGTCTGGTCGGGCAGCACGACGCCGGAATTGATGAAGCCGCGCTGCACGTACAGCGCCGTCAGCGCGCGGCGCAGCTCCTCCAGCTCGGCCGCGCCCATTGGGCGGCCCAGGTAGGGGGCGGCGGCGGCGCGCAGCTCCGCCTCCGGCAGCGCCGTGTTGCCGACGATGCGCAACTCGTCCACCCGCACCCGTGGGCCGGCGCCGATGGCGGGCGGCCGTTCGGACGGCGGCGGCGGCGGCAGGTCGAAGGGCTGGGGCCGGGCGAAATCCGGCAGCGCCGGGCGTACGTCGCCGGGCCGTTCGGACGGCAATGCGTCCGCCGGCACCGGCTGCGCCGCCAGGTTCCCACACAGCAACGCCGGCACGGTGGCGCTCAGCAGCGCATGGAGCCGGATGGGACGCGGGTGGCGGCGGGAGGAGGGCACGATACGCAGGTGTAGGTTGGACGGAGGCCGGCCACCATAGTGGCAAAGCATCCCGCCCGCAAAGTCCAAACGATCAGCCGGAATCGGCCTCGCACCGCAACGTTGCTGCCATATAAGGATATGTGCGCTGCGGCTGTGCTACCCCGCCCGCGGGCGCAGGGTCAGGCGCACCTCGCCGCCGTCCGTGTGCTTGTCGACGCACTCCCAGTCGCGCTCTTCCAGCTCGGGATAGAGCAGCATCGGGTCGCGGTCGTGGTGGACGACGATGGTGCCGGTCTCGCCCTGTTCGATCAGGCGGATGACGGCGGTCCTTGGGCCCGGCGGCGCCAGCCCGCGCACGTCGATGTGCAGCGCGCCGCCCTCGCGCCACGTCTCGCCGGGCATGCGGACGGCGGGGGCGGGCGCCGCCGTCTCCGCGCCGCCGCCCTCGCGCTTCAGGCAGACGCGCCAGTGGCCGGGCGCCAGTTCGCGTCCGACCGAGGTGAAGCCCTTTCCGGCCAGCACGCGGCGCAGCGGCGCCGGGTCGAACGGCGAATCGAGGATCATGAAGGCGCCCGGCGGCACCTGCGCGGAGGATTTCATGACGGCGGCGAACGGGTCCTGCCCCTGCGCCAGCAGCGGCCGGACGTCGAGCCGGGCGCCGCAGTTCTCCTCGGCCTGGGCGAACCAGTCGTGCGCGGGGGCCGCGCTCGGGGCCTGAGTCGGAGTGGGAGCGGGCGCCGGTTCCGGCGCGGCCTCGCCACCCCGGAGCAGCGCGACCAGCCCCTCGACCGGCACGCCGGCGATGATGGCGGCGTCGTCCAGGCGGA
>DASWVP010000609.1:0-2977 GCA_036401175.1 Azospirillum sp. | reverse complement strand
CGGCTCGCGCGCCCACAGCACCGCCCGGCGCCCGCCGCGCAACGCCGCCAGCGCCACCGCCGTGCCCCAGGCGCCGCCGCCGACGATGCCGATGCGTTGGAAGGTGCCGCTCATGGATCGCGCTCCGTCATTGTGCCGGATGGAGGTGTGCCGGATCGAATGGATAGGCCAGCGCGCCGCCGGCCGCAATGGACCAGCGCGCGGCCGGCCCATATGATGGGCATCCGCCGATGAGGACCGCCGCCATGAAGACCGTCGCCGCCGCCGAAGACGCGTATTGGAGTGCCAAGGTACGCGATGCCGAGAAGGATGACGACTGGATGTCCCCGGAAGAGTCGGAGCGGTTCATAAGGGAGCGTCTCGGTGCTGAACTTCCGGATGAAACGTGACGCCGGCGGATTCATAGACCGCATCCCCATAAGCCCGCCATCTACCAGTTCGACGACGTGACGCTGTTCGTGGTCCTCGTCGGCAAGCGCAACGACGGCGACGTCTACCGCCAGCTCAAGCGCATGGGCGACGACTGATACCCCGCATTCCACCGGAACCTTTGCCGCCCGGCAGCCGTTTCCTGGTCCTTCGCCCATCAAGTGGAGGGGCCGCCGTACGAAATACTGCGGTCCCGCCAAGCCGGAGGATGCAGCATGAATATTTTCTACATCATCGGCGTCATCGTGGTCGTGCTGGCGATCCTGTCCTTCATTGGACTGCGCTGAACACGCCGTCGCGTTTCCCGCAACACCTCACGCCTTCACACCCGATCCGACGTCCGGCCGGCCGATGGCCGGCTTGGCGGCGGGGTCGAGCGGCCAGCGCGGGCGCGGCGCGAAGTCCAGCCCGTCGCTCTGGCCCAGCCGGAACCGCTCCAGCCCCGCCCAGGCGATCATCGCCGCGTTGTCGGTGCACAGCCGCAAGGGCGGCGCCACGAACCGCAACCCCTCCGCGGCCGCCAGGGCGTTCAGCCCGGCGCGCAGCACCGTGTTCGCCGCCACGCCGCCGGCCACCACCAGCGTGGTGCCGTCCGGGTGCGCCTCCTTGAAGGTGCGGATGGCGCGCTTCACGCGGTCGGCCATGACGGCGGCCACGGTGTTCTGGAACGCTGCAGCGAGGTCGGCCTGATCGGCCGGCGACAGCGGCCGGGGCAGCTCCTCCACCGCCCGGCGCACCGCCGCCTTCAGTCCGGAGAACGAAAAATCGCAGCCCGGCCGCCCGACCATGGGGCGCGGCAGCGCGAACCGGCCGGGATTCGTGGCGCCGGCCGCCGCCTTTTCCACCTGCGGCCCGCCGGGATAGCCCAGGCCGATCAGCTTGGCCGTCTTGTCGAACGCCTCGCCCACCGCGTCGTCGATGGTGGTGCCCAGGCGCCGGTATGTGCCCACCCCCTCCACCACCAGCAATTGGCAGTGCCCGCCCGACACCAGCAGCAGCAGGTAAGGAAAGGCCACGTCGTCGGTCAGCCGCGCGGTCAGCGCGTGCCCTTCCAGGTGGTTGACGGCAACGAAGGGCAGGCCGCGCGCGGCGGCGATGGCCTTGGCCGTCATGACGCCGACGATGACGCCGCCGATCAGGCCGGGGCCGCCGGTGGCCGCCACCGCGTCCAGGTCGGCGAAGCCGATCCCGGCCTCGTCCATGGCGCGGCGGATCAGCCCGTCCAGGTGTTCCAGGTGGGCGCGCGCCGCCACCTCCGGCACGACACCGCCATAGGGGGTGTGGTCGGCGATCTGGGAGAGCACGACGTCGGCGCGGATCTCCCGCGCGTCGGTCACCACGGCGGCGGCCGTCTCGTCGCAGCTCGTTTCGATTCCAAGGATGATCATGCCCGCCAAACTAGCCCGTCGCGCCGCGCCGGTATAGACTCTTGGCCTCATGAACCACGATGTCCCCGACCGCGACGGCTCGATCCTCTACTACGACGGCGACTACCCGTCGCTGGAGATCGGCGAGCCGCGCGCCGAGGAGGTGGCGCGGCTGGCGCGCATCGGCATCCTGGGCGACGTCGCCTTCTATAAGGAGCAGGCGGCGCTGACCGGCGGCCCGGTGCTGGAGGTCGGGTGCGGCACCGGCCGGCTCACGCTGCCGCTGGCCCGCATGGGGCTGGAGGTGACGGCGGTGGACGCCTCCCCCGGCATGCTGGACCAGTTGCGGGCCAAGCTGGCCGCCGAACCCGCCGAAGTCCGCGCGCGGGTCGAGGTGGTGCAGGCCGACGCCGCCGCGCTGGCCCTGGTGCGGCGGGATTTCGCGCTGGCGGTGCTGCCCTTCAACGTGCTGATGCTGATCGCCGATTTCGACGCGGAGCGGCGCGCGCTGGCCGGCGTGGCCGCGCATCTGGCGCCCGGCGGCCGGCTGGCGCTCGACGTGATGAACCCGCTGACGCTGGCGATGGACGCCGACAACCAGCCGGTCCCGTCGGAACCGCGCCGCAACCCGCTGACCGGCAACCCCTATGTCAAGAATTCGCGCAACACCCGCCTGGACGACCAGCAGCGCCAGCGCGTCTACGGCTGGTACGACGAGCTGCTGCCCGACGGCGACCGGACGATCTGCGACTTCTCCTTCCACTGGCGGCTGATCTTCCGCTGGGAGCTGGAGCTGATGCTGGACGCGGCCGGCTTCACCCCCACCCGCGTCGCCGGCGATTTCGAGGACGCCGATTGGGGCGTGGACAGCCCGCGCATCGTGGTGACGGCGGCGCGCAGGGGGGCGGCGTCGGCATAGCTCGTCAGGCGCGCTTCCCCTTCAGCATCACCGAGGCGCGCCAGAAGCCCAGCCCGGCGCCGTCCACGAAGTGCACGTGCCGGTCGGCGGCGAAGTCGCCGACGAGGCAGGTGATGGTCGTGGCCTCCGCCCGCGCCGTGCCGTAGCGGATCTCCCCCGCTTCGGCGAAGCGCGCCAGCACCGCCTCGATGCCCCGCGCCTCCCCTTCCGTCACGTCGAGCACGAGGCGCGGCCCCCCGGCCTCCTTGCGGTAGTCGGAGCG
>DASWVP010000608.1:0-15866 GCA_036401175.1 Azospirillum sp. | reverse complement strand
GCCAGTTCGAGGCGGCCGAGCTTTCGGACAGCGAGCGCACGCTGGCGGAGGAGATCATCCGCGCCATGGCGCGCGATGCCGTGGTGCGCGTCCGCCAATCCTTGGCCGAAAACCTGAAGGCGAGCGCCAACCTGCCGCGCGACGTGGCTCTCACTCTGGCCAAGGACGTCGAGGACGTCGCCATCCCGATTCTCAGCGTCAGTCAGGTGCTGACCGACGCCGACCTGCTGGAGATCGTCCGCTCCGGCACCGGCGCCAAGCAGACGGCCATCGCCGTCCGCCCCAGCGTGTCGCCGCGCGTCGCCGACGCGCTGGTCGAGACCGGGTCGGAGCAGGCGGTCGCCGCGCTGGTCGCCAACGAGGGCGCGCAGCTGGAGGAGGGCGCGCTGGATCGCGTCATCGACCGCTTCGGCGCGTCGGAGGCGGTGCAGGCGCCGCTGGTGCGGCGCGCCCGGCTGCCGGTCACCGTCGCCGAACGGCTGGTGGCGGTGGTGTCGGAGAAGCTGCAGCAGTACCTCGTCGCCCATCACGAGCTGTCGCCGCAGGTCGCCGC
This sequence comes from Azospirillum sp., assembly GCA_036401175.1. GTDB lineage: Bacteria > Pseudomonadota > Alphaproteobacteria > Azospirillales > Azospirillaceae > Azospirillum. The sequence continues at coordinate 15,313 of DASWVP010000608.1, read as the reverse complement.
CGACGCCATCCTGCAAAGCCGCGAGCGCGCCACCGTCACGCTGTTCAGCGGCGAGAACGACGAAGGCGCGCTGGAGCGTCTGGTGGCGCAGCTGTCGCGCAACAACCGGCTGACGCCGTCGCTGATCGTGCGGGCGCTGTGCATGGGCGACATCGGCTTCTTCGAGGCGGCGATGGCGCACCTCGCGGGGGTGCCGCTGACCAACGTCCGCCTGCTGATCCACGACGCCGGGCGGCTGGGGCTGAAGTCCGTCTACGACCGGGCGAAGATGCCGCCGGCACTGCTGCCGGCCTGCCGCATCGCCATCGACGTGCTCAAGGAAACGCCCTACGACGGCGAGGAGGGCGACCGCGAACGCCACCGCCGCCGCATGATCGAACGCATCCTCACCCAGTACGAGGATCTGGCGGCCGACGACCTGGACTACCTGCTCGCCAAGCTGGGCGACATGATGCAGGTGGGGTAGGGGAAGGGTTCCTCCCCGCACGTCCTTTCTCCCGAGTGCGAAGCGCACCTGCCGTTGGGCCGCGCCTGCGGCTTGGCGCCAACCTACGGCTGAGCGCCTGTTCCCGTAGGTTGGCGCCAAGCGCAGCGCGGCCCAACGTCGAGCACCCCCTTCGAGGTGAAGAGCTGTCGCGGCGTTCCGTGATCGGGGCGGCGTGCCTGCGTTTTGATCAACTGGTTTTAAAGTATACATTTGCACATAAATCCGTCAAACAAGAATCCATTGGAGTTCTTGCGCCTCCTCTGCGACGATCGAAACGGACAAGCCGCCGTATGTTGAGCTTATTGGTCGGGATTTATTTGTCTTCCTATGGCGGACTTGGCCCGACGAACACAATATTCATGGAGGCTTATCTTGGCAAACGTGACCTTCAGCTCCCCCGCCCTGCACCGTGACGTGACGGTCTATGCGGTGGCGGGCGACAACAAGACCCTTCTGGCGGTGGCCGAGAAGAACGACGTCAAGATCCCGCACGACTGCCGCGACGGCGAGTGCAGCTCCTGCCTCGTCGAGGTCACCTATCTGGCCGGCAAGCCGAAGATGGCCATCGACCTGACGGAGAAGGAAAAGACGTTGCTCCACTCGATGGGCAAGCTGTCCGCGAAGGAAATCGAGGAGGCCGAGGTCAACCACACGGCCCCGCATTTCCGCCTCGCCTGCCAATGCATCGTGCGGGACGAGGACATTCTGGTCCGCTTCACCGGTGAGCCCGGCGGCGCCTGACGTCGGCGGCCGGCCGGCACCCCGCCGGCCGGCCGTACCCCGCACCGATCCGCCGCTCCACCTCCGGATGAGTTCACGGACTGTTGACATTGCGAACCAAGTGGTCCTACCATTTTAGAAACTAAACAATAGGCGGCACGTACACCTCTTGGGCGTGCGTGCGGACCCCTTGGGCAAAGTCGAACACAGGCGGCCGAACGGCCGCCGAACATGGGAGGAGAGGCGATGAGCAAGCAGAAGGGTGGATTCCGCGACAACGTCGAGGGCGTCGTCGAGTCGCGCCGGCGGTTCCTGACGCAGCTGTCCGTGGCGGGCGCCGGGGCGGCGGCGGTGTCGACCATCGGTGCGCCGTTCGTGTCGAACCCGGCGCACGCGCAGACCACCACCTGGAAGGTGCAGACCTCCTGGCCGGCCGGCGTCGGCCTCGCCACCTTCAAGGACTGGTGCGCCAGCATCAAGGACAAGACCGGCGGCGAGCTGGAACTCAAGGGCTTCGGCGCCAAGGAAGTCGTCGGCGACTTCGAGCTGCTCGACGGCGTCAAGAACGGCGTGCTGGAGGCGATGAACTCCTTCACCCTGTACTGGGCGGGCAAGCTGCCGGCGACGGCGTTCCTCAGCTCCTACACGCTCGGCCTGCGCTACCCGCACGAATGGGACATGTTCTTCTATTCGGCCGGCGGGCTCCAGGCGGCGCGCGACATCTTCGCCAAGCAGGGCCTGTTCTACGTCAACCGCATCCATCACGACGCCAACCTCATCCACTCCAAGAAGCCGATCCGCTCGATCGACGATTTCCGCGACCTCAAGCTGCGCGTGCCGGGCGGCATGATCGCCGAGACCTTCGCGGCGGCCGGCGCCAAGACCACGCTGCTGCCGGGTGGCGAGGTGTTCGCCGCGCTGGAGAAGGGCACCATCGACGCCGCCGACTACACCGGCCCGGCGGTCAACTGGGACCTGGGCTTCCAGCAGGTGACCAAGTTCATCTCCATGGGCCCGGAGGGCCTGATGTCGATCTACCAGCCGGTCGATTTGATGGACTTCGTCGTCAACATGAACGTCTGGAACAAGCTGTCGCCCAAGATGAAGCGCTTCGTCGAGGACGAGGTGCAGGTCTATTCCAACGTCCACTACGGCGCCATCCAGAAGGCCAACGTCGAGGCCTGGAAGAAGTTCGAGGGCGCCGGCGTCGAGATCAACCGCCTGGGACAGGAGGACATCGAGCGCTTTACCGAGATCGCCGTGCCGATCTGGTTCAAGTGGGCCAACAAGGACAAGGATGCCGCCCGCCTGTTCAAGATGCAGCTCGACCTGATGATGTCGCCGACGCTGGGCTATGTGGATAAGTCGCAGATCAAGGATCAGAAGCTCGATATATGATGCTTCTCCGGGGAAAGGGCGCCGGTTTCGGCGCCCTTTTCATCTGGACGACCTGTTCGTGATTTCCTGAAGGACGTCATACGATGCCGAGTCTCGGCTTTGTTTTGCCGCACTGGCTTTATTGGGCCGGGTTGCTGGTCTTTCCCCTGATCGCCATCCTCATGGTCAAGCGCGAGGAAGCGCGCCGCCGGAATCCCGGCGTCTCGTTGCCCATCGCCTACCTGTTCCTGGTGTGCGGCGGCTTCGCCGGCCTGCACCGCTTCTATCTGGGCAGCGCGCTGGGCCTGCTCTACGTCCCCTTGCTGCTCGCCATCGTCTTCGGCAACGCGCAGGAACGCGACCTGCGCGAGAACATCTCGCTGGCGCGCTCCAACGCGCAGTCGTACGAGCGCGTGATCAACCGCGAGGAGGCGGCGGTGGCCCGCGGGCGGTCCGGCGCGCAGGGCCGCCTCGACAAGGCGCGCACCCAGTTCACCGAGGCGCAGGGCAAGCTGCAGGTCGTGCAGGCGCAATCCGACTGGTGGCACGACGCCACCCGGATCGTGGCGCTGGTCATGCTGGCCGGCCTGGCGATCGACGCCCTGCTGCTGCCGCGGCTCGTGCGCCGCACGCGCATCCGCGAGGAGTCGGAAGCCGAGGTGCACCCGCACGACGTGCCGTTCGAGCTGCCGCCGGAGGACACCGCGCCGCGCGTCGGCGACCGGCCGATCGCCCGCGCCATCGACGGGCTGAACCATTGGGTGGGCCAGTTCGTCGCCTATTGGACGGTGATCGCCGTCTTCGTCTACTTCTACGAGGTCGTCGCCCGGTTCCTGTTCAATTCGCCGACCAACTGGGCGCACGAGAGCATGTTCCTGATGTTCGGCATGCAGTACCTGCTGTGCGGCGCCTACGCGCTGCGTACGGAAAGCCACGTGCGCGTCGACGTCTTCTACGTGAAGATGAGCCCGCGCGGGCGGGCCATGGCCGACGTCGTGACCTCCATCTTCTTCTTCGTCTTCACGCTGACGCTGCTGGTGACCGGCTGGCGCTTCGCCATGGACGCGGTCGAGGTGGCCGAGAAATCCTTCACGGAATGGGGCATTCAGTACTGGGTGATCAAGCTGACCATCCCCATCGGCGCCGTGCTGCTGATGCTGCAGGGGATCGCGCACCTGCTGCGCGACGTCGAGATCGCCTTCGGGCCGGAGGAGCGGCTGGCGATGCGCCATGGCAGCCCCAGCGACGGCACCGGCACCAGCGTGGGGAGCATCTGAGCCATGGGTCTTCCAATCACCATCGAGCTGCTCACCATTCTCATGTTCGGCTCGCTCATCGTCGTGTTGCTGGCGGGCCTGCCCATGGCCTTCGTCACCGGCGGGCTGGCGGGCGTCTTCCTGTTCTTCTTCTCCGACTTCGGCATGCTGAACATGCTGCCGTCGCGCGTCTTCCCGTTCATGACCGACTACCAGCTCTCGGCCATCCCGCTGTTCATCTTCATGGCGGCGATGCTGGAGCGTGCGGGCATCATCGAGGAGCTGTTCGAGGTCGTTTACAAGTTCATCGGCTCGGTCAACGGCGGCCTCGCCTCGGCCACGGTCATCGCCTGCACGGTGCTGGCGGCGATGGTCGGCGTCGTCGGCGCGGCCGAGGTGACCATGGGCATGATCGCTCTGCCGGCCATGCTCAAGCGCGGCTACGACCAGCAACTGGCGTGCGGCGCGCTGCTGGCCGGCGGCACGCTGGGCATCCTGATCCCGCCCTCGGTCATGGCCATCGTCTACGCCGTGGTGGCGCAGCAGTCGCTGGGCGAGATGCTGGTCGGCTCGGTGTTTCCGGGCCTGCTGCTGTCGGGGATGTACATCGTCTACATCACGGTCCGCTGCTACATCAACCCGCGCCTGGGGCCGCCGCTGCCGGCGGGGGAGCGGGTGAGCTGGGCGGAGAAGATGCGCCTGCTGAAGGGCACGATCACGCCGATCCTGCTGATCGTGCTGGTGCTGGGCGTCATCTTCGTCGGCATCGCCACCCCGGTGGAGGCGGCGGGCATCGGCACCTTCGGGGCGCTGTTCGTGTGCGCGCTGCACCGCCGGCTGTCGTGGATCGCGCTGCGCGAGGCGTCGATCGCCACGCTGAAGGCGACCGGCATGGTGATGTGGATCTTCTTCGGCGCCACGCTGTTCGTCGGCTTCTTCATCGTCAAGGGCGGGCAGGAGTTCGTGACCAACGGCCTGATGGGCCTTGGCCTCGACGCCTATGGCCTGCTGTTTTTGATGATGGTCATCCTGTTCTTCCTGGGCATGTTCCTGGATTGGGTGGGCATCCTGCTGCTGACCGTGCCGATCTTCCTGCCGATCCTGAAGTCGCTGGATTTCGACGGCCTGTTCGGCTTCGCGGGGCTGGAGCCGAAGGACGTGCCGCTGTGGTACGGCGTCATCTTCATGGTGAACATGCAGATGGCCTTCCTCAGTCCACCCTTCGGCTATTCGCTGTTCTACCTGAAGAGCGTGGCGCCGCCGGAGGTCTCGATGGCGACGATCTTCCGCTCGGCGGTGCCGTTCCTGATGCTCCAGGCGCTGGGCGTGTACCTGTGCATCCTGTTCCCCGGCATCGTCCTGTGGCTGCCGCGGCTGGTGTACGGCGGGTGACGTCCGGGTTACGACGTTGGGTTTTCGCTGCGCTCAACCCAACCTACGGTCCCGTCGTAGGTTGGGTTGAGGCCAAAGCCGAAAACCCAACATCGCCGACGTTCCGGAAAGGCTGGGCTGCGCGCCTGCGGGGTTGCACCCGCGGGCGCCGCGCCGTAAGAGGCGTACACCCGCCCGCTGCCGAAAGCCCCCACCGTGTTCGAATCGCTCATTCCGGAACTGCTGGCGCTCGGCCAGGTGGTCTTCATCGATCTGGTGCTGGCGGGCGACAACGCCATCGTCGTCGGCATGGCGGCGGCCGGCGTCGCGCGCGAGCAGCGCGCCAAGGTGATCTTCTGGGGCATCGCCGCCGCGGTGGTGCTGCGCATCGTCTTTGCGCTGCTGACCACGCAGCTCCTCGCCATCATCGGCCTGACCTTCGCCGGCGGCATCCTGCTGCTGTGGGTGTGCTGGAAGCTGTACCGCGAGCTGCGCGAACAGCGCGAGGAGGACGTCGGCGCCAAGCTGGTGGGCGCCGAACTGGTGGGCGGCGACGGGGAAAGCCCGTCGGAGGCTGCCGCCATCGTCCACAAGCCCATGGGCGCGGCGGTGTGGCAGGTGATTGTCGCCGACGTGTCCATGTCGCTGGACAACGTGCTGGCGGTGGCCGGGGCGGCGCGCGACCACCTGTGGGTGATGGTGGTCGGGCTGGTGCTGTCGGTGGCGCTGATGGGGGCGGCGGCGAGCGTGATCGCGCGGCTGCTCAGCCGCTATCACTGGATCGCCTACATCGGCCTCGCGGTCATCCTGTACGTGGCGCTGGAGATGATCTGGCGCGGCGGCTTCGAGCTGCTGGCCGCGACCGGGCAAGGCTGAGCGGGGGCAAGCCTGGGCGGGGCCGCGTCCTGGAACCTTCGGTACGCCGCCGGTGTTGCACGCGGCAGCGTCTGAGGGGAGCAGCCGGCATGACCGTCACCAGCAACGACCGCCACGATGCCGCGCCGGGCGCGCGTGGCACCCGCAGCATGGATGACATCGAGGGTGACATCCACGACATCCGCGGGCGCATGGACGCCACGCTGGACGAGATCGAGTTCCGCCTGTCGCCGGGCCAGATGTCGAGCGGCGTCATCGACGTGGTGCGGGACGTGATGCAGGGCAATCCGACGCGCGTCGCCCGCGCCATCCGCGAGAACCCGATTCCCGTCGCCCTCATGGGCATCGGCGCGCTGTGGCTGGCCTGGGCGGTGTCGCGCACCCCGGCGGTCGCCGCGCCGGTGGAGTCCATGGGCGCCACCTTGTCCGACCAGCGGCTGCGCATCCTGCTGACCGGCCTCGTCGGCACCTGCCGGCAGGGGGCCGAGGCGTTCCGCGAGGCCGACGCGGCCATGGCCGCTCCGCGCATGTCGACCCGCCTGATCGAGGTGTCGAACCAGTTGGAGCGCGCCTCGGCGGCCCTCGACCATGAATTGCGGGTGCGCGGCGGCGCGGCCGACCTGAACGCGCCCGTGCATCCCGCCTGGCAGGACCTGCACACCGTGCTGAGCGGCGACCGCTCGCGCGCCGGGCTGCTGGCGGCGCTGGAGCGCGGCCTGGACGGCATGCGCGACGTCTTCCGCGACTGCCTGCACGAGGATCTGCCGCCCGACCTGCGCGTCGTCGTCGGCTCGCACTTCCACGACCTGGAACGGCTGCAGCACCACATCGGCGCCCTGCGCGAAGCGGCGGCGTGAGGGGCGGAAAGTCATGCTGGGGCTGAGCCGACGCCGCCATTACCAGTACCCGCGCGTGGAGATGGGCCGCGGGCGCGGGGCCGGCACGCCGAAGGATCTGCCGGCGAAGGGCTGGAAGGACATCCTCTGGCGCGTTTACGAGGAGCAGTCGAAGGACAACATCAGCATCGTCGCCGCCGGTGTCGCCTTCTACGCACTGCTGGCGATCTTTCCGGCGGTGGCGGCGGCGGTGTCCATGTACGGCCTTGTCGCCGACCCGGCGTCCATCGAACAGCACATCGAACAGCTCGCCGGCTTCCTGCCGGGCGAGGGGGTGCAGATCCTGCGCGATCAGGCGCACAGCGTCGCCCAGTCGTCCGGCCAGGGGCTGAGCTTCGGCGTGGCGTTCGGCCTGCTGCTGGCGCTGTGGAGCGCGTCGCGCGGCGTCAATTCGCTCATCACCGCGCTCAACATCGCCTACGAGGAGGACGAGCAGCGCGGCTTCATCAGCCTTGCCTTCACCTCCATGGTGCTGACGGTGGGGGCGATCCTGTTCCTGATCGTCACGCTGATCACGGTGGTGGTGGTGCCGGCGATCCTCAACGTGCTGCCGCTCGGGCCGCTGAAGTGGGTGGTGGCGCTGGTGCGCTGGCCGATCCTGGGCGCGGCGATCATCCTGGCGCTGGCCGTGCTCTACCGTTACGCGCCGTGCCGGCGGGCGCCGAAATGGCGCTGGGTGAGTTGGGGCTCGGCGGCGGCCACGCTGATCTGGCTGCTGGGCTCGGCCGGGTTCTCCGTCTATGTGGCGAACTTCGGCAGCTACAACGAGACCTACGGGTCGGTCGGCGCGGTGGTGATCCTGCTGCTGTGGCTGAACCTCACGGCCTACGCCATCCTGCTGGGCGCCGAGTTGAACGCCGAGATGGAGCACCAGACGGCGCGCGACACCACCGACGAGCCGGAGAAGCCGATGGGCCGGCGCAACGCCCGCATGGCCGACACGCTGGGCGAGCGCAAGACCGCCTAACGCCCGCGGCACTCCCGCACCAGCAGGGCGACGCGGGCACCGGATTCGGGCGGCAGGCGATTGGCGATCAGGTCCGGCCACAGCCCGGCCCGCTTCGCCTCGTCGGCGACGCAGCCGCAGGTCGCGGCGCAGACGGCCGGCGCGCCACCGGTTTCGGCGCAGCGCGCCTCGCACGTCTCCAGGAAGACGCGGGTGTCGCTCCCTTCGCCGAGGCTCAGCATCGCCAGCAGCGACAGCCCGCCGTACAGCACCGGCTGGTGGACGAGGTAGATGGGCAGCCCATGCCGCCCGGCCCAGGTCAGCGCGCGCCCGGCGCGCCCGCTCGGCCGCCACGCCGCGACGGCGTCCCGCCGCCGCCGGATCCGGCCAGACCAGAAACGGCCCAGCGCGATGCCCAGCAGCACCAGACCGAACCACGGGAAAAGCGGTACGTAGTCGTTGGAATCCGGCTCGAAGGTCATCAGCCCGATCCAGCGCAGAGCCGGGGCGTCGAACAGCGGCACGGCGGTGACCTCGGGCAGGGCATACACCACGACGCCCAGCGCGGCGGTCAGCCACGCCGGCAGCCGCAGGAAGGCGAGGCCGAGCACGCTGGCCGCCGCCAGATGGTGCAGCACGCCGAAGAAAATCGGGCTGTCCGGGAACACCGCGTAGGATCCGGCCGACACCGCCGCCGCCGCCGCGACCAGCAGGCCCAGGCGGCGCAGGAACCGCCGGCCGTCGAGCCCGCCCTCGCCCGCGAGCACGAGGCTGACGCCCGCCAGCACCAGGAAGGAGCCGAGGATGGCGGTGCGGGCCGCCAGCCACAGCGGATCGGTGAACAGGTCGAACCGGGCGAAGCCCAGCGCGTCCAGGTCCCACGACAGGTGGTAGGCGACCATCGCCAGGATGGCGATGCCGCGCGCCGCATCGATCGCCGGCAGGCGGCGCGAGGCGGGCGGGATGGCGGAGGGCGGCGGCACGGGCATGCCGTCGCTTGTGCCGCAAGCGGCGGCGTCTGTCCAGCGGCGGCCGGGTCGGCTGCCGTCAGTCGGCGGCTTCCGGCGTGCGGGCGGCCTGCACCACGGCGACCTTGCGGCGCGTCTCGCGGTGCAGGATGTACAGGCCGCTGGCGACGACGATCGCCACGCCGGCGATGGTCTGGGTGTGCGGCACCTCGCCCCACAGCAGCCAGCCGAACAGGGCCGCGCACAGAATGGACGCGTAGGAGAAGGGTGCGACCACCGCCGCCGGAGTCAGCGCGTAGGCGCGCGTCAGGAAAAGCTGGGCCATGCCGCCGGCCAGCCCGGCGCTCGCCAGCAGGCCAAGGTCGGCCCAGCCGGCCGGCGTGACCCAGACGAACGGCAGGCCGAGCCCGCACAGGGCGGTGGAGGTCAGGGTGAACCAGAAGACGATGGTGTTGGGCGATTCGGTGCGGCTGAGCTGGCGGATCTGCACCATCGCCAGCGACTGGGCGAAGGCGGCGCCGATCGCCACCAGCGCGCCGAACTGCAGCATGCCGGAGCCCGGCCGGCTCATCACCAGCACGCCGACGAAGCCGACGGCCACCGCGCTCCAGCGGTGAACGCCGACCCGCTCGCCCAGCAGCGGCACCGACAGCGCGGTGAGGAACAGCGGCGCGGTGAAGTTCAGCGCCACCGCGTCGGCCAGCGGCAACAGGTGGAAGGACCAGAACATCAGCGTCATCGACGTCAGGCCGATGCACGCGCGCCACAGGTGCCCGCCGGGCCGTTCCGTGCGCAGCGACCGGACTCCGCCCTGCATGGCCACCACCAGCGCCACCGGGATCAGCGCGAAGGCACTGCGGAAGAAGGTGACCTCCAGCACCGGGTAGGTCGCCGTGGACAGCTTGATCAGCACGTTCATGCCGGAGAACAGCGCCACCGACGCCAGCATCATGACGATGCCGCGGGGCGTGTTGTCGGTGCGGATGAACTCGGGCCGCGGGGCAGGGGGAGGGGAGGCGCTCACGCGGCGCATGCTAACAAAGCGGAACCGCCCGCGTCACCGATGGGCGACGCAGGCGGTCATGCCGTGCGCGAATGGCCGCGTTGCGGCCAGGCGTGAAAGCCGTGGTGGCGGTCAGCGCATCTTCAGCAGGTCGCTGATTTCCATCTCGGCGCGCAGCCAATGCTCCATCCCGCGCCCCTCGGGGCGGCCTTCATGCTCCCAGATCTCGTAGGCGCGCTCCTGGACCATCTTGTTCTTCTGGCCGCTCAGCAGCCCTTCGGCGATGTGCATGTTGACGCGGGCCAGCGACACCAGCTTGCGCGCCTCGATGGTGCCTTCCGTGGCTTCCATCGTGGTGGCGCTGACGAACTGCGCGAGGCTGCGGAGGTTTTCCTTGATCTCGGCGGCCAGCTGGTTGGCGTCGTCCTGCACGACCGTCTTGATGGCGACCCAGAGTTTGAGATTGTGGTCCAGCGCGACGCTGACCTTCTCCGGCGTATCGGCCTCGATCAGCAGGGTGGCGGAGTGCATGAGCGCCAGAGCGTCCTGCTCCAGCATCGAGAAACTGGTGCGCAGGATGGCCTCGGCCCCCGCATCGGTGGCGGCGAGGTCGGCCGCGGCGGCGGCGGTGGCGGTCTTACGCTTGGCCATGGATGCTCCCCTGCTGGTTCTGCGGAAATCACGCAGTAATGCAGCGACGCATAAGACCGTCTCTGCGTTAAGATAGGGTTAAGAAAAGACAGCCCGGGCAACGGATGTACCCGCTGCGGCATAGGGTCGCTGCCGCGTCTCGCCGATCTCTGGTACGAATGTGTGCGAAGCAAAAGCTTCACAGTGCGCCGGGCGCGGCGACGGGGCGATCACTGTCCCAGGAGCGCGCCGAAGGGCAGCCGGTAAGTAAAGCCGACGACGTTGCTGTCGGTGCGGCTTTCACCACCGCTGCCGCTCATGGTGCGGCTGTAGCCGAGCGTGACCCGCGACTGGTTTTCGAACTGGTAGCCCAGTTCGATCTGCGAGCGGTACTGCACGGTGGCGTTGCCGTCCCGCGGGGCCGGGGTGAAATAGCCGGCGCCGACGCTGGGCGTGAAGACGAAGGACCCCAGCGGCACGTCGACCAGCACGCCGCCGGCCCCGCGCACCGTGCCATCCGCCGCCGGCACGTTGCCGATCCAGGGCTTCAGCGTGGCGTAGGGTTCGAGCCACGGCAGCAGCGAGCCGCCGAGGCGGAACTTCTGCTGGTGCAGGTCCTGCAACCGGTCGGACGCCTGGAGCGTGCCGGACGTGTCGAGCGAGCCGATCTTCCAGTTGCGCAGCAGGTCGCCGGACGCGGCCGGTTCCTGCGCGTGCGCCGCCCCCGCGAGCCACAATCCCGCGACGACGGCAAGAACGGCTGGGGCTTGACGGCAACGGCTCACGGCACTCGCTCCTTGACCGCCCACGCCCGGGCAGTATGCACCGCAAAATGTTTCAATTCTGTCAATAAAGGCACCCGCGAGGATTTTGCAAGGGCGGCTGCGTGCTACCTCTTCAATGGTCACGGGACTCAGCCGAATGCCCGATGGCGGGAATTCAGCCGAAGAAGCCGATGCGCTGGCTGATCGCCCCGCCGATGCGGGCGATCATCTCGTACAGGCCGGTCAGCGGGCGGAAGATGCGTTCGTTCTCCAGGCGGTAGTTCTGGCTTTCGTCGCTGACGTAGCTGGCCGGCTCGCCGAAATCGCAGCCGTCCATCGCCACGCCAGCGGTGACCGGGAAGATCACCTCCAGCTGCGCCACCGCCGTGGGGATGTCGAGGTGCAGGATGCGGTTCACCACCCGCTCGCGCGTCGTCTGGTGCTGGCTGGAGAACTCGGGGATGTGGGTGGCGAGGCGGAACACCTCGTGGATCACCGCCAGCCGCACGGCGTGCAGCAGCCGCAGCCCCGTGCGCGCCCGCTCGTCCAGCAGCGCCGAGCAGCCGCCCCCGGTGCGCGCCAACCCGTCGCGCAGCACCGTGTAGTCGCGGAACAGCTTGCGGTAGACGCGCATCTCGCGCACGTGCGAGGGGTTCTCCTCCAGGTGGGTGGCGAGCTGGCGCATCTCCTCCGCCCGCCCGCGGTCCTTGGCGTGCGCGGCGAGCGTCAGCCACAGCCCCGGATTGAGCATGTCGACGTACGCCTTCAGCGCGTCGGCGTCGGAAATCGCGAAGCCGTATTCGACCACGCCCAGCAGTTCGCGGAAGCGGCGCGAGGTGCGGTGCATCTGGGCGAAGCGGTCCGGGTCCTTGTCGATGGCGGCGCCGAAGCCGCCGATGACGTTCGCCGGCAGGCCCATCTGCATGAGGATGGCGTTGTGCGGGATGGCGCGGATCTGCGTCGCGCTCTGCTGGTCGATCGCCTCGGTCGAGCCGTCGTGCTGGCGCTTGAAGGCGCGGCTGCCCGACGAATAGAGGAAATTGGCTCCGAACGCCGACAGCAGCACGGCGTAGTTGGGGTCGCGCATCAGCGACACCTGGAACTCCTTCACCGTGGTGAAGAGTTCGGTGATGTAGTCGCTCTCGTCATAGAACGGGTCGCCGGTGCCGCCCTCGCGCTCGCCCAACATGTATTCGGCGATCCGCGTCACCACGGCGAAGGCGGTGGTTTCGGTGGTGAAGTACAGGAAACCGTCGCCGCCCTGGAAGCTGACCTCCTGCTTGAACTGCACGCCCTCGGCCTTCAGCGTGTGCAGCCAGGCGGGGGTGGCGATGTAGGACAGCCGTTCGGTGAAGCTGGCGGGATGGGCGCCGCGGCCGATGGATTCGCCGTGCGTGTCGAAGACGACGAGCTGGACGCCGTTCAGCCCGTGCTTCTTGAACAGCCGCGCCACGCGCAGCCGCAGCCGCTCGATCGAGGCGGCGGCCGGCGTCTGGCCCAGGTAGCGGCCGGCGTCGGAATAGCCGGTCTGGATGCACAGCCGGCCGCGCTTTTCCACGTAGGCGCGGTAATGCGGGTTTTCCAGCAGCGTGTCGATGACGCGGCTGCCCAGCTCCAGCGCCCGCTCCGTCTCGAACAGCGGCGAGATGTCGAGCGTGTCGGCCACGCCGAACAGCTTGGCGTAGTACAGCGCGGTCAGCACCGTGAAGGCGGTTTCGCTCTCGGCGATGAGGAAGCGCACGGGCGTCGAGGCGTCGGTGTACTTCAGCATCTGCGCCACCACCATGAACAGGCGCTTGGCGGAGGTGCGTTCGGTGATCAGCGAGCCGAAGTTGATGGTGACCGGCTTCACCTCGTCCAGAAGCGCCGTCAGCCGCTCCAGGTACGACTGGCGGTAGCGCGGGTCGTCGGGCGCGGTTTCCAGCCCGACCACCTTGCGGATGGCGTTGTGCAGCTGGGTGGAGTTGATGCGCACGTGCGTGTGCGCCATGCCCAGCCCGTAGTTCGACAGCTCGGCCCGCAGCACGCACAGCCGCAGCACCGGCTCGGCCGCGGCGGCGCCGGTGGGGCCCAGCAGGCGGATGGCGCGGTTGACCCGCTCCACCAGGAAGCCGGCGTCGACGAGGCGGAACGACTGGTCCTCGTGCATGCGCCGGGCGATGCGCTGGATGCCGCGGTAGGCGTCGGCGTCCTGCGGGTCGTGGTCGCAGAAGACGGCGATCTCGTCGGTCACCTCGTGCACCGCCAGGACGAGGCGGGATTCGATCTGCTCCAGCGTGTGGTGCAGTTCCTCGTCCTTCGGCACCAGGGCGCGGATTCCCTCCAGCTCGGCCAGATAGTGGCGGAGCTGCTGGACCTGCACGCGAAGCCGCTTGTGCAGCGTGTCGGTCCAGGTGATGTCGGAGCGGCCGTCGATGTCGTAGCCGACCCAGCTCGCCACCGTCAGCAGCTTGGGCGACAGCTCGGTCCACTGCTCCGGGTAGGTCTCGGCCGCCACCTCGAAGACGACGGCGTAGAGGCGGCGCAGCGCGGTGCGTATGTTGCCCAGCGCCATAAGCGACAGCTCGTGCTCGCGCGCCAGCGAGATGCCCTCGTCCGGCCGGTGCTCGGCGGCGGCGACGCGGGCGACCAGCTCGGCCCGCTCGTCCTCGCCCAGCGGCTTGCCGGTCGGCGTACGGCCGGTGGCGAGGCAGGCCAGCGCCGTCATCAGCGGGCCGGACAGGTTGAAGGTCGGGTGCGCGGTGATGACGATGCCGAACGCCTCGCGCTCGACCGTGCGGCGGAACGTGTCGAAGGGGACCGGCGCGTCGTCTCCTCCAGGCTGGGCGATGGCGCGGAACAGCGCCCGCAGCCGGTCGGCGTTGGCCTGCGTATCGACCTCGCCCAGCTTGCCGGCAAAGCGTTCGGCGCGGCCGAGGAAGCCGTCGGCCGACAGGTACTGCACCAATTGCTCCAGCGCGCCGAGGCTGAGCGCGCCGGCGGCGATGCGCCGGTTGATTTCCAGCGCCAGATGCAGGATGGGGTTGGTGAACGGGTCCTCTTCGCTTTCCCGGACGAAGCGGTCGAGGCAGCCGGCCATCTCGGCGGCGAGCGCCGCCGGGTCGAAGCCGGGATCGACGGGGAAGCGCGCGGACGACGCCGGCAGCAGCGGCCGGTTCCCCTGGAGGGCGTCGCGCAGCGACGGGGCGGGGGCGGCCGGTGCCGCGTTGGAGGCCGGCTCGGGGACGGGCAACTCCGACGGCGCGGCAGCGGTGCGACGGGCCCGGACGGGCTTCACCTCGGCCTCGGACATGGTGCGGAGCCCCCGAATTGTTTGCAGTGCGGCGGGAACGATGCGGCGCCACCGCAGCGGTGTCAACCGCCGCTTCGGGTAGGTTTGCGCCCCTCATCCTTGGACAGGGTGCTATCATGCCGCCATGCAGCACGAGCCTCCCCCGTCCGGACCGGACCAGGAGCCGGTGATCGCCTTCCTGGGCGACCCGCGCACGCACGGCGGGCGGGCGGTGGAGCGCGTGGACACGCACGGCGCCGTGGTCTTCCTGGCCGGGGAGCGCGCGCTCAAGCTCAAACGCGCCGTGCGCTTTCCCTATATGGACTTCTGCACCACCGCCAAGCGGCGCGCGGCCTGCGAGGCCGAGGTGCGGCTGAACCGCCGCACCGCGCCGACGCTCTATCGCGGCGTGCTGCCGGTGATGCGGCGCGCGGACGGCGCGCTGGCGCTGGGCGGGGAGGGGGAGGCGGTGGACTGGGTGGTGGAGATGCGCCGCTTCGACGGCGCGATGCTGTTCGACCGGCTGGCCGGGCGCGGCGCGCTGACGCCCGGTCTGATGCGCGATCTGGCCGACGCGGTGGCGGCCTTCCACCGGGATGCGGAATTGCGGCCGGACGGCGGTGGGGCGGCGGCCATGCGCGCGGTCGTCGACGGCAACCTGGAGGAGCTGCGGGAGCGGGGCGACCTGTTCGACCCGGCGGCGGTGGCGCGGCTGGCGGCGCTGTCCGGCGCGGCGCTGGAGCGCCAC
>DASWVP010000607.1:0-13499 GCA_036401175.1 Azospirillum sp. | reverse complement strand
TGCGGCGTGCCCCCGTCGTCGCGCCGGATGACCAGCGCGGCGGCCGACTCGCCGAAGACGAAGCCGTCGCGCCCCCGGTCGAACGGCCGGCAGGCGCGGCCGGGCTCCGCCGCGTAGCGGTCCGATCCCATGGCGCCCAGGGTGCGCAGCGCCCGCAGCTCCACATAGGACGGGTCCTGCATGGCGCCCAGCACGATGCAGGCGTCCACCCGCCCGGCGCGCACCGCCTCCGCCGCGTGCAGCACGGCGAGCGCGCCGCTGGCCGAGGCGCCGCCGACCGTGTGCGCGAAACCGCGAATTGTGAAAGCCGAAGCACACAACCCGCACAGGTCGGTGTCGAAGGCCATGTGGCCGTACCGCGGCGGCAGATAGGCCATACGCTCGCCAGCATAAGCCTGCTGCGTCAGCAGATGCTCGCGCGCCTGCAGGTTGCTGCCGCCGATGATCAGGCCGATCCGCTCCGGGTCCAGGGCGTCGAGCCCGGCCTCCCGCCACGCTTCGTCCAGCACGGCGGCGACGACGCGACCGGTCAGGCCTGTGGTGCGGGCGACGCGCCGGGGCAGCACCTCCGGCGGCTCGGGCAGTTCGATGCCGATGAACGTCTCGCCCGTTTCGGGGACCCGCCGGCCGGGCCGCTCCAGGGTGCCGAACAGGTTCGACGGCGCGAACAGCCCGTCGCGCAGCGCGTCCTTGCCGTAGCCGAACCCGGTGGCGACACCGATCCCGGTGACCACGGGGACAGCGACGTCAGGCGGGATGGCATCGCGGCCCACTGCCTCTCTCCGTGTCGAACCCGGCGATGACGCGGTGGTACCCCACCCCGGCATCCGGCACAAGGGCGGCCGTGCGTGCTCGCCCCGCCGCGCGGATTCCGGCGCGCAAATTCCGTTGATCGGATTCAGTGTGCCCGCCTATCATCCGCACAACCGTACCGTCCATGTCGATCGTCCGAGGGGAGCGAAATGCGCAACGTCCTGAACGACCCCTACTACGACCAGTATTATTCGAAGGGGTTCATCGAATCGGGCACGACCCTGCCTGCCGACATGGTGGACGACATCAAGAACCACTATCTGGCGTTCGACAAGGGCCGCAACGACTTTCCGAAGTTCTTCGTGAACAACGAACACCAAGCCTATTTCGAGGGGCAGACGCTCGGCGTCCTGTTCAACGCGTTCCCCAAGACCGCCCGCAAGGTGGTCAGCCGGTTCTACGACAAGGCCTACAGCAAGGCCGTCTACTGCCAGCAGGCCAACATCGAGAAAGTCCTGACCCACCTGCTGCAAAACGGCTTCCAGCGCCTGTTCCGGACGCGCTACATCGTCGCCGGCTACGACATGTACCTGCGCAACAGCCACCAGTCGCCGCCCGCCGGCATCCACTCCGACCTGCCGAACTTCCACCACTTCTACGAGACGGAAAACGACCTCAGCCTGTACATCCCGCTGGTCGACCTCGACGACCGCAACGGCGGGCGGCTTTCCGTGCTGCCGGAGGAGAAGCTGAAGCTGCCGGGCAACGTGCTGCTGCGCCTCCTGCACGACCACTTCTCGCGCAACCCCCGGTATCTGGACGACGACGGCTACATCGACCCGGACCGCATCGAGGCGGAGGCGATCACCGCCTTCGCCAAGAGCAAGCCACACCAGGACCTGATGACCCTCTACAAGGGCGCCATCGCGCTGGCCAAGACGCAGTACGCCAACGACTACCTGAAGACGGACGAGAGCAAGGGCCGCGTCCTGCTGTTCAACAACAAGAATTTCCACGCCGCCGAAAAGTGGAGGAACGAGCAATACGACCGCGAGGTCTACGTCATCCGGATGTTCCCGCTGTACGACGCCAAGATCAAACTGAAGCGGCAGCTGCACGGCACCCTGGTCAACAACTACCTGATCGACATGAAGCTGGGCACCGTACAGCGGCTCGACGACCGGGTCGATACGGCCGGCATCCCCGCCGAGGAGAAACTGAGGGCGTGAGCGGAGCGCCCCTCACTTCCACTCGGCGGTATCACTTCCGCGCGGATACGAACAGGCAGAGCCCGGTGACCGCGTTCAACTGGTAATAGGTCCAAAGGATCTGGGTAAGATGAACGAGGTTCAGCTTGCCCTGATAGAACTCCTCGTGGATGCGGTTGACCACGTGCAGGAAATGCGCGCCCCAGACCTCGCGGCTGACGTCCTTGACGACGATGTCGCGGAAACCGACGTCGGCCAGCAGGGCCTCGTACTCCCCGGCCGTCGCGATGTGGTTTTCCGGGCCGGGCAGCACCGGATACTGCTCCAGGCGCTTGGGTGACGTGAACAGGACGTCCGACAGCACCAGACGCCCGCCATCCTTCAGGACCCGCCGCGCGCCTTCCAGGAACGCCCGCCGCGTCTCGAAGTGGAACGCCGCCTCGATGCACAGGACGGCGTCGAAGAACGCGTCCTCGAAGCGGAGATCCACGGCGTTCATCACCATGGCGTTGCAGCCCGGCGCGTTCTTCCGGGTCGAGGCGACCTGCTTTTCGGAAATGTTGATGGCCCAGACGTTCTCCGGCGGATAATGGTTCAGCAGACGGCGCGTCGAGGCCCCCATCCCGCAGGCGACGTCCAGGATGCGGCCGGACTTCTCCGGAATGAAGTCCAGGAGCGCGTCCTGCAGCCGCTCCGACGCTTGGTTCTGCGTCTTCGTGGTTTCATCCCAATAGCCGATGTTCCTGTATTCGGTTCCGCCGAGCAGCATTCCCATGATGCCGTCGGGGTTATAGAACGCCTCGTCGTAGTATCGGTTGACCCGGCCGGCCAGACTGTCCTTGTCCGGCCGCAGGGCCGGCGCCGCCACGGCGCTCACCCCCGTGTCGTCGGGCGCGCGGCCGACCGCGCCGGCGCCGAAATCAAAACCGGCCGCCAGTCTGGCGATGTCGTCCGGCACATAGCCGATCAGGTCGATCTGCGCCGATATGCTGTCGAACAGCGCCTTCTTGAACTGTTCCTTCAGATCGGCTGCATTGGTGTTCATGCTGGGCATCCCGGCTGGAATAATGGACGGATCGCTCTTGCTATTTCCGGGCGGACACGAAAAGGCACGGCCCGGTGATCGCGTTGATGAGATAGTGGGTCCAGAGGATGTCCATCGTCTGGACGATGTTCAGGGTCCCCAGGAAGAGTTCCTCGTGGGCGCGCCGGGCGACGTGCTGGAAGTGCGCCCCCCAGACATCCCGGGTCACATCCTGGACGACCACGTCCCGGAAGCCGACGTCGTTCAACAACTCCCGGTATTCATCGGCCGAGGACAGGTGGTTGTCCGGGCTGGGGAACACGGGGAACTGCTCCATCCGCTCGCGCGACGTCAACAGGATGTCTGACATGACCAGACGCCCGCCATCCTTCAGGATGCGCCGGGCGCTTTCCAGGAACGCCCGCCGCGTCTCGAAATGGAACGCCGCCTCGACGCACAGGATGTTGTCGAAGAACGCGTCCTCGAAAGCCATGTCCACGGCGGTCATCACCATGGCGTTGCAGCCCGGCGCGTTCTTCCGAACCGAGCCGATCTGCTTTTCGGAAATGTTGATCGCCCAGACGTTCTCCGGCGGATAATGGTTCAGCAGGTGGCGGGTCGAGGCGCCCAGGCCGCAGGCCACGTCGAGGATCCGGCCGGTCTTCTCCGGGATGAAGTCCAACAGGGTGTCCAGCAGCCGCTCCGACGCCTGATGCTGCGTCCTGGTGGTGTCGTTCCAATAGCCGAAGTTCCCATACTCGGTCTCGCCGAGCAGGAGCTTCATGGCGCTACCCTTGTTGTAGAAGATCTCGTCGTAGAGTTCGTTGACCTGCGCTTCCACCCCGGCACGGCCCGGCGCCTTGGGTTCAGCGGTCTCGGCGGGCCGTTCCGCCGCCGTCGCCTTCAGTGCCGCGGATCCCGCCAGCCGGGCGAGGTCTTCCGGTACATAACCGATCAAGTCGATCCGAGCGGAGATGGTCCTGAACAGCGTGTTCTTTAAGTCTTCCTTCAGATCGACCGCGATCGTGTCCATGCCGTGCATCCGTCTTGAAAATAAAGCGGGAGAGGGAAAGGCCGTCAAGGGAGCGCAGACAACCGGTCGCGCGCAAGGGCGACGTTCCCGCCGGCACGGTCCGTCGGCGTCATGATCGGGATGATCCGGTCGTGGCGGTCCTTCGGCAGGTTGTACTTCGTGAAGGTCGCCATGTTGCCGGACGGCCCCAAATCCAGGTAGACCGCCGAGCCGTGGTCGCGCGCGAAGCCTTCCAGCGCCTTCTGAAAGGCGATGGGCTGGCGGATGATGCGCCACCAGTCCACCGCCGGCGTGGCCGCGCCATGGTCCTCGGCGGGTTCAACGCAGGACAGGATGGGAATTTCCGACGGCCGGCGCACGGCGCCGGAAAAGGTTCTGAGGAAGATGTCCTCGACCGGATCGACCAGCGAGGAATGGAAGGCCACCGGAACGGGCAGCATCTGGTGCGCGACGTCCCGCCGCGCCAGGTGGGCGGCCAGTTCCCGGATGTCGGTTTCCCGGCCGGAAACGACGAAGCAGCGGTCGAAGTTCACCCCGGCCAGCTCGCAGCGGCCGGCGAACGCGGGGTCGGTGTGGAACAGTTCCGCTTCGGCGATCACCGCGAGCATGGCGCCGCCGCCGCACTGCGCCTCGAACAGCCGGGCCTGCTTGATCAGGTCGAACAGCATGGCTTCCGGCTCGGCCGTCCCGGCCACGGCGGCGGCCACGAATTCGCCCAGGCTGGAGCCGAACAGCACGTCCGGCGCCGGGAAGCCTTCGGCCAGCAGCGTCCGCGCCGCGGCATACTGCACCATGAACAGCGCCGGGTGGGTGTAGAGGATCTGGTCGAAGGGCTGGCCGATCGACGTGGCGCCGTCGTACAGGATATCCACCACCGATTGCCCGACGTAGTCGGCGGCGACGGCGTCCAGCCGGTCCATCCAGTACCGGAAGATGCCGCCGCGCTCGTAATGCGCCCGCCCCATCCCGTAATACTGGGCGCCCTGTCCGGGAAACATCCAGACGACGGGCGCCCGCCGACCGCTTTCCGCCCTGTTGCCGATCGTCACGATGCTCTGTCCCGAATTTTGCAGTGGAACGACCCCGAAGGAATTGGTAATTTCAATAAGGGTGCCGTGCCTCTTGCCCATACCGAAGGATCGTGAAGGCGACCATGAAGTCCTACCTGTTTCCCGGCCAAGGATCCCAGCGCGTCGGCATGGGCGAAAACCTGTTTGATGCTTTTCCCGACATTACCGCAACAGCGGATGCGATTCTAGATTATTCCATCAAGGAACTCTGTCTGCGCGATCCCGATCGCCAGCTCGGCCAGACGCAGTACACCCAGCCCGCCCTCTACGTCGTCAACGCCCTCAACCACCGCCAGCGCGCGCGCGATACGGGGGAGCGTCCGGATTTCGTCGCCGGCCACAGCGTGGGCGAGTACAACGCGCTGGAATGCGCCGGTGTGGTGAGCTTCGAGGACGGGCTGAGGCTGGTCCAGCGGCGCGGACAGCTGATGAGCACGGCGCCCAAGGGCGCTATGGCCGCGGTCATCGGCCTGACGGCGGAGCGCGTCGGCGAGATCCTGGCGGAGAACGGGCTGTCGGCCATCGACGTCGCCAACTACAACGCCCACAACCAGACCATCATCTCCGGCCTGGAGGCCGACATCCGCGACGCCCAGCCCTGCTTCGAGCGGCACCAGGGCATGTACATCCCGCTCAACGTCTCCGGCGCCTTCCATTCCCGCTACATGGCGCCGGTGCAGGCGGACTTCGCCGATTTCCTCGATACCATCAAGTTTTCCGACCCGCGGATCCCGGTCATCGCCAACGTCGACGCCCGCCCCTACCAGCCGGGCCAGGTCGCGCGCACGCTGCGCGACCAGCTCACGCACTCGGTGCGCTGGCTGGACAGCATCCGGTACCTGCTGGACCAGGGCGTGCAGGAGTTCATCGAGTCCGGCCCCGGCGACGTGCTGACCAAGCTCGTCCGCAGCATCCGCAGCCAGTACAAGCCGGCCCCCGCCACCGCCTCGGCCATCGCGCCCGCCATCACGCCGCCCCCTGCGGCGGTGCGCCGGAACGGCGGTGCAGAGGATGCGCAGCAAACGGTCGCCGCGTGGAACCGGTCGTTCCCCGTGGGCAGCAGGGTCCGGGTCAAGGGCTATGACGACGCTCTGATCACCAAGACCGAGGCGGTCGTCCTGTTCGGCCACCGCGCCGCCGTGTACATGCAGGGCTACAACGGCTACTTCGCCCTGGACGACGTCGAGCCCGCCGCGTCCTAGTATATTGAATCAAAAAGATTTTATCGTTTCCAGCTCGACAACGGGCTGAAGCACTACGGTTGCTGCAGCATGGCGCGCGCCGTGCTGAGGATCGCGTGTGTGACGTCCGCCAGGGTGCTGCTTGCGATGCGGCTTCGCTGCCAGAACAGCGGCACATCCAGCGGCTGGTCCAAGGCCAGGGCGACCAACCGCCCCTCGCGCAGATGACGGGCGACCAGCATCTCCGGGTTCATTCCCCAGCCCAGGCCGGTCAGCGCCGCGTCGATGAACGCCTGGGACGAGGGCAGCCAGTGAGTCGGCGACGCGATCTCGGTTCCGAACGCTTGCCGCACCCATTGCGTCTGCAGCCGATCCTTGCTGTTGAAGGTCAGGCGCGGCGCACGGGCGAGAGAAGCGCCGTCCAGCCCCTCGGGGAAGTGTCGACGGACAAACGCCGGGCTGGCGGTCGCAAGGTAGCGCAGCGCGCCCAGTGGCGTGCTGTCACAACCCTGCACCGGCTTGGCACTGGCCGTCACCGCCGCCAGAACCTCGCCCCGGCGCAGCCAGTCGGCGCTGTGCTCCTGGTCATCGAGGACAAGGTCGAACAGACAGTCCGATGTTTCGGCCATCGCGGCGACGAACCATGTGGCGAGGCTGTCCGCGTTCACCGCGATCCGCACGGTTACCGGCGGTCCCGCGTGCTGGATGCCCGGAAGCCCGTGGCGCAGTTCGCTTTCCAGCAACGCCACCTGCTCCACGTGCTGGCACAAACGCTGTCCCGCCGGCGTGCCGGTGCAGGGGACGCCCCGCACCACCAGGATCGTCCCCAGCCTCTCTTCCAGAAGCTTCACGCGCTGGGACACGGCCGAGGGCGTGACGTGGAACTGCTGCGCAGCCCGCTCGAAGCTGCCGGTGCGGATGACGGCCGCCAGAGCGGCGAGCAGGGCATAATCCAGCATGGATTAGCGTTCCTTAACTCGGACAAGGATCATTAACTACTCTAATCCAGCCGGGCGTGATAGCGAAATGGCCTCCGCCATCGAAAGGGGCCGCCATGCTGTCCGCCTTCGTTCCCGGCCTCCTGCTGGGCCTCGGTCTGATCGTCGCCATCGGCGCGCAGAATGCCTTCGTGCTCCGCCAGGGGGTGCGCGGCGAGCACATCCTGGCGGTTTGTCTGACCTGCGCGGTTTCCGATGCCGTGCTGATCCTGGTGGGAGTCGGCGGCTTCGCCCAGGCCAGCGCCTGGGTCCCGTGGCTCGAAACGGCGACACGGTATGCCGGCGCGGCCTTCCTGCTGGCCTATGGCCTGCGCAGCTTCCGGGCGGCCGTTCGCTCGGGAGATGCGCTGACGCCGGCCGCTGGAGTTCCGGCCGGTCTCGGCGCGACGCTGGCGACGTGTCTGGCGCTGACGTGGCTCAATCCGCACGTCTACCTGGATACGGTGGTGCTGGTCGGTTCGGTGTCCACGCAGTTCGCGGCGGACAAGCACGCCTTCACGCTTGGGGCGATGACGGCGTCCTTCCTGTTCTTCTTTTCGCTGGGTTACGGCGCGCGTCTGTTGCGGCCCGTCTTCGCACGGCCCGGCGCATGGCGGGTGCTGGACGTGGCCATCGGCATCGTCATGTGCACCATCGCCGCGACGCTGGCGGTCCGCGCCTGACCGCTCGCGCCTCCTACCGGCGCCACTCGGCGACGAGGCGTTCCAGGTAGGCCAGCGATTCCCCGACGATCGCGTAGTCCACGCCGAAGTCGACCAGACAGGCGATCTCGTCGACGCCGGCGGCGATGGCCTGCTCGACCATGCCGCGCCCGTCCTCGACCGTGCCGAACAGCGCGCAGGTCTTGCAATAGCGCTGGTAGGCGTATTCCAGCATCTTGGCGCGCTCCACCTCCGTCGGGGCGGCGGCGGCCTTTTCGGCGACGGCGTTGACGTGGGCGTCCAGCGCGGTCCTGATGTAGTCCTTGAACGGCGCCTCCACCGCCCGCAGCACGCGGGCGCGGTCGTCCAGCAGCAGCGTGTGCAGCGTCAGCGTGACGACCCCGGCGGCGGGGTCCAGCCCAGCTTCCCGCCGCGCGTTCCGATAAAGCGCGATCTTCCGGCTCATCACCTCCAGGTTGTTTCCGTACAGCATCGTGAAGATGTTGTAGTTGTTCCGCCCGGCGTGGATGAACCCTTCGTCGTTCTGCGTGACCAGCAGCCAGACGTTCAGTTCCGGCTGAACCGGCCGCGGGTAGACGGCGACGGGGATCATCCGGCCGCCCGGCCCGGCGAACGGCACCGCCTCGCCGCGCCAGAGGCGGCGGACGATCTCGATGCCGTCGCTGCAGATGCGGCGGCGGTCCTCGTAATTCCCCGGCGCCAGCACGAAGTCGCCCGGCGCCCAGCCGGACCCGAAGCCCAGGTCGACGCGCCCCCCCGACAGCACGTCGTTCATCGCCCACCATTCCACCACCTCGGCCGGGTGGTGCAGCGGCAGGGTGACACCGGCGGTGCGGAAGCGGATGCGCGTGGTCTGCGCAATGAGGTTGGCCGCCATGACGGCGGGGTTGGCGTAGATCGAGCCGAACTCGTGGAAGTGCCGCTCGGGAAGGTAGACCGCCTCGAAACCGGCCCGGTCGGCGAACCGGGTGATGTCGCTCATGAAGGCGTACTTCGCCGCGTCGGAAACGTCCTTCCGGACATCCGAGAAGAACAGGAAGCTGAACCGCATGCCGCCCCGCGCCGGCTGCGGGCGCGGGGCGGCGGGGGCGACACCCAGAAGTTGTTCGACGGTGGGGTTCATGCGGTGCCCTGCTCCGCCGTCAGATGGAGCGAAAGCTGCTCGACCGTGGGGAAGTCGATCAGCCAGTGCGGCTGGATCGGCTGCTTCAGCTTCTTCTCCAGCCGCGTCGCCAGCACCATCGCCGAGATGGAGTCCAGCCCATAGTCCTGGAACGGCTGGGCGGCGTCCACGCTCTTGAGCTTCAGCACCTCCATGACCGTGCTGGCGATGATCCGGGCGGTGTCGGGGACGGTGTCGGCGGCGGGCTCCGCCGGCCGGCCACCGCTACCGCCGCTGCCGAACAGCACCGCGTGCAGCCGCTGGATCAGGGCGGCGGGCAGCGCCCGGATCTCGTCCAGCCCGATCACCGCGGTGACCCGCTCGACCGCAACCGGCCGGCCGGCGCGCGCCTCCGCCTCCCACTGCTCCAGGTGGGGGAGGATCGCCACCTCCGGCGACACCCGTATCGGCGCGGCAGCCGGCGGGGGTTCGGCGGCGGGGTTGGCGTGCAGCAGCCGCCCGCGCGCCTGCTCGAAACGCTCGAAATCGACGTAGCCGATGATGACGGTGCCGTCGTCGCCGTCGCAGGCGAGCGCCCGCTCGAACAGGGCGCAGCCCTCGCGGCTGGAGAAGGTGCGCAGGCCCATCCGGGCGAAGGTTCCGGTCACGGTTTCCGCCATGGCCGGGCCGACGCGGGTGATCGCCCCGGTCTCGTTCCAGTCCGACCAGAGGATCGTGCGAACGCACCGCCGGCCATTCCGCCGGTGCTGGAAGGCCGAGAAGAACGCGACGAAGGCGTTGGCCATGGCATAGTCGCCGGCACCACGCGCCAGATGCGGCATCAGCCCGGTCATCGACGAGAAGGACACGAAGAAGTCCAGCGGGTCGGCCTCGAACACGGCGTAGAGCGTCTCCAGCCCGTCCGCCTTCGGTTCCCACACGCCGCGCATGCGGCACAGCGGCTTGCTGGCGAAGCCGGGATTGCCGGCGTCGGAGTAGACGCCCGCGCCGTGGACCACGCCGCGGATCGGCCCCAGCGTGGCGCGGATCCCCGCGAAGTACCGGTGCAGGGCGTCGGCATCGGTCAGCGGCCCGGTGTAGACCTCCAGGTGGCTGACGGCCTTCTCCAGCGCCAGAAGCGCGCGCAGCCGGTCGCGGACGCCCTCCGGCACGGCCGCGTCGTCGACCGCCCGCGCCCAATCGGCGCGGGGCGGCAGCGGGGTGATGCCCATCAGCACCAGGCGGCGGCACCCCTTCGCGAGCAGATGCCGTGCGATTTCCAGGCCGACGCCGCTGGTGCCGCCGCTGACCACACAGACGCCGTCGTCCGCGACGCGCAACGCCGCCCCGGCGCCGTCCCCCATCGCCCCGGCCATCGCCTCGGCGGTGAGCACCGGCGCGAAGCGCTGGCCGTCGCGGTAGCACAGCTCGGTTTCCTGCGGCGCGGCGCCGAACTCGGTCCGCAGGATCGCGCTCAGGCGCGCGTGGGCGGACTGGTCGATGTCGATGGTTCGCGCGTCGATGTGGCGGTAATCGGCGCTCAGCATCTTGACCAGTCCAGCGACGCGGGCGCCGGCCAGGCTCATCCGCTCCGCGCGGAACGGCTGCAGGCCCCGGGTCAGGTGCAGGACGGTCAGATCGGCGCCGCTTGCGACCAGCGCCTGATAGAAGACGGCGCGGCCCGACGGATCGCCGTCGCGGTCCCTGGGCGCATCGTAAAGGTCCAGCAGGTCGACGACGTGGGTGATGTCCTCGTACCGCTCCATCAGCGTGTGCGCGCCGAGCCGGGCGGCGTGCGGATCGCGGAAATCGATATCTATCCCATCGCCGCCCGGCGGCGGGCCGCCATCGGTGACCAGCACGACGCGCGCGGCGTCGCCCGGCCCGAACAGCCCGCCGGCGATCCGCCGGGAGTCCGGGTTGGCCAGAACCAGAACCGTGCCGCGACGGGCCGGCCGCGCCACGGGCTGTGCCGCCGACGGCCGCCACTCCTTGCGGATCCGGCCGATGCGCTCCGCCGCCCGAAGCGGGCGGGGCGCCCGGCACAGGCGCTGCGCGCCGGCATGGTGGACTTCGCTCACCCCCAGCCCCGCGAACGCCAGCCACTCGCGGAAGAGCCGCCGCATGGCCTCGTCCAGGTCGCCGCCTTCCGGCTGGCTGACCAGCAAGGCGTTGCACCGGCCGGGGAAGGCTTCGCCCGCCCGCTCGGCCGCCGCCATGTCGGCAAGCAGGAACAGAACGATCGCCGGAACGCCGCCGTCCACGAGATCGCGCACCACCGCCGCTGGTGGATCGCCATCATTCCGGCCACTCAGGTACAGCAGGCAGTCCGGACGCTCCACGGCCAGCGCGGCCGGCGCCTCGGCCGCCGTGCACCAGCGGACCGCGCGGGCGTCCGCCCCGCCGGCCTGCGCCAGCTGCTCCAGCAGGGTTCGGAAGGCGCGGCGCACGTCGTCGTCGGCGTGGACGACGAGGATCCGCTGGGCCAGCCGCTGGCGCAGCCGTGCCCGCCAATCGATGCCGTCGTCGAGCGCGCGCGGGCTCCAGTCCGCGCCGGCGGCGGGGCGGGGCGGCGTGTTCACCGCATCCGCACTCTCCTCCGGAGCCGGCACCGCTGGAACCCAATAGCGCTCGCGCTCGAAGGGGTAGGTGGGCAGCCCGTGCCGGCGCTGCGCCTGTCCGGCGCGGTGCAGCGACGGCCAGTCGATCCGCTCCCCGGCGACCCAGCGCCGCGCCAGCTCCGCGAGATCCTGCCGCGTCGGGGTGCCGGCGGGGCCGCGCAGGGGCGTGCCGGCGGCCTTCCGGACGGCCTCGCCGGTCCAGCAGCCCTCGCCGCCGGTGCCGGTCGCGGCATAGGCGGCCAGACGGTCCTTCAGCTCCTCCACTGTTTCGGCGACGACGGCGAGGCGGTGGCTCATCGCCGAGCGGCCGGTCTGGTAGGTGTAGGCGATGTCGGCCAGACTGGCCGCGCCGTCATCCTGCTCCTCGCCCAGATGGTCGTGGACGGCCCGCGCCAGGATCGCCAGCTGTCCGGCGCTGCGGGCCGACAGCGGCAGCAGCACCGCCGACCGGGGCTGATCGGCCGGACGGATCCGCGCCGCCTCCGCCGCCGCCTCCTCCAGGACCACGTGGGCGTTGGTGCCGCTGAACCCGAAGGAGCTGACGGCGGCCAGACGCGCCCGCCCCGGATCGGCCGCCCATGGCCGGCAGCGCGTGTTGATGAAGAACGGGCTGTCCGTCAGGTCGATGTGTTCGTTGAGCGTGTCGTGGTTGATCGTCGGCGGCAACTGCCGGTGCTGCAGCGCCAGCGCCGCCTTGACGACGCCGGCCACGCCGGCCGCCGTGGCGAGGTGGCCGATGTTGCTCTTGACCGAGCCCAGCGCGCAGTAGTGCCGGCGGCTGGTGGAGCGGCGGAAGGACGCGCACAGCGCCTCCACCTCGATCGGATCGCCGAGCTTGGTCCCCGTGCCGTGCGCCTCGATCAGCCCGATGTGGTCGGGGTCGATGCCGAACTTCGTATGGACGCTGGTTTCCAGGCGCGCCTGCGAGTCCGGGTTCGGCGCGGTGATGCCGTTGGTCTTGCCGTCCTGGTTGACGCCCCAGCCGCGGATCACCGCGTAGACGTCGTCGCCGTCGCGGCGGGCATCCTCCAGCCGCTTGAGCAGCAGCACGCCCACCCCTTCGCCGGGGACGAAGCCGTCGGCGCGCTGGTCGAAGCTGAAGCACCGGCCGCTGGGCGACAGCATGCCGGCCTTGCTCATCTTCACGTGGATGTCGGGGCCGTTCAGGACGTACACGCCGCCGGCCAGCGCCAGATCGCTGTTGCCCAGCGCCAGGCTGTCGCACGCGTTCGCCAGCGCCACCAGCGACGCCGAGCACGCCGTGTCGATGGCCAGACACGGCCCCTGGAGGTTGAGGACGTAGGCGATGCGCGCCGGCAGGATGGACACGGATTCGCCGATCAGCGCCTGCGCGCTGTGCGGATGGCCGGCCAGGAGCTGGCCATAGTCGCTGGCCGTGCAGCCGACGAAGACGCCGCACAGGCTGCCCGACAGCGTCGCAGGGTCATAGCCGGCGTCCTCGATGCAGCGCCACGCGTTCTGCAGGAACAGGCGCTGCTGCGGGTCCATGAACTCCGCCTCGGAAGGCGCGATGCTGAAGAACAGCGGATCGAAAAGGTCGATGCCGTCGAGCACGCCCATGCTCCGGCACACCGTCTTGCCGGGCGCGTTGCGGTCGGGGTCGTAATACTCCTCGATCGACCAGCGCGTTGGCGGGATCTCCGAAACGCAGTCGCGGCCCTCGATCAGGTTTTGCCAGAACCGCTTGACGCTGTCCGCCTTCGGGAATTGGCCGGACATGCCGATGATGGCGATGGCCGGCGGCGCGGCCGGCTGGGCCGCCGGTCCGGTTGCGGCGGGACGCGGCTCCGGTTCCGGCGCCGCCGGGGGGCTGGTGGCTGCCGGGG
>DASWVP010000606.1:0-32865 GCA_036401175.1 Azospirillum sp. | reverse complement strand
GTTCCACCGCGTCCTGGCGCTCGACCCCGGGCACGTCGAGGCGTGGTGCATGCTGGCCAGCGCGCGGCGCCTGCTGGGCCGGCCGGAGGCGGGGACGGCGCTCAACCGCCGCGCCGTGTTCCTGGCGCCCGCCAACATGACCGCCTGCCGCGGCCTGCTGGCGGCGCTGCTGTACGACCCGTCGCTGGACGAGGCCGCCCGCTTCGCCGAGCACCGGCGGCTGGCGGACCTGTGCGCCCCCGCCCCCACGCCCGCCGCCATCCGGCCGCACGCCAACCCGCGCGATCCCGAACGGCGGCTGCGCGTCGGCTATCTGTCGTCGGACCTGCGCGCCCACCCGGTGGCCCGCAACCTGGAACCCATCCTCGCCGCCCACGACCACGGCCGGTTCGAAGTGGTCTGCTACGCCGAGGTGGACGCGCCGGACGCCACAACCGCGCGCCTGCGCGCCCTGGTCGACGGCTGGCGCGACATCGCCGGGCTGGACGACGCGCACGTCGCCGACCTGATCCGCGCCGACGGCGTCGACGTGCTGGTCAGCGTCGCCGGCCGCTTCGACCGCAACCGCCCGATGGTGTGCGCCCATCGCCCCGCCCCGGTGCAGGTCAGCCTGTACGACGGGGCGACCAGCGGGCTGCATGAGATGGACGCCATCCTGACCGACGGCGTGATGACCCCGCGCGGCGGGCCTGAGCGCTTCACCGAACGGCCGGTGCGGCTGCCGGCGCTGTTCGCCTACCAGCCCCTGGCCGACGCGCCGGATCCGGCGCCGCCGCCGATGCTCGGGTCCGGGCGGGTGACCTTCGGCAGCTTCAACAACCCGGCCAAGGTGAACGGCGCGGTGCTGGATCTCTGGGCGCGCGTGCTGCGCGCGGTTCCGGAGTCGCGCCTCGTCCTCAAGTACAAGGCGGTGTACGGCGCCCCCGCCCTGCGCCGCCGGGTGCTGGAGGTGATGGAGCGCAACGGCGTGGATCCCGCGCGCATCGTCCTGCCGGCGGCCAGCCAGGATGGGGCGCGGCATCTGGCGCTCTACCACGGCGTCGACATCGGCCTGGACCCGTTCCCGTTCTGCGGCGCCACCACGACGTTCGAGGCTCTGTACATGGGCGTGCCGGTGGTCACATGGCCGGGAACGAACATGATGAGCCGCTGGTCCGCCTCCCTGCTGCACGTCGTCGGGTGCGACGATCTTGTCGCCGCCGACGCCGGGGCGTATGTGCGCATCGCCGCTTCGCTGGCCGCCGACCCCGGCCGTCTTGCCCGTCTGCATGCGGAGCTGCGCCCCCGCCTGCTGGCCGCGCCCATCCTCGATCCCCGCCGCAAGGCCCGGCAGGTGGAGCGTGTCCTGCGCGCGCTGTGGCGGCGCTGGTGTGCACGTCAGAGTTAGTGGACGCTGTATTTTTGCCCGCTCATGCGCCATTATGCGCGCCCATCGTGCCCGCGCCGAGGAATGGCCCTTCATGCCGCTGACAGACACCCTCGCCATGATCACGGCCGGTCTCACCGACGTGGGCCGCATGCGCGCGCGCAACGAGGACAGCTTCGGCATCGAACAGGACCTCGGCATCGCCGTGGTGTGCGACGGCATGGGCGGCCACCACGGCGGCGACGTCGCCAGCCAGACCGCCACCGCCACCATCGTCGATTTCCTGGCGGAGTTCGCGCCGCCCCCCGCCGCTCTCGCCGCCGGCGCCGCAACGGACGGCGAACTCACGCTGGGCGGGGCCGACGGGATCGATTCGGCGGTGCAGAACGCCATGGCGACGGTGCGTTCGGCCGTCCAGGTGGCGAACCGCCGCCTCGCAACGCTGAACGCCGAGCGCGGCTATCCCGACGGCCGCGGCATGGGCACGACGGTGGTCGGCACGTGGCGCCTGGACGCCGCCGACAAGCTGGTGTCCTTCCATGCCGGCGACAGCCGCCTGTATCGGCTGCGCGACGGCGAGCTGGCGCAGCTCACCCGCGACCACAGCCTTTACCAGCTGTGGCTCGACCAGGGCTGCCGGGGGACGGCGCCGCAGCGCAACATCATCATCCGCGCGCTGGGCACCACGCAGGAGGTGGAGCCCGACGTGTGCGTGCACGCCGTGCGGGCGGACGACATCTTCCTGCTGTGCTCGGACGGGTTGACCGGGATGCTGCCGGACCCGGTGATCGCCGCCATCCTGCGCGACACCGGCCGCGGCGACCTGAACGCCACCTGCCGCCACCTCGTCGCGCTGGCCAACGAGCGCGGCGGCCACGACAACATCACCGTGGTGCTCAGCCGCTTCGACGCGGTGGGGTGAGCGCCCCTGATTCAGGCCGCCTCCGAAGCCAGGACTTCCTCAATGGCCTCCAGCACTCGTGCGACATCCTGTGGTGTCGCGTCGGCACCCAGGTCACCGTGAACGATCCTGTTGCGCAGCTCAGCCAGTTCCCTGAGCCGACGTTCCGTATCGGGACCGACATATCCGCTCATCGCCAGCCATTGCACCACTTGACCAACGCTTCGGGCCCGATTGACCGACTCGCCAGCAAGTGAGTTCAAGGCCGCCTCCAGCAGCGACCAAGCCAGTATGAAGGCGGCACGATTGTGCCCTTGGGCGCTCAAGTCTGC
The DNA here is from genome assembly GCA_036401175.1 of Azospirillum sp. GTDB lineage: Bacteria > Pseudomonadota > Alphaproteobacteria > Azospirillales > Azospirillaceae > Azospirillum. Next base: position 30,266 of record DASWVP010000606.1, on the reverse strand, counting down.
CACTTCGTCGAACTGCTTGCGCACGCGGGAGCGTTCGGCCCGCGGTATGGAAGCAGTCGCCGATTGGTCCCCCTGAACATACACAACGTCCAGTTTCCATTCGGGATGACCGGCAAACCGCTTGCGAACGCTGGCGATAGCGCGATTCGTAGAAGAGCTGCTCCGGTGCAGCACCTCGATCGCGACGTTTTCTCCCGGCTTCCGCGCGATCGCGTCGGGGCGATAGGGTGCGAGAAAGTCGGGGATCAGTTCGCCCGTGGGATTGGCCGTGAACGTGAAGCCGCGCCCCTCGTAATCTCCGCGCAGCCTCTCAAGCAAGGCAGATTCTGCTTCCTGCCCGCTGGCGTGAACGGGAGAGATCATTAGAGACTCCTCCAGCGCAAATCATCGTCGACGCGTATGTAGACAACTGGTGGTGGCGTACCCAACGCCTCCGCCAGCTTTTGACTGACATCGTGAAAGCTTGTTTCCATCCCCGGCTCGAATTTCTGAACGACCAATCGCTCCACCGCTCTGTCATCCAGATAGGCCACGGCGTTCATGGCGTCCAGGATCGGCTTTACGATGTTGTCGATGTCGCCCTCCATCGGCTCCGGCAGGAAGTAGAATATGGTGACGGCCAGCCCCCGGTCATCAAGGAACCCAAGCTCATCCGTTTCCCGTATCCTGGCCCGTGCGACCTCCCTTACTCTCTCTTTCCAAAGCTCCTTCGACGGGCCGCTGGCCTGGAGCGACCGCGGCGTCCCCTCCACAATGAATTCAAGCGGATACAGCGTGTCCTGATCGGCCATCTGCTCACATCGTCGCCAAGCCAATGGTCAATTGGCGTTCGCCGTGAATCACGATACCACACTTTATGCGGGAAGACAGGCGGCGGGAGACAAGGGGGCTGAGTCCCTCGGGCCTTTTGTCTCCGCCGTCTCACAGATACGGCGGCGTGCAGGCGCTGATCAGTTCGCATTCCTCGTCGCCGAGGTTGCGGAAGCGGTGCGGGATGCGGCTGTCGAACAGATAGGCGTCGCCGGGGCCGAGGATCTCCTTGCGGTCGCCCACGGTCAGCTCGATCCGGCCCTTGATGACGATGCCGCCTTCCTCCGATTCGTGCTGGAGCATGGTGCGGCCGGTGTCGGCGCCGGGCGCGTAGCGTTCGTGCAGGACCTGCAGGTTGCGGCCGCGCAGGTCGCCGACCTGCCGGAACGACACCTGGCCCACCTTGCCCTTCACCAGCATCGACGACAGCTCGATCAGGTCGTCGCCCTTGAAGAAGATCTGCTCGCGCGGGGGCAGGTCGGTGGCGAAGAACTCGGCCAGCGACATGGGGATGCCCTGCAGGACCTTGCGCAGCGAGGAGATGGAGGGGCTGCACCGGTTCTGTTCGATCAGCGAGATGGTGCCGTTGGTCACGCCGGCCCGTTGCGCCAGCGCGCGTTGCGAGAGGGCGTGCAACTCGCGCACCTGCTTCAGGCGCGCGCCAACGTCGAAGTCCATGGGCCGGTGTCCTGATCCGTGCGCGTCGGGCGTGTATGCGATCCGCATCAGCAATACCGCATGCACCCGAATCCGTCACCATAATCTCGACAGGGAAACGGGGGTTGTTTAACTTATTAAACAGCGGTACGCTTGGCGCCGTTCCCCGAAACCATGACGAAACGACGGGCGGTCCCATGCTGGCGTTGAAGGATCAGAGCCTCCTGCAGAGCAAGGCGTACGTGAACGGCGCGTGGGTCGACGCGCATTCCGGCCGCAGCTTCCCCGTGACCAACCCGGCCACCGGCGCCGAGCTGGGCCGCGTCGCCGACCTGGGCGCGGAGGAAACGCGGGCCGCCATCATCGCCGCCAACGAGGCGTGGCCGGCGTGGCGGGCGAAGACCGCCAAGGAGCGCGCCGTCATCCTGCGTCGCTGGTTCGAGCTGATCATGGCGAACCAGGAGGATCTGGCCGTCCTGATGACCGCCGAGCAGGGCAAGCCGCTGACCGAATCGCGCGGCGAGGTGGCTTACGGCGCCAGCTTCGTCGAGTGGTTCGCGGAAGAAGGCAAGCGCGTCTACGGCGACGTCATCCCGACGCACAAGCACGGCACGCGGCTGGTCGTGCTGAAGGAGCCGATCGGCGTCGTCGCCGCCATCACGCCGTGGAACTTCCCCAACGCCATGATCACCCGCAAGGTGGCCCCGGCGCTGGCCGCCGGCTGTCCGGTGGTGATCAAGCCGGCCGAGGACACGCCGCTGTCCGCCCTGGCGCTGGCCGTGCTGGCGGAGCGGGCGGGAATCCCGGCCGGGGTGTTCAATATCGTCACCGGGTCCGACCCCGTCGCCATCGGCAACGAGCTGACCTCCAACCCGATCGTGCGCAAGCTGTCCTTCACCGGCTCGACCGAGGTCGGCAAGATCCTGATGCGCGCCTGCGCCGACACGGTGAAGAAGGTGTCGCTGGAGCTGGGCGGCAACGCGCCGTTCATCGTCTTCGACGACGCCGACCTGGACGCGGCGGTGGCCGGGGCGATGCTGTCCAAGTACCGCAACTCCGGCCAGACCTGCGTGTGCGCCAACCGCCTGCTGGTGCAGGCCAGCGTGTACGACGCCTTCGCAGAAAAGCTGGCCGCCGCCGTGCGCGCCATCAAGGTCGGCAACGGGCTGGAGGCCGGCGTGCAGCAGGGCCCGATGATCAACGACGCCGCCATCGCCAAGGTGGAGGAGCTGCTGGGCGACGCGCTGGCGAAGGGCGCCACGGTCCTCACCGGCGGCAAGCGCCACGACCTGGGCGCCACCTTCTTCGAGCCGACGATCGTCACCGGCGTCACCCCGGCGATGCGCGTCGCGCGCGAGGAGATCTTCGGCCCGGTCGCGCCCCTGTTCCGTTTCGAGACGGAGGAGGAGGCGATCCGCATGGCGAACGACACCGAATTCGGCCTCGCCGCCTACTTCTTCAGCCGCGACGTCGGCCGTGCCTGGCGTGTTGCCGAGAAGCTGGAATACGGCATCGTCGGCATCAACGAGGGCATCATCTCCAACGAGGTCGCCCCCTTCGGCGGCATCAAGGAGAGTGGCATCGGCCGCGAAGGCTCCAAGTACGGCATCGAGGACTTCCTGGAGATCAAGTACCTGTGCATGGGCCTGTAAGGCGCGCGCGGGATCTCCCTTTTTTCGTCATCCCCGCGCAGGCGGGGATCCAGGCTTCGCGGCGAAGCGCCTGATGCGGCTGGATTCCCGCCTTCGCGGGAATGACGAAGGGGAGGGTATCGGAACTGTTTGAATGCGGAGGGTCAGGGACATGTCGAACCAGTCGCTTCACGCCCGGCGCGACGCGGCCGTGCCGCGCGGCATTTCGGCGATGCTGCCGGTCTACATCGAGCGCGCGGAAAACGCCGAGATGTGGGACGTCGAGGGCCGGCGCTTCATCGACTTCGCCGGCGGCATCGCCGTGCTCAACACCGGCCACCGCCACCCGAAGGTGGTCGAGGCGGTGAAGAAGCAGCTCGATGCCTTCACGCACACCTGCGTGATGGTCACGCCGTACGAATCCTTCGTGGAACTGGCGGAGCGGCTGAACGCCCTCACCCCCGGCAGTCATCCGAAGAAGACGGCCTTCTTCACCACCGGCGCCGAGGCGGTGGAGAACGCCGTCAAGGTTGCCCGCGCCCACACCGGGCGGCCGGCGGTCATCGCCTTTTCCGGCGCGTTCCATGGCCGCACCATGATGGCGATGGCACTGACCGGCAAGGTGGCGCCGTACAAGACCGGCTTCGGCCCGTTCCCGGGCGACGTCTACCACGTGCCGTTCCCCAACGCGTACCGGGGCATCACGGTCGAGGACAGCCTCAAGGCGCTCGACACGCTGTTCAAGTGCGACGTCGAGCCGGCGCGCGTGGCCGCCATCTTCATCGAGCCGGTGCAGGGCGAGGGCGGCTTCAACGTCGCCCCGCCGGACCTGATGCGCAAGCTGCGCGACCTGTGCGACCAGCACGGCATCCTGCTGGTGGTGGACGAGATCCAGACCGGATTCGCCCGCACCGGAAAGATGTTCGCCGTCGAGCATTCCGGCGTCGTGCCCGACCTGATCACCATGGCCAAGAGCCTGGCCGGCGGCTTCCCGCTGTCGGCGCTGACCGGGCGGGCCGAGATGATGGACGCGCCGGTGGCTGGCGGCCTGGGCGGCACCTACGCCGGCAACCCGCTGGCGACCACGGCGGCGCTGGCCGTGCTGGACGTCATCGCGGAGGAAAAGCTGGTCGAACGCGCCGCCGACCTGGGCCGGCGCCTGACCGAGCGGTTCGAGGCGATGGCCAAGCGCAACACCTTCACCTGCATCGGCGAGGTGCGCGGCCTGGGCGCCATGGTGGCGGTCGAGCTGGTCAAGGACCGCACCACCAAGGAACCGGCGCCCGAACTGACCAAGGCGCTGGTCAACAAGGCGGCGGAGAAGGGGCTGGTGCTGCTGTCCTGCGGCACCTACGGCAACGTCATCCGCATCCTGGTGCCCCTCACCGCACCCGACGCCCTGGTCGACGAGGGGATGGGCATCATCGAAAAGGCGTTGGAGGAACTGGTCGCGGCGTGAGGGTTCGACGTTGGGTTTTCGGCCTGGGCCTCAACCCAACCTACGGCCGCATCGTGGCATCGTAGGTTGGGTTGAGCGCAGCAAAAACCCAACGCACGCCTGCCTCACACGAACCTTCCCACCAGCCCGGTGAACGCCCGCACCAGCGGCGAGCGTTCGCCGCGCCGGTGCGCCAGCAGCAGGGTGGTGTAGGCGTCGGCGGTGTCCAGGCTGCGGTACACCACGCCCTCCACCGCCACCTGCCGCAACTGCGCCGGCAGGATGGACACGCCCAGGCCCGCCGCGATCAGGCCGATGATGGTGAAGGCTTCGCGCGCCTCCTGCGCCACCTTGGGCTGGAAGCCGGCGGCGGCGCACAGCGCCGACACCTGTTCCAGCGTGCTGGTGCCGTAGTCGGCGGGGTAGAAGACGAACGGCTCGTCGCGCAGTTCGGCCAGCGGCACCGGGTCGAGCGCCGCCAGCCGGTGGTCGGCGCGCAGCACGGCGATCAGCGGCTCGCGCAGCACCGTGTGGAAGGTGAAGGCGTCGCCCGTCGGCGTGCGCGGCTCGCGCACGAATCCCACGTCCAGGCGTCCGTCGGCCAGCGCCGCCAACTGGCGCAGCGACGGCATCTCCGACAGCGACAGATGCACGTCGGGGCTGGTGCGGCGGTAGGCGTCGATGATGCGCGGCACCACCGGCAGGAAGGGCGCGGCGGCGGTGAAGCCGATCCTCAGTTCCCCCACCTCGCCGCGCGCGGCGCGGCGCGTCAGCACCACGGCGCGCTCCGTCCGCGCCAGAATCTCCCGCGCCTCGCCCAGCAGAAGCTGGCCCGGTTCGGTCAGCTCGACGTGCCGCTTGGTGCGCTCGAACAGCTTGGCCCCCAGTTCCGCCTCCAGCGCCTGGATCGACTGGCTGAGCGGCGGCTGCCCGATGCCCAGCCGCGCCGCGGCACGGCTGAAATGCAGCTCCTCGGCGACGGCGACGAAGTGGCGGAGGTGGCGCAGGTCCATGGTTTCCTCAACTCCCTCCCCCTGCTCCGCAGGGGGAGGGAAGGGGCCCACGAAGTGGGAAGGGTGGGGGCAGTTTGTCGGCGAGGATCAGCGGCCCTAGCCTGCCACGAAGGCCGCTGCCCCCACCCTGCCCGCTGTCGCGGGCTTCCCTCCCCCGCCGGGGGCGGGGGAGGGATAGGATTTATATGCGTTTCATATCAATACCGTCAAAGAAATGTATTGGACCTATGACAGCGGCTGCGCCACCTTCACCCCCAACGCAGCGCATTGCTTAGAGGGAGGAAACGGTGGCGAAGACGGCCGATACGCGTCCGGTGTTCAATTGGGAAGACCCGCTCCTGCTCGACGGGCAGCTCACCGAGGACGAGCGCATGGTGCGCGACAGCGCCCGCGCCTACTGCCAGGACAAGCTGATGAGCCGCGTGCTGGAAGCCAACCGGCACGAGAAGACCGACCCCGCCATCTTCCGCGAGATGGGCGAGCTGGGCCTGCTGGGCGCCACTCTGCCGGAGAAATACGGTTGCGCGAACGTCAACTACGTCACCTACGGCCTCGTGGCGCGTGAGGTGGAGCGGGTCGACAGCGGCTACCGCTCGATGATGAGCGTGCAGTCCTCGCTGGTCATGCACCCCATCTACGCCTACGGCACGGAAGAGCAGCGCATGAAGTACCTGCCGAAGCTCGCCTCGGGCGAGTGGATCGGCTGCTTCGGCCTGACCGAGCCGGATCACGGCTCCGACCCCGGCGGCATGAAGACGCGCGCCCGCAAGGTGGCCGACGGCTGGGTGCTGAGCGGCGCCAAGATGTGGATCACCAATTCCCCCATCGCCGACGTGTTCGTCGTGTGGGCCAAGGACGACGAGGGCGTCATCCGCGGCTTCGTCCTGGAAAAGGGCATGAAGGGCCTGTCGGCCCCGAAGATCGAGGGCAAGTTCTCGCTCCGTGCCTCGATCACCGGCGAGATCGTCATGGACGAGGTGCACGTCGGCGAAGACGCGCTGCTGCCCAACGTGAAGGGGCTGAGCGGCCCGTTCGGCTGCCTGAACCGGGCGCGCTTCGGCATCGCCTGGGGCGCCATGGGCGCCGCCGAGTTCTGCTTCGCGGCCGCGCGCCAGTATACGCTGGACCGCAAGCAGTTCGGCCGGCCGCTGGCCGCCAACCAGATCATCCAGCTCAAGCTCGCCAACATGGAGACGGAGATCGCGCTGGGCCTGCAGGCCTGCCTGCGCGTCGGCCGCCTGATGGACGAAGGCGCGGCGGCGCCGGACATGATCTCGCTCATCAAGCGCAACAACTGCGGCAAGGCGCTGGACATCGCCCGCGTCGCGCGCGACATGCACGGCGGCAACGGCATCTCCGACGAGTTCCACGTCATCCGCCACGTCATGAACCTGGAGGCGGTGAACACCTACGAGGGCACGCACGACGTGCACGCCCTGATCCTGGGCCGGGCGATCACCGGTCTCCAGGCGTTCACGGGCTGACGATCATGGCGGGACCGCTGGGGCACGTCCGGGTATTGGAGCTGTCGCGCGTGCTGGCCGGCCCGTGGGCGGCGCAGACGCTGGCCGACCTCGGCGCCGACGTCGTCAAGGTGGAGCGGCCGGGCGCGGGGGACGACACCCGCACCTGGGGCCCGCCGTGGGCGGGGGAGGAGAGCGCGTACTTTCTCTCCACCAACCGCGGCAAGCGCTCGGTCACCATCGATTTCGAACGGCCGGAGGGGCAGGAACTGGTCCGCCGCCTCGCCTCCCAGGCCGACGTCGTGATCGAGAACTTCAAGGTCGGGGGCTTGAAGAAGTACGGGCTGGACTTCGACAGCCTGCACGCGCTCAACCCGCGCCTCGTCTACTGTTCGGTCACCGGGTTCGGGCAGGATGGCCCCTACGCGGCGCGCGCCGGCTATGATTTCATGATCCAGGGCATGGGCGGGTTGATGAGCATCACCGGCCAGCCGGACGGGGAACCGGGCGGCGGCCCGGTCAAGGTCGGCGTCGCGGTGACCGACGTCTTCACCGGCCTGTACGCCGCCATCGGCGTCATGGGCGCGCTGGCGCACCGCGACCGCACGGGGGTGGGGCAGTGGGTGAACCTCGCGCTGCTCGACGTGCAGGTGGCGGTGCTCGCCAACCAGGGGATGAACTATCTGGTGTCGGGCAAGGCGCCCCAGCGCCTGGGCAACGCGCACCCGAACATCGTGCCCTATCAGGCGTTCGCCACGCGCGACGGCCACATCATCGTGGCGGTCGGCAACGACGGGCAGTTCACCCGCTTCTGCACTGCCGCCGGCCGGCCCGAACTGGCCGCCGACGAACGCTACGCCACCAACCCGCAGCGCGTCGCGCACCGCCGGGAACTGGTGGCCATCCTGGAGGAGGTGATGCGCACGCGCGACACCGCCGACTGGCTGGCGGCGCTGGAACCGTTGGGCGTGCCCTGCGGGCCGATCAACGACGTGGCGGCGGTGTTCGCCGACCCGCACGTCCGGGCGCGCGGCCTGCGCCAGGAACTGGAGCACGCGACGGCCGGCACGGTGCCGACGATCGCCAGCCCGATCCGCTATTCCGCCACCCCCATCGAGCACACCATGGCTCCGCCCGCCCTGGGCGCCCACACCGACGAGGTGCTGGGCGGCCAGCTCGGCCTATGCGCCGCCGACATCGAAGCGTTGCGGAGCAAGGGGGTGATTTAGCGTCGGCATACGTGCATGTAACACGCACGCGCTCGCCCCCACCCCATCCCTCCCCCGCTGCGCAGGGGAAGGGGTAGGATCCTTGCCCTCCCCTGCGAAGCGAGGGAGGGAGGGGGCAAGTCTCCCCAAAAACAATAAGTACGCAAATGACAACCACCACCGCCGCGACCGGCGGCCGCAGCGGCATCCTGATGATGCTGCTGGGCATGTCGCTGTTCACCTTCAACGACGCGCTCGGCAAGTGGCTGGTGGCGGAATACCCGGTCGCCATGCTGCTGGCGGTGCGCAGCCTGTTCGGCGCGGCGCTGCTGGCGCCGATGATCGCGCGCGCCGGCCTGCGCGGCGTCTTCGCGGTGAAGCGCCTGCCGCTGCACCTGCTGCGCGTGGCCTGCGTGACGGGGGAGGTGGCGCTGTTCTACTGGGCGGTGCGCGCGCTGCCGCTGGCCGACGTGATGACCATCTACATGGCCGCCCCGCTGATCGTCACCGCGCTGTCGGTGCCGTTGCTGGGCGAGAAGGTCGGCTGGCGGCGCTGGGCGGCGGTGGCGGTGGGCTTCGGCGGGGTGGTCCTGGTGCTGAACCCGACCGGCGCGTTCGACCTCGTGCCGTCGCTGGCGGCGTTGGCGGGCGCCACGGTCTTCGCGCTGGGCATGATCTGCACCCGCCTGCTGCGCGACGCCAGCAACCTGTCGCTGGTCTCCTTCCAGACCTTCGGCACCGGCCTGCTGGGGGCGGCGGCGCTGCCGGTGGCGGCGAGCGCCGCCGACATGCCCGGACTTGTGGACTTCCTGCTGCTGGGCCTGCTGGGCATCACCGCGCTGTCCGGCCACGCGGCGATGAACCGCTCGCTCCAGCTCAGTCCGGCGGCCGTGGTGGTGCCGTTCCAGTACGTGGCGATCGTCTGGGCGGTGGTGCTCGACCTCGTGGTCTGGGGCACACTGCCGTCCATGCAGATCGCGGCGGGCGCCACCCTGATCATCGCCAGCGGCCTGTTCGTCTTCCACCGCGAACAGGCGCTGCACCGCGGCGCCGCCGCCGACGCCGGCCCGCGGCTCGGTCCCGGTGAATAGGCGCCTATCTGCACGTGATCGAGCGCAACCCGGCGCTGGTGGCCGGCCTGCTCGACGCCGCGTAGGCCCTACAACGGCCGTGCCCGGTCCAATATCCCGCTGAGGATGCGGTTGGCCTCCACCGGGCCGGCGATCAGTTCGATCATGCGGATCGCGGCGTAGCCCGCGCGCGGGTCGGCCGCGGCTTCCGCGCCACTGGCGAACACGTCCTGCGCCGCGCCGGTCAGCGCCGACACCGTCTTGTCCGTCACCTGCCTGAGCTGCGTGCGCAGGCCCAGGCTGTCGGCGAAGGAGGCGCATTTGCGCAGGGCGCGTGCGTGGTTTTCCGCGTGGCGGACACCATCCTTGCCCGCGCCGCCGCCCACGGTGCCCAGGATGTCCGTCTCCGCGTCGTCCAGCAGCTGCGTGCGCACCATCTCGTGCACGGCGCCGCGCACCTGTTTCAGGCGCTGGTCGAACTCGCCGCGGCGGCTCATCTCCATGGCGTTGCGCGTGGCGTCAAGGCTGGCCACCAGACCGGCGGCGAGGTCGGCGACCGCCAGCCGGTCGGCGTGGCCGCCGTCCGTCGCGGCCAGGGTGCGCGCCCGTTCCTCGATCTGCGACACGACGCTGCCCGACAGCTGGGCGAACAGCGCCGCGCGGTCGGAGGATTTCTGACCGAAGTCCATGTTCCACAGCGCCGCCAGCAGCAGCGACGGATCGGCCAGCCGCGCCGCCGCGACCAGAACGAAGACCTTCAGCGCCGGCGCGTCCGCCCTGGCGACCGTGCGGCCGATCGCCTGCACCTCGTCCAGATGGTCCTGGTGCAGCTTGGGCAGCGGCTTGGGCGCCAGCGCGCGCTTGAGGGCGGCCAGCGCCGGGGCGATCGACAGCGCCATGGCGATGTCCTGCACGGCGCGCGTGCGCTCCGCGCTCATGCGCAGTTCCATGGCGTCGGTCAGGCGGCCGGTCTCCAGCAGCCCGGCGATGGTCCGCACGGCGCCGCCGACGGCGGCCCAGAAGGCGTCCGACACCTCGGTCAGGGCGGCGGGGTCACCGGATTCGACGGCGGCGCGGTGGCGCGAAGCGAAGGCGCCCAGCGTGTCGGCGCCCACCTGCCCCTCGACCAGCGGCCAGAGGTGGTTGATCACCGCGCGCTCGATGGTGTTGACGGGCGTCTTCTCGCCGGGAAGGAGCGGTTCGAACAGGTCCTCGAACGGGTCGCAGAACAGCCGCTTCAGCGTCGGCCGGCGCTTGGGGCGCAGCTCGACCAGACGCGGGCGGATCAACGAGAAGGTGCGCAGCACCTCCGGATGGTTGCCCATGTGCTCCAGCAGGCCGACGACCTGCCGGAACCTGCCCTCGTCGATCTCCAGCAGCTTGTCGCCGAGGCCGAGGACGTCCGTCGCCTGCGCCGCGCTCATGCCGCCCTCCCTTTCAGGGATTCGATCCGCATGACGAGGTCGGCGTCGAGTTGGCCGGTGCGCCAGTCGACGTACGCCCGCACCGCCCTGCGGTTCATGGTGAAGACCTTTCCCGCCTCCAGCGACAGGTCGACTTTGTCCTCGTTCCGCGGCAGGAGCGGGATGACCCGGAAGATGTCGTGCACGGCGATGTCGAGTTCATGCCGGCCCTTGCCCTGGGCCTCGGCCCACAGCGCGGTGATGAACTCCCACCCGTCGAGCAGCCAGGACAGGCGCGAGCACGCCTGCCGCACCACCTTGCGCTGGGTGTCCCACTGGCGCAGCAGCACGTCGAACGACGCCACCGCGCCGTCCAGGCGGCCGATCACCGTGCGCACATGGTTCAGCGTGTGCTCCGCCACCTCGGCGCAGAAGCCGCCGATGGGCGCCGCTTCGGAGACGTTGTCGGTCGCCCAGTCGGCCATGGAATCGCGGAAGCGCTGCAGCTCGCTCATCAACCGGCGCAGCCGCGCCGGCTTGGGCGAGGAGACGAGGCCGATCGGCTCCATGGCGCTCGCCAGCTCGGCCACGCGCAGGTACAGCTCGGTCGGCTCGATGCCCAGGTGCTGGCCGGCCTTGATCATGTAGGTGCGGGTCAGCCGCTGCCCCTCCTGCGAGGCGAGACCGGCGCGCAGGATGTCGGCGGATTCCAGGCCGACGGCCTTCATCACTTCGGAAATAAGCTGGAAGTTGATGAGCAGGCGCTGCTCCTCGTCGTCCTTGTGGGCGGCGTCGGCGGCCTCCTGCGCGTCCGGCCCGGCGAGGCCCAGGCGCGCCGTCTCCAGCGCCGCCTTGCGGATGTCGTCGGGCGAGCAGCCGCCGTTCTTGGCGATGAGGTCCTGCAGCATGCGGTCGTGCACCGTCATCGGAAAGGCCAGCGGCAGCCCCTTCCAGCCCACGACATAGACGCCGCGCCCCTCCGACAGGTTGGGGATCAGCACCTCCAACTGGTCGCGCTCGTCATGGCGCACGCGGGTCTGCGCCAGCACGGGCGTGGTGAAGGCGACCGCGGCTCCCCGCTCCTCGAAGGTTGAAGGGGCGAAATTGGTCAGCGAGCGCATGGGCGGGACAGCGTTTGTGGTCGGCGCACCATTGCAGCCCAGGCACTCTGAAAGAGTTATGAAGATTTTGCGCTAAACACGACCGACTCGCGCGGCCCCACTCCGCACGCATTGGAGGTATGCCGCCTCCGTGCCGCCGCCCGGACCGTATGAGAAGCGTTGAGTCCCACGGGCGCCGGTGCGGCGGCCGAATGGGAGGGGACGGCGCATGGCCGTGCTGAAGTGGATCGGCCTCGGGCTCCTGGGCCTCGTGGGGCTGGTCGTGGTGGGCGGCGGTCTGGCGCTCGCGCTGTTCGACTGGAACGACGCGCGCGGCTTCGCGGCGCGGCAGGCCAGCCAGGCGCTGGGGCGCGAGGTCGCCATCGACGGTCCGCTCGACGTGAGGCTGGGCGATCCCATCCGCATCCATGTCGAAGGGTTGCGCGTCGCCAACACCGACTGGGCCAAGGAACCGACCTTCGCCGAGGTGCGCGTGCTCGATGCCCAGGTGCGCCTGTGGCCGCTGCTGCGCGGCGACATCGAAGTGCCCGAGGTGCGGGTGTCCGGCCCCAAGGTCGCGCTGGAGAAGAACGCGCAGGGCGACAACAACTGGACCTTCGGCGCCGACCCGCGCAAGAAAGCGGCGGAAGAGGCGGTCAAGCCCGACGACCGCGGCGAGATCCCGTTGATCGAGAGCCTGCTGATCGAGGACGGCCGCGTCGCTTACCTCGACCCTGCGAACGAAATCGACATAAACAGCGCCATCAACACCGCCACCGGCGGCAGCGGCGAGGGACGCCTGCACCTGGACGGGCAGGGCAGCTTCGCCGGCAAGCCGTTCAAGCTGATGGTGGACGGCGGTTCGCTGAAGTTCCTGCGCGACAGCCCGCAGCCCTATCCGCTGAAGGTCGAGGCGTCGGTGGGCCAGACCCAGGCCAAGGTCGAAGGCAGGATTGCCGAGCCGGTGAAACTGCAGGGCATCGACCTGTCCGTCGAGGTCAGCGGCGAGGACATGGCCGAGATCTTCCCGATCTTCGGCATCCCCACGCCCAAGACGCGCGACTACGCCCTGTCCGGCCATCTGGGCAAGGAGGGCGACGTCTGGCGCTTCGACGGCATGAAGGGAAAGGTGGGCGAGAGCGACCTGTCCGGCGATCTGGCGATGGACCTCGGCGGCGAGCGGCCGCGCATCACCGCCGATCTCACCTCGCGCCGGCTGGCGGCGGTGGACATGGCGGGTTTCGTCGGCGCTTCGCCGCGCGGCAGCGGCGACTATCCGACCAAGGGTCCCGGACGCATCCTGCCGGCCACGGAAGTCAACCTGGAGCGGCTGCGCTTCGCCGACATGAACGTGACGTTCAAGGGCCAGCGGGTGGAGGCGCCCATGGCGCTGCTCGACGGGCTCGACGCGCGCCTGACGCTGGAGAACGGCAAGGCGACGCTGGAGCCGCTGACGGTCGGCATCGGCAAGGGACGCATCGGCGGTACGGTGGTGCTGGACGGGCAGCGCGACGCGGCGGCGCTGCGCACGAACCTGGAAGTGCGCGGCGTGCAACTCGCCCGGTTCTTCCGCGATACGCCCTTCGCCCAGGAGATGGGCGGCATCGTGTCGGGCCGCGTCCAGCTTGCCGGGCGCGGCCCGACGGTCGCCGACATCCTGGCGGTGGCGGACGGCAAGGTCGGGCTGGCGGTCGACGGCGGGCGGATCAGCGCGCTGGCGGTCAAGGGGCTGAAGACCAACGTGCTGGAAACGCTGGGCGTGGCGCTGTCGGGCGACCGGCCGCTGCCCTTCAACTGCCTCGTCACCGACCTGGAGGCGAAGAACGGCATCGTTTCGGTCAACACGCTGGTGCTCGACACGCCGGAGACGCTGATGACCGGCGAGGGCGGCATCAACTTGAAGGAAGAACGCCTCAACCTGCGCCTGCAGGGCAGGGCCAAGCACGCGCAGGTGTTCGCCACGCATGTGCCGGTCACCGTCGGCGGCACCCTCGGCAGCCCGGACATCGGCGTCGACGCGACGGAGACGGCGGCGCGCGGGGCGGCGGCGGTGGCGCTGGGCGTCCTGCTGACGCCGCTGGCCGCCATCCTGCCGCTGATCGACACCGGCACCGAGGAGGACGCGCACTGCGGCGCGCTGATCCAGGACGCCAAGTCGCCGGCCGACGGGAAAACCAACTCCGGCCGTTCCGGCAACGGCAACCGCCAACCCTCCGGCAGCGGCCGTTGAGATGAGAGCGTTACTCAAAGCCCCTCCCCCCTTGCGGGAGAGGGGTTGGGGAGAGGGGAATAGCCGCCGGAAGGCGGCAGAAAGAATCTCTTCCGGCTCCGCCGTATCCACCCTCTCCCCAACCCCTCTCCCGTCAAGGGAGAGGGGCTTCATACGGCACCCGCACTTTCCCGCAACCCCTGGGATTCATGACCACCGACCAGATCGTCGCCTTCTCCCTCGTCGGCGCGGTGATCGCGCTGCTCGTCTGGGACCGCCTGCGGTACGACCTCGTGGGCATGCTGGCCCTGGTCGCCGGGCTCGTCGCCGGCATCATCCCGACCAGGGAGGCGTTCACCGGATTTTCCGACGACATCGTCGTCATCGTCGGCTCGGCGCTGGTGGTCAGCGCCGCCGTCGGCCGATCCGGCGTCGTCGAAACGGCCATGCGCCCGCTCGCCCCGCTGATGCGCGTGCCGTGGACGCAGGTGGCGGTGCTGACCGGCGCCGTCACGCTGCTGTCGGCGGTGATGAAGAACGTCGGCGCGCTGGCCGTCTTCATGCCGATCGCCATCCAGATCGCCCGGCGCACCGGCACGCCGGTGTCCTACCTGCTGATGCCCATGGCGTTCGGGGCGCTGATGGGCGGGCTGATGACGATGGTCGGCACCTCGCCGAACATCATCGTCTCGCGCATGCGCGGCGAGATCCTGGGTCAGCCGTTCGGCATGTTCGACTTCACGCCGGTCGGCCTCGCCATCTCGGTGCTGGGGGTGGCGTTCCTGTCCTTCGGCTGGCGGCTGCTGCCGGGCAACCGCCGTTCCAGTTCCGGCCAGCCGGCCTTCTCGGTCGACGACTTCACCACCGAGGTGCGGTTGCCGGCCGGATCCCCCTTCGTCGGCCGCACCGTCAGCGAGCTGGAGGAGATGGGGGAGGGCGACGTGACGGTGGCGGCGATCATCCGCGAGGGGCACCGGCGCTATGTGCCGTCCGGCCACTGGACGCTGTACGCCGGCGACATCCTGGTGCTGGAGTGCGACACCCAGGCGCTCGCCCGCATCGTCCCGCCGGCCGGGCTGCAACTGGTCGCCGAAAAGGAACTGGACGGCGTCACCAGCGCCGACGACCTGACGGTGGTGGAGGCGGTGGTGGCGCAAAGCTCCATGCTGATCGGCCACACGGTGGAGGACGTCTGCCTGCGCGAGCGCTACGGCGTCAACCTGCTGGCGCTGAGCCGGCGCGGCCGGCCGATCCGCCAGCGGCTGCGCCGCATCCGCTTCCTGTTCGGCGATCTGGTCGTGCTGCAGGTCCGCGCCGCCGACGTGACCGCCACGCTCGCCGCGCTCGGCTGCCTGCCCTTGGCGGAGCGCGACGTGAGCCTCGGCCGGCCGCGCAAGCAGCGTCTCGCGCTGGGTGTCGTGGCGGTGACGATCGCCCTGGTGGCGACCGGCACGGTGCCGGTGGCGCCCGCCTTCTTCGGCGCCGCCGTCGCCATGATGGCGACCCGCGTGCTGAGCCTGAAGGAGGCTTACGACGCCGTGGAGTGGCCGATCCTGATCCTGCTCGGCAGCCTGATCCCGGTGAGCGAGGCGCTGCGCACCACCGGCGGCACGGAGCTGATCGCCGGGCTGCTGTCGAACGCGGCGCAGGGCCTGCCGCCGCTGCTGGCGCTGGGCCTGATCCTGGTGGCGGCGATGGCGGTGACGCCCTTCCTCAACAACGCCGCCACGGTGCTGGTGATGGCGCCGATCGGCGCCAGCCTTGCCGCGCACCTGGGGCTGCGGCCCGACGCCTTCCTGATGGCGGTGGCGGTGGGGGCGGGCTGCGACTTCCTGACGCCGATCGGGCACCAGTGCAACACGCTGGTGATGGGCCCCGGCGGCTACCGCTTCGCCGACTATTCCCGCCTGGGGCTGCCGCTGTCGATCCTGGTGATCCTGGTGGGCACGCCGCTCATCGCCTTCGTCTGGCCGCTGGTGCCGCGGTGAGGGCGGGCGGCATCACCCGTGCTCGCGCGGGGCCCCGTGGATGTAACGCGCGATGTCGGCGTCGGAGCGGGCGATGTGCCCCTCGATCCAGTTTCCCATGAAGACGCCGATCTGCGCGGCGAAGCCGGTGTCGTGGATGTGCAAGGCCATGTTGCGCAGCGACGTGGCGAAGCCGTGGTGCTGGTGGTGGTGCGCCACCGCCAGCGGATAGCCGCAGCGCTCGATCAATTCCTCCTCCTCGGCGAAGTGGAGGGCGGCGTAGCCGCGCAACTCACCGATGATCCGCGTCGCCGTGTCGAGCGGCACGCCGTGCGACAGCCCCAGGACAAGGTCGTTGTGCAGCCGCACGAGGCGCTGGTGCTGCGCATCGATCCGTTCGATGCCGAGTTCCAGGCGCGGGGACCATATGATCGGCTTAGGGGCAATTGGCCGGAGGGCGGCCGGGGACTCAGCGCTCGCCATCATCGTCGCCATCCATGGGTTGGACGCGCTGCCGCGATTCGCATTTCACCATTGTATGTGCCGCGGCATCCGCCGCAAGGCGCATCATGTCGCGGGCGGGTGGTGTGCGGGCCGCGCGGAATTCCGCTTTGCCTTGCCGCCGCGATCGGCGAAAGTTCTGGTCTTACCAGAACAAACGGCAGGGAGATCGCCCACCATGTCCCGCGACAAGACCCTTTTCACCGCCGGCCTGACGCGCCGCCGGTTCTCCCAGGCCGCCGTCGCCGCCGGCGCGCTCGCCGCCTTCGGCCGGGCGCCGGCCTTCGCCCAGAACCAGGCGCTGAAGGTCGGCGTTCTGCTGCCGCGCTCCGGCCATCTGGCGCAGGCCGGGCAGGCGTGCCAGCGCGGCGCCGACATCGCGCCGGCCGTGCTGTCGGAGCTGGGCTACAAGGTGGAAATCCTGTCGGCCGACACGGAATCGAACGTCGACGTCGCCCGGTCGCGCACCGAGAAGCTGATCAACGACGGCGCCAACGTCATCATCGGCGCCTTCGACAGCGGCCAGACCGCCGCCGCCGCCCAGGTGTGCGAGCAGCGCGGCGTGCCGCTGGTGATGAACATCGCCGCCGCCGACGGCCTGACCGAGCAGGGCTACAAGACGGTCTTCCGCAACTTCCCGACCTCCACCATGCTGGTGACGAACGGGCTGTCGCTGATGAAGGACCTGTTCGCGGCCACCGGCGCCACGCCGAAGTCGGCCGTGTTCCTGCACGCCAACGACACCTTCGGCATGGCGAACAAGAAGGCGCTCGACGCGCTGTTCCCGAAGCTGGACATGCCCTTCGTGATCGTCGATTCGATCTCCTACGATCCCAAGGCGCAGGACCTGTCGATCGAGGTGGCGAAGGCCAAGGCGACGGGCGCGCAGCTCGCCATCGTCACCACCCGCGCCGCCGACGCCATCATGATGGTCAAGGAGATGGTCAAGCAGCGCTGGGAGCCGATGGGCATCGTCTCCCCTGGCTCGCCGGGCCTGTACGACGAGCAGACCTACAAGGCGCTGGGCAAGTACGTGGACTATGCCATCACCAACCTGCCCTGGTACGACCCCAAGGCCGAGATGACGAAGCGCGTCGCGGCCGCCTTCAAGAAGGCGTTCCCCAGCGACCGGTTCGAGGGCTACGCCTTCAACGTCGCCTTCACGCTGGAGGCGATCCTGGTCGCCGCCGACGCCTTCAAGCGCGCCGGCTCGCCGGACCCGGAGCCGATGCTGGCGGCGCTGCGGACCACCAACCTCAAGGACAAGATGATGGTCGGTCCGGCCATCACCTTCGACGCCAAGGGCCAGAACGTGAACCTCGCGTCCGCCTGCGTGCAGAACCTGAAGCAGCGCCCGACCGTGGTGCTGCCCAAGGCGTCGGCGGAAGCCGACCCGGTGTTCCCGATGCCGGCCTGGAGCAAGCGCACCTGACCAGAGGCGCGCCGTTGGGTTTTCGCTGAAGCTCAACCCAACCTACGGGGGATCCTTCGTAGGTTGGGTTGCAACCCAACGTTAAACCAGCCCCTGCGCCTCCAGGCAACAGGCGAGCAGGCGTTCGACCGAGCGGTGCCGGTCGCCGATCGCGGCGAAGCGGGCGTACGCGGCCTCGGCCTGTTCGTGCCGGAAGGCCGCATCGCCCGCCAGCGCCGCGCAGCGCTCGACCACGGCCGCGCCGTAGGCCACCGTGAAGGCGGGGCCGGCGACGCGGCCCCCGTCGCCCGTTCCCAGGGTCACCACCGGCAGCCCTTCCGCCAGCGCGAAGGCGACGCTGCCGCCGCCGCCCTGGCGGGGCGGGTTGAGCTGCGCCGTGGCGATGCGGTACAGCGCGCGGATGTCGTCCACATGGCCCAGGCAGCGCACGCGCGCCGCGTTGCGCAAGGCCACGACGCGGCCGGGCAGGCGGTCCACCCCGCCGGCGAAGGCGACGCAGGCATCCGGCAGACGGTCGAGCACGGCGTCGAGCATGCCAAGGAAGGCCGCGTCCACCTCGTGGTCCAGCCGGTTGCCGACCACCACGAACAGCGCCCCATTGGCGGGCAGGCCGCGCTCCGCCCGCGACGGCGTCGCGCCGGTGGGCGGCGGGGTCCAGCCGAAGGAGAAGGGGCGGAAGCGGTCGCGCAGGTCCGCCGGCCAGCCCCCCGCTTCGTCGGACCCGTCATAGCCCAGTACGACGCGCGCCTGCGTGTTCGGCACGCCCGAGGAGGTGGGCAGGCAGACGACCGGCCGCGTCGCCGCGAAAAGGTCGGCGATCACGTTGGAAGCGCCGAAGGCGACGATGGCGTCGGGGTCGAAGCGCTCCACTTCGTCGAGGATGGCCAGCACCTTGTCCGCGTCGAAATGGCGTTGCGGGAAGGAGGCCATGCGGATGCGCGCGCCGCGCGCCTCGATGGTCTGGACGCCCTGGTATTCCTCGGAGACGTTGTAAGCGAAGGCGGGCACGAAGCCGTTCTCCTCCGCCGTGGCCATGGCGTTGGCGTTGACCACCAGCACCGCGCAGCCGAAATCGTCTTGCAGCCGGCGCGCGTAATCGATGGCGTCCACCGTCGGCTGGTGCCCGTCGCCCAGCATCTGGTTGGTGATCAGCGCGACGCGCCGGACCGCGGCGCGCGGCGCCGCCGGCATCAGGCGCGCCGCCACCCCATAGCGCAGCGCCGTTTCCTCGACCAGCAGGTCGTGCAGCCGGCGGAAGTCGTCGGCCATGAAGCCGCCGACGTCGCCGGCGCGGGCCGCGCCCATGAACACCTGCATCGCCATGCCCCAGTAGGCGTAATGCAGCGACGGCACGGAAAAGCGCTGCGGCTCGTCCAGCAGGGTCCGGGTCAGGTCGCGGTAGTGGCCGATGTCGCCGGTGATGCGGAACAGCAGCGAATGCCGCCGCATCACGTCGGACGGCGCGTCGGCCTGCGCGATGATCCGCGCCGCCGCTTGGCGCGTCGCGTCGTCGTAGCGGTGGATCAGGGTGACCAGCGCGTTGAGATTGTTGCCGCCATCCTCGGCGCGCCGGCAGACTTGCACCAGGGAGCGGGCGAAGCTGAGCGCCGCCTCGCCGTGCCGGCCGCCGGCGTGCAGGGCGTGGCCGAGGTTGGCGTGGAACAGCGCCGTCTCGCCGTCCGCCGCCACGGCCTCGCCGATCAGGCGCGCCGCCTCGTCCGGCCGGCCGCCCTGCAGCGCCAGCACGCCCAGCAGGTGGAGCGCGTCCGGCTGTCCGGGGGCGCGTTCGAGGATCTCCCGGTAGATCCTTTCCGCCTCGGTGGTGCGCCCGGCCTTGTGATGGGCCGTGGCGACGGCCAGCGCCTGTTCGATGGTGTCCATGGATTTCTTCCCGGGCGAAGCGTCCGTCACGCCGTGGCGCGGCCGCAGTCTAGCGGCTTTGCCGCGGGCATGGCGAACGCTTTTCCAGGCGCCGCGCCGGCCGGGCCCCGCCCGCGCGACGCCGCATAAGTGGTCATACCCCTTGCCTCGCATTTGAAGGATCTGCTAACCCGCAAGGCTGAAACGCACGGCGGGACCCCATGCCGCTCGACTTCTATCTCAACATCGTCGCCTCCGGCCTGCTGACCGGGCTGGTGTACGGGCTGGCGGCGCTCGGGCTGTCGGTGATCTTCGGCGTGGTGCGCGTGGTCAACTTCGCGCATGGCGAGATGATGGTCGCCGGCATGTACGGCGCCGTGCTGCTGTTCGGTTTTCTCGGGCTCGACCCGGTGCTGTCCGCGCCCGTCGTCGCGACGGTGCTGTTCGGTTTCGGCTGGCTGCTGCAGCGCGGACTCGTCAACCGCTTCGTCGAGCGACCGGAGCACATGCAGTTCATCCTGCTGCTGGGCATCGCCACCATCCTGCTGAACGCGCTGCTGATGGTCTTCGGGCCGGATTCGCGCGGGGTCCAGGTGGATTACGTGTTCGATACGGTGGAGGTCGGGCCGCTGCTGCTGGACGCGGTGCGCCTGCGCGCCGGGGCGGGCGCGATCGCCGTGGCGGCGGCGCTGTTCGCCTTCTTCCGCTACAGCCGCACCGGCAAGGCCATCCGCGCCTGCGCCGACAACCCGTTGGGCGCGCGCGTCGTCGGCCTGGACATCGACGGGCTGTACGCCTTCACCTTCGGCATCGGCGCCGCGGTGGTCGGCATCGCCGGCGCGCTGATGGCGCTGGTGGTCGAGACGCGGCCGCAGCTGGCACCGGAATACACGCTGCTGTCCTTCGTCATCGTCATCATCGGCGGCCTGGGCAGCCTGCCGGGCGCGCTGCTGGGCGGCGTGCTCATCGGCGTGTCGGAGGCGCTGGCCGGGTTCCTGCTGACGCCGTCCCTGAAGGCCCTGGTCGGCTATGTGGTGCTGATCGTCGTGCTGCTACTGCGCCCGCAGGGCCTGCTGGGGAGGCGTTCATGACGGCGCGCGGGGGAATTCTGCTGGCGCTGTTCGCGCTGGCGCTGCTGGTGCTGCCGTTCGCGGCGGACCGCTACGTCGTGTCGGTGCTGACCACGGTGCTGTGGTTCGCCTACGTCGGGCAGGCGTGGAACGTGATGATGGGCTTCGCCGGCCTGCTGTCGCTGGGCCACGCGCTGTACGTCGGTCTGGGGGCGTACGCCAGCGCGGCGCTGTTCGTGCACTTCGGCCTGGGGCCGTGGCTGGGGCTGTGGGTGGGCATGGCGCTGGCGGTGGCGGCGGCGGCGTTCATCGGCTTTCTCGGCTTCCGCTTCGGCGTGCGCGGCGTGCACTTCGCGCTGCTGACCATCGCCTTCGCCGAGGTAGCGCGCATCGGCTTCGACCACATCGGCTGGACCGGCGGATCGGGCGGGTTCTTCCTGCCGGTGGCGGCCGACACCGGCAACGACCTGCTGAACCTGCGCGGCTCGCCGACGCTGTTCTACTACGTCATCCTGGCGATGACGGCGGGGGCGCTGCTGGTGTCCAAGCGGCTGCTGCACTCGCGCCTCGGCTACCAGTGGCTGGCCATCCGCGAGGAGCCGGAGGCGGCCGAGGCCGCCGGGGTGGACCTGTTCGCCGCTCGCATCCGCGCCGTGGTGGTGTCGGCGGCGATGACGGCGCTGGGCGGCGTCTTCCAGGCGTTCTACTTCAACAACCTGTTTCCGGAACAGGTGTTCTCCATGGGCCGCTCGCTGGAAATCATCCTGCCGGCCATCGTCGGCGGCATCGGCACGCTGTTCGGCCCCATCCTGGGCGCCTTCATCCTGACACCGCTGGGCGAGGGGCTGACGCAGGTGATCGAGGCGATGGGCTTCGACGTGCCCGGCATGAAGCAGCTGTTCTACGGCGCGGCGCTGGTGACGATCATCGTCTTCCGGCCGGACGGCGTGTGGCCGTGGCTGGCCCGCCGGCTCAAGCTGGTCCGCGCGCCGGGGGAGGAACGCTGATGACGCTGCTGGACGTCGCGTCCCTGTCCAAGCGCTTTCGCGGCCTCAAGGCCGTCGCCGACGTCAGCTTCACGGTGCCGGAGGGGAGCATCGTCGCGCTGATCGGCCCCAACGGGGCGGGCAAGACCACCACCTTCAATCTGATCGCCGGCGTCTTCCCGCCGGACGAGGGGCGGGTGACGCTGGGCGGCCGGCCGATCACCGGCCTGCGCCCGCACGACATCTGCGCCGCCGGGGTGGGCCGCACCTTCCAGATCGTCAAGCCGTTCGGCGATCTGTCGGTCGAGGACAACGTGGTGGTCGGCGCGCTGGCCCGCGAACGCTCCGTTTCCACCGCGCGCGGCCAGGCGCGGGTAATGCTGGAGCGCCTGGGCCTCGCCGATCAGGCGGCCCGCCCGGCCCGCAGCCTGACGCTGCCCGACCGCAAGCGGCTGGAGGTGGCGCGGGCGCTCGCCACCCGCCCGGTCCTGCTGCTGCTGGACGAGGTGCTGGCCGGCCTGCGCCCGACCGAGGTCGACCGCATGGTCGAGGTGCTGCGCGACCTGAACCGCGGCGAGGGGCTGACGATCCTGATGATCGAACACGTCATGCGGGCGGTGATGGCGCTGTCCGAGCGCGTCGTCGTGCTGGACCACGGCGAGAAGATCGCCGACGGCACCCCGGCCGAGGTGGTGGCCGACCCGCGCGTCATCCACTCCTACCTGGGCGCGGACGAGGAGTGATCAGGGTCCGGGTAGCGGTGGAACAGAAAACCTAGGTAAGAGGACCACCCCTCAACCCCGGCCAGACACGCCGTAGACTATGGTAAGGTCCCAACTCCTACGCCACGCTGCGGGACACGGTCCTCGCGCCGTCGCCAGACCGCTCACCAGTCACGCTATTTTTTAAGGAGATCTTCGACAGTGGACATCCCGCGGATATTCAACATCACTGAAAGTGCTCACCGCATCCACAACCCGATCACACCCGAAAAGCTCGCCACTCTCGGCGCGGCGCTGCGCCTGGAATCGGGGGCCCGCGTGCTCGACCTCGGCAGCGGTTCGGGGGAGATGCTGTGCACCTGGGCACGCGATCACGGCGTCATCGGCACCGGCATCGATATGAGCCAGTTGTTCACCAAGCAAGCGAAACTCCGTGCTGTAGAACTCGGCGTCGCCGATCAAGTCAAGTTCATCCATGGCGATGCTGCCGGCTATGTCTCTGAGGAGAAGGCCAGTGTGGCAGCCTGTGTCGGTGCCACTTGGATCGGCGGTGGAGTCGTCGGCACCATCGAGCTTCTGGCGCGGAGCCTGCGCACCGGAGGGATCATCCTCATCGGCGAGCCCTACTGGCGGCGGTTGCCGCCGACGGAAGATGTTGCCAAGGGGTGTCTTGCCAACTCAATCTCCGATTTTCTCATGCTTCCGGAACTTCTCGCGTCTTTTGGCCGCCTTGGCTACGACGTCGTTGAAATGGTTCTGGCCGACCAAGACGGCTGGGACAGATACGAGGCGGCCAAATGGCTCACCATGCGCCGATGGCTTGAAGCCAATCCCGGCGACGAGCTCGCGATCGATGTTCGAGCCAAACTGGCCTCGGAACCCGAGCGCTACGCCGCTTACACGCGTGAATACCTGGGCTGGGGTGTGTTCGCGCTGATGCCGCGGTGATGCGTTGGCGCACCCGGCGGATCGTCAATGGCTGTACCACGCGACATCTGGCGGCTTTCCGTTCCGCTGCTGCTCGGCCATCTGATCCGGACGGCGTGACGGTCCTTCACGCGCCGTCCGTATCACTCCTCCCGGAAGGCCCGGTGCATGTTGTCGGTGAGCGGCGACAGCAGGTAATCGATCGCCCGCCGTTCGCCCAGCACGATGGAGACGTCCGCCGGCATGCCCGGCGCCAGCGCGACGTTCGGCAGGTCGTCCAGCGCGCCGGGGGCGAGGCGCACGCGGGCGATGAACCAGGCGTTGCCGGTGGCCGGGTCGGTCACCGTGTCGGCGGAGACGTACACCACCTCGCCTTCCACCGGGGGGACCTTGCGCTGCTTGTAGGCCGACAGCGTGACGTACGCCTTCAGCCCGACATGGACGACGTCGATGTCGGTCGGCTGCACCTTGGCTTCGATCAGCAGCGCGTCGTCCTGGGGCACGATGTCGAGGATGGGGGTGGCCGAGGCCACGACACCGCCCGGCGTGAAGTACTTCAGTCCGGTGACGCGGCCGTCCTGCGGCGCCGTCAGGTCGCGGCGGGACAGGACGTCGCTGACGGAGCGGATCTGCTCCTCCAGCGTCGCCGCCTGCGCCTGCGCGTCCTGCAGTTCGCGCGCCGCCTCGCTGCGCCGGGTGTTGCGCAGTTCGAGAATGCGCAGCTGCGTCTGCGCGATCGACTGTTGCGCCTTGGCGACGTTGGCGAGCAGTTCGCCCCGGCGTCCCTTGGCGTTGGCGAGGTCGCGCTGCAGCGCCAGCAGGCGGGGCTTGGTCGTCTGCCCCTTCAGCATCAGCTCCTGGACGCCGCGCAGCTCCTCGTCCACCGTGCGGATCGCCTCGCGGTTGGCGTCGATCTGGAAGCGCAGCGCGGTGACCTCTTCCCGGATCTGGTCGATCGCCCGGTTCTGCACCTCGATCTGGCCTTCGAACTGCTCCTTGCGCGCCTTGAACAGGCGCAACTGCACGCCCATGGCGTCGGCCGCCTCCAGCGTATCGCGGTGGGCCAGCAGGGATGCCGGAAAGGTGACCGACGGTTCGTCCAGATACTCGGCGGTCAGGCGGGCGATGCGCGCCAGCACCGCCCAATGCTGGTTCTGGTGCTGCGCCAGGGCGGCGGCCGACTGGGTGCCGTCCAGGCGCAGCAGCACCTGCCCGGCCTTGACCAGATCGCCGTCCCTGACCAGCAGCTCCTTGAGGATGCCGCCCTCCAGGTGCGACAGGGTCTTGCGGTGGCTCTCGACGATGACGACGCCGGATGCGACGGCGGCGCTGTCCAGCCGCGCCAGGAAACCCCACAGGAAGAAGCCGCCGAACCCGACGACGATGGTGAGCATGGCGGCCGTCATGGTCGCGCGCAGCGACGGCGGCTTCGCCTCCCGGGCCGAGGCGGCGAACGGCTGTTGCCGGGTGGTCAGCGCGTGGCTCATGTCCGCCTCATGCCCCCGGCAGCCGGCCGTGGCCGCCGCTCTCGACAGCGACCGGCGTGGGCCGCTGCAGGGTGGGCGCCAGATTGAGCTTGCCGAACTTGACCACCTCCTCGCGCGGGCCGAAATGCTCGACCGTGCCGTCGCGCATGACCAGAACCTTGTCGACGGTGGCCAGAACCGAGGGCCGGTGGGCGATGATGACGACGGTGGCGCCGTCGGCCTTGGCCGCCTGGATGGCCTGCACCAACGCCGTCTCCCCGGCCTGATCGAGGTTGGAGTTGGGCTCGTCCAGGATGATCAGGCGGGGCCGGCCGAACAGCGCGCGGGCCAGCGCGATGCGCTGGCGCTGGCCGCCGGACAGCACGAAGTTGGCGTCGCCGATGTGCGTTTCGTAGCCGAAGGGCAGGCGGCCGATGATCTCGTGCACGTCGGCGCGGCGCGCCGCCTCGATGACGTCCTGCGCGTCGGAGTCCTGCATGCGGGCGATGTTCTCGCGGATGGTGCCGTCGAGGAGCGCGATGCTCTGCGGCAGGTAGCCGGCGTACTGGCCGAAGCTCTCGCGGTTCCAGGTGTAGACGCTGTGGCCGTCCAGGTAGACGCCGCCGCCGGTCGGTTCCCACACGCCGACCAGCACGCGCGCCAGCGTCGACTTGCCCGATCCCGACGGCCCGACGACGCCCAGCACCTCGCCCGGTTCGAGCTGGAAGGAAATGCCCTTGAGAATGGCCCGGTCGCCACCCGGCGGCACGAAGACCAGACGCTCCACCTTCAGGCGCGGGTCCGGGCGCGGCAGGTCCAGACCGTGGCGGCGGCTGTCGGTCCTGGCGAGCAGGGCGCGCAGGCGGCGGTAGGCGGCGTAGGCGAACACCCACTGCCTGTAGCCTTCGATCATCTGCTCGAACGGCATCAGCGCCCGCGCCATGATCAGCATCGCGGCGAACATGCTGCCCGGCGACGCCGAATGGTTCAGGATGACGATGACGGAGACCGCCGTCAGCGCCACCTGCAGGCCCATGCGGATGCCCTTGGAGACGGCGGTGATCAGCTTGGCCCGGTCGTGCGAACGGATCATCAGATCGACGAAGCGGTTCTGCGAGCGCTGCCAGCGCCGCGTCACCGCCTGGGTCATGCCCATGGCCTCCAGCACTTCGCCGTGACGCACGGCGGCGCCGATCTCGCCGAACGACTTCACCGCGGCGTCGTTGACCTCCATCATCGGTCGCCGGGTCGCCAGCTCGTTGACGATGCTCAGCGCGAACAGCAGGACCGAGGCGATGACCGCCACCACCCCGTACGCCGGGTGCAGCATGAACAGCACCAGCAGGAACAACGGCGTGAAGACGACTTCCAGCGGCACGATCACGGCGCTGCCGGTGACGAAGTTGCGCAGGTCGCTGACGTCGCGCACCGCCTGGTTGGGGTTGCCGTTCTCGCCGCGCAGCGTGTCGACGACCGCCGCCTCGAACGCCGGGCCGTTCAGCCGGCTGGCCACCACGTGGCTGGCCACCAGGAAGATGCGGCCGCGCAGGAAATCCAAGACCGCCCACATGACGATGCCCATCACCGCGATGATGGACAGCATGGTGAGCGTTTCCATGCTGCGGCTGGACATCACGCGGTCGAACACCTGCATCATGTACAGCGGCACGACCAGCTGCAGGGCGTCGAGGAACAGCGTGATCGCAGCCGCGATGCCCATGGCCCGGAGGAACTCCGTCTGCGTCGCCCTCAGCACCTCGATACCGCGGTTGACCATCGGCAGACCGTCACCCCTTCACAGCGCAGCTTCGCAAGACACCAGGGGACGTGCGCCCCCGCTTGGCACGGTTGTATGCCCCTTCGCACAGGGGGTCAACGTCGGCGCTTGAGACAAATCCGCAGCACCCGCCCGGCGCGGCCGCGCCCTACCGGCGTCGCTCAACGCCGATAAACGCCGATAAACGCCGCCAAACCGTTGAATCATGCGCCAGCGTCAGCGTGACCGCGGGCCTCGCCCTGATGTTCCAGGTACCAGCGGTAGGTCTGCTCGATCCCGTCCCGCAGGCCGGTCCGCGCCCGCCAGCCCAGCGCCGCCAGCGCCGAGACGTCGACGACCTTGCGTGGCGTGCCGTCCGGCTTGGAGGCGTCGAAGGCAAAGCGGCCGGTATAGCCGACGACATCGGCGATCATCCGGGCGAGTTCGCCGATCTGCACCTCCTCGCCCGTGCCGACGTTGAC
Organism: Azospirillum sp.; assembly: GCA_036401175.1. GTDB lineage: Bacteria > Pseudomonadota > Alphaproteobacteria > Azospirillales > Azospirillaceae > Azospirillum. The sequence continues at coordinate 3,095 of DASWVP010000606.1, read as the reverse complement.
GTGGTCGTAGCCGGCGTAGTGGCGCACCAGGAACACGCAGGCGTCGGCAAGGTCGTCGACGTACAGGAACTCGCGCCGGGGCGTGCCCGAACCCCAGATCTCCACGCACTCCTGCCCCTCCATCCGGGCGGCGTGAATGCGCCGCATCAGGGCCGGCAGGACGTGACTGTTGGCCGGGTGGAAGTTGTCGTTGATGCCGTAGAGGTTCGTCGGCATCACCGAGATGAAGTCGCGCCCGTACTGCCGGCGGTAGGCTTGGCACAGCTTGATGCCGGCGATCTTGGCGATCGCGTACCACTCGTTGGTGGGTTCCAGCGGGCCGGTGAGCAGGGCGGATTCGGGGATCGGCTGCGGCGCGAACTTCGGATAGATGCAGGAGGAGCCGAGGAACAGCAGCTTGCCCACGCCCGCCCGGTGGGCGCCGTGGATGATGTTGGCCTCGATCATCAGGTTGTCGTACAGGAATTCGGCCGGAAAGCTGTTGTTGGCGTGAATTCCGCCGACCTTGGCCGCGGCGACGAACACCACGTCGGGTCGGGCCTCGGCCAGCCAGTCCTCCACCGCGCCCTGGCGCCGCAGGTCGACGCGGTCGCGGTCGACGGTCAGCACCTCGCAAGCCTCGGCGGCGAGGCGGCGGACGATCGCCGACCCCACCATCCCGCGGTGCCCGGCCACCCAGACCCGCTTCCCGGCCAGCGGAAAATCGGCACGCGCCGCGTCGACGTCGAAACTCATCCCGATACTCCCTTCCTGAGCGCCGCGAGGTCGGCGGACACCATCTCCTCGACCAGGGCGGCGAAGCTGGTGGTGTGCGTCCAGCCCAGCGTCCGGCGCGCCTTCGTCGGATCGCCCAGCAGCCGGTTCACCTCGGTGGGGCGGAAATAGCGCGGGTCGATCGCCACCAGGACCTGACCCGTCGCGTCGTCGACGCCCACCTCGTCCAGACCCGCGCCCGTCCAGGCGATCGTCCGGCCGACGCAGGCGAAGGCGCGCTCGACGAAGGCGCGCACGGAATGCGCCTCCCCGGTGGCCAGCACATAGTCGTCGGGGCGGTCCTGCTGGAGCATCCGCCACATGCCTTCCACATAGTCGCGGGCGTGCCCCCAGTCGCGCAGGGCATCGAGATTGCCGAGGTACAGCCGGTCCTGCCGGCCGAACTCGATCGCCGCCACGGCACGCGTGATCTTGCGGGTCACGAACGTCTCGCCGCGGATCGGGCTTTCATGGTTGAACAGGATGCCGTTGGAGGCGTGGAAGCCGTACGCCTCGCGGTAGTTGACGGTGATCCAATAGGCGTACAGCTTGGCGGCAGCGTACGGGCTGCGCGGATGGAACGGCGTCGTCTCCCGCTGCGGCGTCTCCCGCACGTCGCCGTACAGTTCCGACGTGGACGCCTGGTAAAAGCGTGTGCGCTCGGCCATTCCCAGGATGCGCATGGCTTCGAGCAGGCGCAGCGTGCCCATCGCGTCGGCGTTCGCCGTGTACTCCGGCGTCTCGAAGCTGACCTGCACGTGGCTCTGGGCGCCGAGGTTGTAGATCTCGTCGGGCTGGGTTTCCTGGACGATCCGGATCAGGTTCGTGGAATCCGTGAGGTCCCCGTAATGCATGAAGAAGCGTGTCTCGGCCTCGTGCGGGTCCTTGTAGAGGTGATCGACGCGCGCCGTGTTGAACGACGATGAGCGGCGTTTTATGCCGTGGACGACATAGCCCTTGGCGAGGAGAAGCTCGGACAGATAGGCCCCATCCTGGCCGGTTACTCCGGTAATCAAGGCGACCCTGGACTTCATTCCGAACCATCCATAGAAGAAAGCCGGCCATGGAAGAAAGCAGGCCACAAAAGAACAGGGCGCCATCGACATCGAGGCGGAGTGCCCGACGGAACCACACGGCACGTATCGGGGAAATTGCGCCGGCCGTCAATCGATCCGGTGGACGGCGCCGGCTTCGCCCTTGTCGGCGGGCGGGCGGCGTGGTTGTATCGCGCGCTGCGAGAGCGGAGACGGTCGTTGCGCGTCCTTCTGGTCCATGAGCGTTACCGGCAGCGTGGCGGCGAGGACGCCACCGTCGATGCCGAGGCGGCGCTGCTGGCCGGCGCCGGCATCGACGTCGTGCCGATGATCGAGGACAACCGCCGGATCGTCGGAAACGGCTCCGCCGCCCTGGCGTTGCGCACGGTGTGGTCGGCCGAGAGCCGCCGCGCCGTGGCGCGGATGATCGCCACGCACCGGCCCGACGTGGTGCACGTCCACAACACCTTCCCGCTGCTGTCCCCGTCGATCTACGGCGCGGCGCGGGCACACGGCGTGCCGGTGGTGCAGACGCTGCACAACTACCGTTTCCTGTGCCCGAACGCCCTCCTGCTGCGCGACGGCGCGCCGTGCGAGCGCTGCCTCGGCCGCGTCGTGAAATGGCCGGGCGTGGCGCACGCCTGCTTCCGTGGCAGCCGCGGCGCCAGCGCGGCGGTGGCGGCCATGGCGGGCGTGCACCGCCTGCTGGGGACGTGGCGCCGTTCGGTCGACCTGTTCCTGGCGCTGACCCCCTTCGCGGAGCGCCTGTTCGTCGCTGGCGGGTTGCCGGCCGGGCGGCTGGCCGTCTGCCCGCCGGTGGTGACCGATCCCGGAGCGGGACCGGCGGCGGCCGGGACGCCGCGCGCCGGCGCGCTGTTCGTCGGCCGGCTCAGCCCGGAAAAGGGGCTGGAGACGCTGATCGAGGCGTGGCGCGGCGTGGACCGGCCGCTCGACGTGATCGGCGAGGGGCCGCTGGCCGACGACCTCATGGCGCGCGCCCCCGCGCACGTCCGCTTCCTCGGCCCGCAGCCGCCGGACGCGGTGTCGGCTGCCATGGCGCGCGCCGAACTCCTGGTCTTCCCGTCGCTGTGCTACGAGAACTTCCCGCTGGTGGTGGCGGAGGCCATGGCGCACGGGCTGCCGGTGCTCGCCTCGTCCGGCCGGGCGGTCGGCGACATCGTGGAGGACGGCGTGACCGGCACCTTCGCCCGGCCCGGCGACGCCGCCGACTGGCGCGACCGCGCGGCCGAACTCCTGGCGCAGCCGGACCGGCTCCGCGCCATGGGCGCCGCCGGCCGCGCCACGTAC
>DASWVP010000605.1:0-3937 GCA_036401175.1 Azospirillum sp. | reverse complement strand
ATGCGCTCGCCTACGCGGTCCCCGGCGTTGCCGGCGACGGTGACGGAGCCGCCGGTCATGCCGCGCGGGCTGCCGGCCAGCGGTGCGCCCAGGAAGTCCCCGGCGTCGCCCGCGACGCGCATCCGGCCGCCGGCCATCTCGGCCGCCGCGAAGGCGCCGCACGATCCCTCGATAATGAGGGTGCCGCCGCGCATGCCGCGTCCGGCGTGGGCGCCGCAGTCCCCTTCCACCAGGATCTCGCCCGCCGCCATGCCCGTGCCGACGCCGTCGAGCACGGCGCCGCCGGGGCGCAGGATCAACGCGCCGGACGGGCCGCCGTCCCGCATGGTGAAGAGGTCGTCCAGCCGGTGGCGATCCCGGCCCCGGATCAGCATGACGTCGGCGAGGGCGCCGCCGCCCGGCAGCACGCCGGTCATGTCGATGGGCGGGCCGCCGGGCTCGCGCACGGTGAGGATCAGGCCGGTCATGCCATCACCTCGTGCAGGTGGAACTGATAGCGCCCGAGCTTGCCGCCGTAGTTGCCGGCCGTCACCGCCACCACGCCGGCCGCCGCGCCCAGGGCGACCGCCGCGCCGATCCCCGCCCGCATGGCGGCCGCCACCGCCTCCGGCCCGACGCCGTCGATGACGAGTTCGAGGATGGATTCCACCCCCTCCGGCACCAGCGACGGCACGGCGTGCCGCAGCGTCGGGCAGAAGGCGGTGTTGGTGGAGGCGATCAGCCCCTTGTACTTGGACCCGATCTTGGAGCCGGACCGCACCACCCCGCCGGGAAACGGCAGGATGGCGCCGGGAACCGCGCGGATCGCCGTTACCGCCGCCTGCGCGGCCACGAGGCCCGCGTGCCGGTCCGCCGCCAGGATGATGAAGTTACCGCCGCCGACCCCCTCGGCCACGGCGGCGGTGGCCTCGCACAGGAACTCGCCGTCCATGACCGGGATGCGCCAGTAGCGCCGGCCGCCGATCCGTTTGGCGATCTGCCAGCCGTCGCCGAAATAGCGCAGGCTGTTGCCCAGCGGGATCGCGGTTCCCTCGCGCAGGCCGGCGTAGCAGGCCGTTCCCGGCGCGGTCATCACGCATTGCCCGACGCGGTTCACCACCTGCTTCGCCAGCTCGTCCTTCGATATGGAGAACAGCAGCACCGCCGCGCCCGGCCGTCCGTCCGGCGTCTCGTCGGGCGCCAGCAGCCGCTCCTGCGCCGCCTCGCAGCCGCAGCCGATCACCGACGTGGCGAAGCCCGTCATGCTGACCACGGCGGCCTGCACCCACGTCGGCGTGTCGGCCGTCACGATCAGCCGCGTGCCCAGCATGGGGAAGGCTTCGGCGAAGGTCTCCTCGATGTGCACGCCGTTGCGGTGCATCAGAACGCTCCCGGCGTGCAGGCGTGGCGGGCGAGGCCGTCGCCGCCGCGAATCTCGTCCTCGGCGATGCGGAAGTGCGCCAGCTTCAGCCCCATCCGTTCGTCGAAGTGGCGGGCGATGCGCGCCTCGATGTGCGGGTCGCAGGCGGGCTCCACCACATGGGTGCGGCCGCGCGCCAGCGCCACCACCACGCCGTCACGGACGATCAGCCGGCCGTCCTTGAAGACGAGGTCCGGCTTCTCGAACATGGCGCGGCGGTCCGGCCGGTCGGTGTAGACGACGACGTCGGCCGCCGCCCCCGGAGCGAGGTGCCCACGGTCGGACAGGCCGAGGATGCGCGCGGGTGCCGCGCGCGTCATCGTGGCGATCTCGCCCAGCGTGTACTCCCGCGTCAGCGAGCCGAGGATGGTGTGCTTGGGGAGCGCCGGGTGCAGTTCGCTCAGCTTGGCGAGGCGATAGTCGCGGTCCATCAGCAGCCGGATCAGTTCGGGATAGCTGGTGAACGGCCCGCCGTTGGGGTGGTCGGTGGTCAGGAAGACGCGCCAGGGATCGTCGATCAGCAAAAACAGCTCCAGCCCGATCGCCCATTGCAGCGCGTTGACGAACGCCTTGTCACGATAGCGGAAGGGCACGACGCCGCAGCCGGCATCGCACTCGATGTCCATCATCACCCACTTCTTCGGGTGCGCCAGCGCGGTGTTGCCCATCTGGGCCATGGTGTCGGCGGACGCGGTGACCGTCTGCCCGAACATGATCTGGCCGACGTCGACGGAGATGTTGGGCCGCCGGTTCACCGCCTCCGCCACTCGCGCCGCCGCCGAGGAGAAGCGCCGGTCGCCCTCCGCGCCATAGGCGTGGAACTGCACGTGGGTGAGGTGCAGGCGCAGGCCGTCCACCGCCGCGATGCTGTCCAGCGTCGCCTCCACGTTGCCGGGAACGCCCAGGTTGAAGCCGTGCAGATGCAGCGGATGGGGAATGCCCAGCCGCTGCACGGCGGACGCCAGGGCGGTGAGGATGCGGCGCGGCGTCACCGCGTGGAACGGCCCCGCCTCGTCCACGTCCAGGCGGCGCTGGTTGTATTTGAAGGCGTTGATGCCGCCGGGGTTCACCGCCTTCACCGCCAGGGCGCGCGTGGCGTTCAGCATCCAGCCGACGTAGTCGGCAATGGCATCCTCCCCCGCGCCCGAGGCCAGCAGGTCGAGCAGCAGGTCGTCGTTGCCCAGCACCAGATAGCCGCCGGTGTCGATCAGCGGGATATCCGCCATTTCCAGGTGCGCGTGGCGGGCGTTGCTGGGCAGCATGGCCGGCTCGAACGCCGCCGTGTAGCCCATCTGCGCGTAACGGCAGCCGGTCACGTGGGTGGACGGGCTGGCGACCCCGCCGCCGCACCGGCACAGCCCCTCCGCCTCGACCGGAAAGGCGCGGTGCTCCTCGGCCATCAGGAGGCGCGCGATGTTGACCTTGCCGCCGGCGATGTGGCTGTGGATATCGATGGCGCCGGCCATCACCACCTTGCCGGACAGGTCGAAGGTTTCGTCCGGCACCGCGCCGGGCCCGGGATCGGCGACGATCCGCCCGTCCCGCACGAACAGGTCGCCCACCGCACCGTCGCGGCCATTGGCGGGATCGTGGACGCGCCCTCCCGCGAGTTTCGTCAGCATGCGGCGGCCTCCTGCCGCAGGGCGGCGGTCATGGCGGTCAACACCTGGGCGACGTCCGGCAGCCCGCGGTCGATCAGGCGCCCCGTGCGCAGCGCCACCACCGTGTCGCCGCGAAAGACGTGCGCCGCGTGGTCGATGCCCGGCGTGCCGACCGGGATGAACACGGCCGGCTCGTCGGCAAAGGCGGTTCCCGGCGGGGCCAGCGCGACGACCGGCCCGCCCGCCGGAAAGGTGGGGACCTCCGGCCGGAAGGCGTTGATCCACAGGACGGCGTCCGCCGTGTCCCGGAACCGCTCCCAGGCGAAGCGGTGGGGATCGTGCAGCGGCGCGCCGCCGGCCAGGGAGGTGCGCAGCGGCACGCCGAGCTGCCACGTGCAGACCTGGTTGGCGCCGACCACATTGTCCTCCCCGGACAGCGGCAGTCCGGCGCAACGGGTGTGGCGGTTGACGTCGCGCACCAGACGGACCAGCCGCTCCACCACCAAGTCCGCGTGCGGCCCGCTGAAGCCCGCCGCCGCCCACGCCACGACGGCGTAGCGGGCCGTGCGCAGGCGTTCGGCCAGGGTGACGATGTCGGGCGCCGCGCGGGACGGGTCACTCAGCGCCAGCGACAGCGCCGCCGCCGCGTCGCCCACCGTCGCGCCATCGCCGGGAAGCACGGTGATCGGGATGCCCGCCAGCGCGGCTCGCGTGCCATCCAGCGGTTCGCCGCCCAGGAACACCACCGCGCGCACCGCCGGGTCCCGATAGGCCGGCGGGGGCGCCACCCAGCGCTCGTACAGGCGGGGATGGAACGCCGCCGGGTCCGGCCCGGCCACCAGCAGCAGGTCGCAGCGGTTGCGCAGTTCGGCGAAGGTCGTGGCGATCCAGCCCGTGCGCTGGAGCACCGCGAGGTTGCGGTACAGCCCGTCCGAGC
>DASWVP010000604.1:0-7857 GCA_036401175.1 Azospirillum sp. | reverse complement strand
GGCGCCCCCGGGCGCCGTGTTGCCGGCCGCGCTGCTGGCCCCGCCGGGGGCCGGCGGAGCGCTCTTGGCCCGCTCTGCGGCGTCGGCATGTCCGCCGCTCGCGAGGATCACGCACGCGGTCGCCACGACGACGGCGGACCGGACGGTACGCAAGCTCACCATTGCTACTCCTGCTCCCCAGCTCATGGCCCTTAATACGGTCAGGGCCCGCAATTTGCAAACCGGATCGTGGCGAAACGGCGTACGACCCGTCCGCCGCCGCCCTGCCGGCATCAGCCGTCTTCCAGATGCAGCAGCACCGCGGTGCCCAGCAGCATGCTGATGGCCGTCGGCATCCACGCCGCCATCAGCACGGGGATCGTCTCCGACATGCCCAGCGTGCGGATGACGTCGCTCATGATGAACAGCACGAAACCGGTCAGCACGCCGCCGGTCACCATCAGCATGGTGCCGCCGCGCCGCGGCAGGCGCAGCGAGAAGGCGGCGGCGAACAGCACCATCGAACAGAACAGCAGCGGCTGCGCCAGCAGCGCGTGATAATGCAGCCGGTGCCGCACCGCCGGGAACCCCGTGCTCTCCAGCGTGGCGATGAAGCGCGGCAGGTCCCAGAACGAGATGGTCTCCGGCGGCGCGAAGCTTTCCTCGATGGTTTCCTTGTCCAGCTCGGTGGGGATGGTGTAGCTGGCGACCGGCTCCGGCTCCTTCTTCGGGCGGCGGACGACGGCGTCCACCAGCTCCCACTTGCGGTCGCGCAGCGTGGCGCGCGGCGCGTCGACGCGCCCGGCGTAGTTCATCTCGCCCTCGAAGCGGAAGACGGTGACGCCCGACAGCTCGAAGGTGATCGGCTGCACCTGCTCGGCGTGGATGAAGAGCTGTTCGCGCTCGCCGTTCTGGCGCAGCCACAGCCCGGCGCGCGAGATGTCGAGCGAGCTGCGGCGCTGTTTCAGGTACCGGCTTTCCAGCGCGTCGTACTTGGCGATGAAGACGGCGCCGATCGGGTTGATGACCGTCACCTTGAAGACGCCGATCAGCGCCGCCGCGATCAGCACCGGCATCAGGAATTGCCACGCCGACACGCCCACCGCGCGCGCCACCACCAGCTCGGCGTTGCGGGTCAGCCGCCAGAAGGTGAACATGCCGGCGAACAGGATGGCGAAGGGGAAGATCTGCTGGCCGATGTTGGGCAGCTTCAGGAACGCCATCTCCAGCACCAGCCCGAAGGTGATGTTGGGTTTCGAGCCCGCGCGCCGCAGCAGCTCGACCAGGTCGAGCAGCAGGATGATGGCCAGCAGGATCAGCAGCAGCAGGCAGAACCACGTGACGAACTGCCGGCCGATGTAGCGCGAGAAGGTGGCGGAGGAATACATGGCATCGGCCTCCGGAGAAGCCGCCCTGACAGGCCCGGCGCCGCGGGATGCGGGACCGGCCGATCGCTATGTAACGCCTCTCGCCGCCCAGGGCAACCTGACAGCAACTTCAAGGCAACCCGGCGCGGCTTGACAGGCAACCCGGGAAGGTCTTTATCCGAAGGACCGGTTCCCGCACCGCCCGGCCCGAACGGGCGCCAGCCAAACGGCGCAAGCCCAACAATGCATGAATGAGGGGAAGATGAAGTTTTCCTTCGCCAAGCCGGCCCTGCCGAAGACCGGCACCGTCGCCGTGACCGTGTTTGCCGACCGCACGCTCGGTCCGGCCGGACAGGACCTCGACCAGAAGACCGGCGGCATGCTGACGCGCGCCATGAACGCCAGCCGCTTCACCGGCAAGAAGGAGGAGACGCTGGCCGTGCTCGCCCCCGCCGGGATCGAGGCCGGGCGCGTCCTGCTGGTCGGACTCGGCAAGGCCGAGGACGTGACCGACCTCACCCTCCAGGCCGTCGGCGGCACCGTGGTCGCGGCGCTGGAGAAGTCGGGCGAAACGGACGTCCACCTGTTGGCCGAAAAGCTTGCGGGCAGCGCGCTGAAGGCCGCCGACATCGCGGTGGAGATCGCCTACGGCGCCCGCCTGCGCGCCTACCGATTCGACAAGTACAAGACCGCCGACAAGAAGGAGGCCAAGCCGGCCCTCAAGAAGGTCACCCTGCTGACCGACGAGGCGGACGCGGCCAAGCGCGCCTTCGCCGCGCGCGAGGCGGTGGCCGACGGCGTGTTCCTCACCCGCGACGTGGTGTCGGAACCGGCAAACGTCATCTATCCCGAGACCCTGGCCGACCGCTGCAAGGAATTGGCCGAACTGGGCGTTCAGGTCGAGGTGCTCGACTTCAAGAAGCTGAAGAAGATGGGCATGGGCGCGCTGATCGGCGTGGCGCAGGGCAGCGTCAACGAGCCGCGCGTCGTCGTCATGCGCTGGAACGGCAACCCGGACGCCGAGGACAAGCGCCCGGTCGCCGTCGTCGGCAAGGGCGTCACCTTCGACACCGGCGGCATCTCCATCAAGCCGGCCGCCGGGATGGAGGACATGAAGTGGGACATGGCCGGCTCCGGCGTGGTCATCGGCCTGATGCGCGCGCTGGCCGCGCGCAAGGCCAGGGCCAACGTGGTCGGCGTCGTCGGGCTGGTGGAGAACATGCCGTCGGGCAACGCGCAGCGGCCGGGCGACATCGTCACCTCGATGTCCGGCCAGACCATCGAGGTCATCAACACCGACGCCGAGGGGCGCCTCGTGCTGGCCGACTGCCTGTGGTACACGCAGGACGCCTTCAAGCCGCGCCTGATGATCGACCTCGCCACGCTGACCGGCGCCATCATCATCGCGCTCGGCCACGAGCACGCCGGCCTGTTCGCCAACGACGACGATCTGGCCGAGCGCCTGACCGCCGCCGGCCGAAGTGTGGGCGAGCCGCTGTGGCGCCTGCCCATGGGCGACGCCTACGACAAGGACATCAACTCCGACGCCGCCGACATGAAGAACACCGGCGCCGGCCGCGCCGCCGGTTCGATTGCCGGCGCGCAGTTCCTCAAGCGTTTCGTCAACGGCGTGCCGTGGGCGCACCTGGACATCGCCGGCGTCGCCTGGACCAAGAAGGACTCCGCTACGGTGCCCAAGGGCGCCAGCGGCTTCGGCGTCCGCCTCCTCGACCGCTTCATCGCCGAGAACCACGAGGGGTAGAGTCGTTTTGAAACACGGATGCACACGGATGAACACACGGATTCACACGGATGGAGATCGGGCCACGATGCTCGATATCCGTGTGCATCCGTGCCGAAATCCGTGTGCATCCGTGTTCAATCTCTCTCGCCTCACAGAAGCGGGACGTGAGGCATGACCGAGGTGCGGTTCTACCATCTCCAGCGGCGCACGATGGAACAGGCGTTGCCCAAGATCCTGGAGAAGGTTCTTGAGCGCGGCTGGCGCGCCGTGGTGCTGGCCGGGTCGGGCGAGCGCGTCGACGCCCTCAACCAACACTTGTGGACCTACGACGCCGCCTCGTTCCTGCCGCACGGCGCGAAACGCGACGGCTTCGCCGCCGACCAGCCCGTCTGGCTGACGGTGGAGGACGAGACTCCGAACGGCGCCACCGTGCTGGTCACCGTCGACGGCGCCGAAAGTGCCCGCACCGCCGCGTACGAGCTGGTCTGCGACCTGTTCGACGGCAACGACCATTTCGCCGTGCAGGCCGCGCGCGAGCGCTGGAAGCGCTGCAAGGCGGCCGGATTCGCGCTCACCTACTGGCAGGAGAACGAGCGCGGCGCCTGGGAGAAGAAGGCATGAGGCCACGCGCCGGCCTTCGCAACCGCAGCATGCGAAAGCCTCACAATTTCATTGCAATTCTCCGTCCGTACGGCAACCCTTGCAGGGGCGTGCGGCACGGCCGTCGCCCGCCTTCAGGACTTCACCGGCGGAGCCCATGACCGGCAGCGACATCGCGCGCAGCATCAACGAAGACATCAGCGAAGACATCAAGGATGCCGCCATCCTGATCGTCGACGACAACGCCTCCAACGTCGATCTGCTGCGCGAGATCCTCGGCCACGACGGCTATCGCCACGTCCATGGCGAGACCGACCCGCGCAAGGTGCCCGACCTCTGCGCGGCCAAGCCGTTCGACCTGCTGCTGCTCGACATCCGCATGCCGCACATGAGCGGCTTCGAGCTGATGGAGCGGGTCAAGCGGATCTACGTCGGCGACTATGTCCCGGTCCTGGTGCTGACCGCGCAGACCGACCAGGAGACGCGCCGCAAATCGCTGGAACTCGGCGCCAACGATTTCCTGACCAAGCCGTTCATCGCCTGGGAACTGCTGCACCGCGTGCGCAACATGCTGGAGATCCGCACGCTCTACCGGCGCGTGGCCCTGCAGAACCGCGAGCTGGAGGCCCGCGTCGCGGCCCGCACGGCCGAGCTGTCGGACGCGCTGGGCGCCGCGCGGCAGGCCGACCACGCCAAGCTCGACTTCCTGTCGGTGATGAGTCATGAACTGCGCACGCCCTTGAACTCCATCATCGGCTTCGCCGAGGTGATGGGGTCGGAGTCGCTGGGCAAGCTGGGCCACCCCGACTACCGGGAATACGTCGCGCTGATCGAGGAGAGCGGCAACGTGCTGCTCACCATGGTCAACAAGATCCTCGACTACACGCGCGGCGCCACCGGCTCGGTCGAGCTGCAGGAATCGGACGTCCGCCTGCCCTACCTGCTGGACACCTGCATCAACCTGACCGGGCCGCGCGCCCAGCCCAAGAACGTCACCCTGACGCTGGAGCCCTGCCCGGCGCTGACCCTGCGCGCCGACCACCGGCGGCTGCGCGACATGCTGCTCAACCTGCTGGACAACGCCATCAAGTTCAACCGCCCCGGCGGCCACGTGACGCTGCGGGCCGAGCGGCGATCGGACGGCGTGGCGATCATCGTCACCGACGATGGACCCGGCATCGCCCCCGACCTCGCCGACCGCATCTTCAATCCCTTCACCCAGGCGGAAAAGGCGCGCGTGCGCCAGCACGAGGGCATCGGGCTGGGCCTGCCGATCGTCCGTCGCTTCGCCGAACTGCACGGCGGCCGTGTCGACCTCGCCAGCGAGCCGGGACAGGGCACCACCGTCACCATCCTTTTGCCGCTGGAGCGCGTGCTCGCGCCCACCGCCACCCCATCGCCTTGACACCCGGTCGCCCTGATTGCCGGATACCCTGAGCGCCCGAATCCTGAGTGCCCGTCCGCCACGAGGAGGCCCCATGAAGGCCCTCGCCCCCGACCCCGCGGTGCTGCACGGCATGGAGCTGTTCGCCGGCCTCGACGCCGTGGCGTTGGCCGCGGTGGTGCGGCACGCCCACACCCGGCGCCTGCGCAAGGGCACCCGCGTCTTCTCCCAGAGCGACCCGGCCGACACCTGCCACGCCCTCATCGACGGCCGGGTGAAGATCGTGCAGCAGGGGCCGGACGGCCAGCAGCTCGTCATCCGCTTCGTCGGCCCCGGCGAGACCTTCGGCACCGCCGCCGTGGTGGTCGGCGCCGGCTATCCCGGCGACGCCGTGGCGGTGGCCGATTGCGTCGAGATCACCTGGTCGAAGGACGTCATGGCCGACCTGATGGAGCGGCATCCGGCCATCGCCATGAACGCGCTGCGCATCGTCGGCCGCCGCCTGCGCGAGGTGCAGACGCGCCTGCGCGAGGTGTCGACCGAGCGGGTCGAGCGCCGCGTCGCCCACGCCCTGCTGCGCCTCGTCCGGCAGGCCGGCCGGCGGGTGGAGGGTGGCGGGGTGGAGATCGCCTTCCCGCTGTCGCGCCAGGATCTGGCCGAGATGACCGGCACCACGCTGCACACGGTCAGCCGGATCGTCAGCGCCTGGGACAGCGCCGGCATCGTGGAGAGCGGCCGCCAGCACCTCGTCATCCGCAAGCCGCACAGCCTCGTGGCGCTGGCCGAGGATCTGCCCGACCCGAACGGCCCCACACCGGATGGGGAAAATCCGCCGCCTTTGCGCAAGCGCAAGGACCGCCGCGCCGCGCCGCGCTAACCTGCCGCGCATGGACACGCCGATGCCCCGCGCCCTTCCCGCCGCCCCCGAGATCGACGCCGCCAGGATCGATGCCGGCGACACGATCGCCGCCGTGCTCGAACGCTGCCCGGCGACGGTGGCGGTGTTCCTGCACCGGCGCATGGCCTGCCCCGGCTGCACCATGGCGCCGTTCATGACCGTGGGCGAGGCCGCCGAGTCCTACGGCATCCCCGCCGCCGCCCTGCTCGCCGACCTCCGCGCCGCCGCCCAGGGCGACGCCCCGCAAGGCCCCTTCGAGCCGCCGCTGCCGCACGGCTGACGCCTTCCCCGTAGGTTGGTGCCAAGCGCAGCGCGGCCCAACCCACGCATTCAGTGCGGCAGCCCGAAGCGCAGGAGCAGGAACACGAATCCGATGATGCCGACCACGCCGGTCAGCAATTGCCATGTCGTCGGAAGCTGGGACACCCGCCCATCGATCCGCGCCATATCCTCGCGGGTCTTCGCCATATCCTTGCGGAACTCGCCCATGCCCTTGCCGAATTCGCCCATGTCCTTGCGAAACTCGCCCATGTCCTTGCGGAATTCGGTGAACTCCGCCGACATCCGGGCGAGCATGGGCTCAAGCCTCCCGAGGGTGGCCTTGATCTCGCCCACGTCGTTTTCCAATCTGGCGACACGCTGTTCCATGTGAGGATCATGGGGACCGCCGCCCCCGTCGTCAATGGGTGGTGTGCGATCAACCGCAAACCGCTTGTGAGTTGGCATGGAGGACTCCCCGGCTGCACGCGGCCGCCATGATGCGCGCGGGGATAGAATACATGCGCGTGGTTTTTCGCGTCCACAAAAGAAAGGGGCGGGAGCCCTTTCGGCCCCCCGCCCCCGCCTCGCACAGCGTGCGTCCTACTTCTGCGCCAGCTTCGCCAGCGGACCGCCGATCACTTCCATGACCGCCATCATGCCGTTGTCCTCGTGGCCAAGGATGTGGCAGTGGTAGACGAAGGTGCCGATCTGCTCGACCGCCCGGAAGTTGATCACCACGAACGCCCGGCCCGGGGTCGTGCCGTCCTGGCTGGACGGGGGCAGAGGCAGCGTGTCGTGCCACACGTCCACCCCGCCGCCGTCCTCCGGCAGGTACAGGCCGTTCATGGTGCCCTGCGGATCGACGATTGGGCCGGTCTTGACGCCCATGGCCTTCAGCTCGGCCGGATGCGCCAGACGGAACTTCACCTGATGCATGTGGAAGTTGTGCGGGAAGTTGGTGGTGTTCACCAGCTCCCACACCTCCGACGTGCCGAACGGCGAGCAGACGTGCGGGTTGGCCGCGTTGAAGGCGCTGACCTTGAGCTGCGTCGTCACCGTTCCCTTGCGGTCGACGAGGTTGGCCCCCAGCGCCAGATTGTTGCCGTCGAAGCCGAAGACGATCTGCCGGCGCTCGCCGGGCAGCAGGCCGTTGCCGGCCTTCGGCCGCGCCGGGAAGCACGGCCCCACGCCCACGGTGCTGGCGTCGACGCTGGCGCCGCCCATGGCCGGCACCATGGCCGGCATGGGGTTTGCCGCCATGTGGTCATGCCCGTGGCCGAAGTGGCCGGCCGCCTTGGTGGTGCGGGCCGACGCGGAGCTGACCGGCGTCGCCTCGGTCGAGGCGAGCACCGGCGGCTTCTGCACCGACAGGCGGGGCAGCGGCGCCTGCGCCATCGCCGGCCGCTCGATCGTCACGGAGGCCAGTTCCACCGCCGGGCCGGTCAGGTTGCTGACCGCCGTCGAGACGAGCTTGAAGCTGTCGGCGTCGTAGGTCCGCGCGCCGTCGTTGCGCACCAGAATCTCGGCGCGCGCCGCCGGCATCATCATCAGCTTGGTCAGGCCCACGGACTGCACGCGCTGCCCGGTCCCGCTCGGCTTGCCGGCGGTGACGCCGTCGACGGTG
>DASWVP010000603.1:0-2291 GCA_036401175.1 Azospirillum sp. | reverse complement strand
CGCCAGCGAAAACCCAACGATTCACTGTCGCAAAGCACGTTGGGTTTTCGCTGGCGCTCAACCCAACCTACATATGTTTCCGCCTACCGCATGTCCTTGAAGCGTTCCGTGGCCTGCACCAGGGCGGCGCGGATGCCCGGTTCCATGGCGGAATGGCCGGCGTCGGCCACCACGCGGTAGTCGGCTTCGGGCCAGGCGCGGTGCAGCTCGTCGGCGGTGGCGATCGGGCAGACGATGTCGTAGCGGCCCTGCACGATGATGCCGGGCAGGCGGCGGATACGCGCCACGTCGCGCAGCAGCGCGTCCTCCGGCGTGAAGAGGTTGGCGCGGAAGTAATGCGCCTCGATGCGGGCGAGGCCGAGCGCGTGGTTGTCCTCGCCGCTCGCCGCGATCAGCTCGGGCGAGGGCAGCAGGGACGAGCAGGCGCCCTCGTAGACGCTCCAGGCCCGCGCCGCCGCCATGCGCACGGCCGCGTCGGGCGAGTCGAGGCGCCTCCAGTAGGCTTCCAGCAGGTCGCCGCGCTCGGATTCCGGGATGTGGCCGGCGAAGGAGGCCCAGGCTTCGGGGAAGACCACGCGCATGTGGTAGAGGAACCAGTCGATCTCCGTCCGGCGCATCAGGAAGATGCCGCGCAGGATCAGGCCCAGGCAGCGCTCCGGATGGGTCTGCGCGTAGGCCAGCGCCAGCGTCGAGCCCCAGGAGCCGCCGAACAGCAGCCACCGCTCCACGCCCAGGCGCTGGCGCAGCACCTCCAGGTCCTGCACCAGCAGCGCCGTGGTGTTGGCGCGCACCTCGCCCAGCGGCGTCGAGCGGCCCGCCCCGCGCTGGTCGAGGATGATGATGCGGTAGTGCGCCGGATCGAAGAAGCGCCGGTGCGTCGGCGAGGCGCCCGCCCCCGGCCCGCCGTGCAGGAACACCACCGGCACGCCGCGCGGGTTGCCGGACTGCTCCCAGTACAGCGTGTGCAGCCCGTCCACGGGCAGCATGCCGGTCTGGAAGGGCTCGATGGGCGGGAACAGCTCGCTGCGGGGCATGAAGGCATCCTGTGGTGGGCGCACGCAGTGTAGGGCGGCAACGCACGCCCGCCAAGAGCCGGCGCCGCTACTCGGATTTCCGGCCGGCCATGTGCGCGAGGTAGGCGAGGATCAGGTCGATCTCCCGGTCGCTCAGCATGTCCTGGGTGAAGGCGGTCATCTGCTGGCCCGGCCACGCGCGCACCGACCGGCTGTCGCGGACCAGCCGCCGGAAGGCGTGCGGCTGCAAGTACTCGGTCGGGTTCATGGGCAGGTTGAGGTCGGGGCCCATGGTGCCGCCGCCGGCGCGGTTCAGCGTGTGGCAGGTCATGCATTGGGTGACGAAAAGCGTCTGCCCGGCGCGCACCGGGTCGGCCGCCGGCAGCGCCGCGTCCACGCCGAGCTGCGGCCAGCGCTTGGCCGGCGACTCGGCGCTGCTCAGGCGCGCCACCTGATAGGGCCATTGTTCGGAGCGGATGCCCGACGCCGCCGGGTTCACCCACACCACGTAGAACGGCCCGGCGGACACGCTCTTGCCCGGCAGGGGCGGCCAGGGGGCCTCATCCGGCTCGACCGCCAGGAAGGCGGTGGACCCGTTGCCGTCGGTGGCGCACACCACGTCGGCGCGAAGCTGCGCTGCGAAGCCGTCCGACGCCACCGCCTCCAGCACACTGTCGGGCGGCAACCGGTCGGCGGCGACCAGATTGCCCACGGGCACGGCGCGGTAGGTCATCGGCCGGCCGTAGGCGACGTCGTGCGGCACCGTCACCGTCACCGCGTCGGGCCGCGCCAGCAGGGCGGCGCGCGCGAAGGTCCGCTCGGTCCCGGCGATGGCGATGGTCAGCACCGGCTCCGCTGCCCCCGCCGGCCATGTCGGAAGGGCGGCGGCCAAGGTCAGCAGAAGGGCGGCAATCCAGCGTGCGGTCATCCGTCGTCCTCGTCGTCGTCCGGTTCCGGGGGCGGTTCCGGGGGCTGATCCGGCCCCCCTCCCCGCCCGGCGGGGATGGCGGGCGCGCACTCCAGCCGCTCGATCTGTTCGGGGTGGGTCGCCTCGATCATGGGGCCGCCGCGCTCGACGATCCAGCCCCGAACGCGCAGCACGCAGCCGGCGAAGGACAGCGGATCGATCAGCGCGCGGGCGAACGCCTTCTGCGCGTCACGGCCGACCCGCACGGTGAAGTCCGCCCGCCAGTCCGCGCCATAGTTCAGATAGATCAGGCCGCGCACGCGCGCCGTGGCGTGCACGCGGCCCTCGACGATCTGGAAGCTGTCGCGGTC
>DASWVP010000602.1:0-15627 GCA_036401175.1 Azospirillum sp. | reverse complement strand
CGTGACGGCGCATCACCGCGACCTGCCGGACCATCGCGGCCCCCACCGCCCGCGCGTTCTCCGGGCTCAGGGACTCCGCCTCGTTCGCCAGCACGGAAAGGTTCGTCTTGAGCGCGTGCGCCAGATTGCCGGCCTGCAGGCGGCCCCGGCCGACAATCTCGTCGGCGTGGCCCAGCAGCGCGTTCAGATCCTCGACCAGCGGCCCGACCTCGGTCGGCATGGCTTCCGTGAAGCGCTTCTTGCGGCCGGCGCGCACCTCGGTCAACTCGCGGCGCAGGCGGGCGAGGGGGCTCAGGCCGACCGTCACCTGAATGACCGCGGCGGCGATCAGCGCGGCGGCCAGCACGCCCAGCGACAGCGCCAGCGTGCGGTTGAAGGCGCCGGTGACCTGCGCCAGTTCGGCCTCGTCGGCGGCGACGGCGAGGCGGTACGGGGCGGGCGCGTCGGGCAGCGAGACCGAACGTTCGAGTGCGATCAACGTCTGTCCCCCCGGCCCGGCCATGACGTGCCGGTGCTGGTCGCCGTCCGCCACGGCGTCGTCCGGCAGGTCCAGCACGGCGTCCCACAGCGAGCGCGAGCGGTACGCGACACCGCCGGCTTCACCGACCTGCCAGTACAGGCCCGAGAGCGGCTTGCGGAAGCGCGGGTCGCTCAGTTCCTGGCGCAGAACCGGCCGGCCGTCGGGCCCGACCTCCAGGACCGCCGCCAACTGGCCCAGATGGTTCGCCAATTCGGTTTCGAAACGCCGTCGGACGTGATCGTGGAACAGGCCGGAGAGGATGATGCCGGCCGTGGTGAGGGCGAGCGTGACCCACACCGCGGCGCCGGCCAGAAGCCGGAAGCGCAGAGAGCCCCCCCGTATCACGACTCCTCCAGGCGGTAGCCGAGGCCGCGCACGGTCTTGATGGCGTCGGTGCCCAGCTTGCGGCGCAGGCGCCCGACGAACACCTCGATGGTGTTGGAATCGCGGTCGAAATCCTGGGCGTAGATGTGCTCGGTCAACTCGGCGCGCGACACCACCTGCCCCTTGCGGTGCATGAGGTAGGCGAGCACGCGGTACTCGTGACCGGTGAGGTCCACCGGGCGCCCGTCGACGCTGACCCGCCCGGAACGCGTGTCCAGCGTGACGCCGCCGCAGACGATCTCCGCCGAGGCGTGGCCCTTGGCGCGGCGGATCAGCGCGCGCAGGCGGGCCAGCAGTTCCTCCATGCTGAACGGCTTGGCCAGGTAGTCGTCGGCCCCGGCGTCGATGCCCTGCACCTTCTCGGTCCAGGCGCCGCGGGCCGTCAGGATGATCACCGGCGTCGTCACGCTGTTCGCCCGCCACGCGCGCAGCACCGACAGCCCGTCCACCTTCGGCAGGCCGAGGTCGAGGACCACCGCGTCGTAGGGTTCCGTCTCGCCGAGGAACTGGCCTTCCTCGCCGTCGCCCGCCAGATCGACGGCGTAGCCCTCGGCCGCCAGCCGCTCCGTCAGTTGCCGCCCCAGTTCCGGGGAGTCCTCGACCACCAGCACCCGCATGCGTCACCTGTGTCCGTCTTGATCGCCGCCCTGATCGCGTCCATGGTCCCGGCGGCCCCTGGCGCGCAGAAGCTCGCCCGTGCCGGCGTCGTAGTACAGCTTCATGATGCGGCCGTCGGCGGCCATCAGCTTCAGCTCGTAGACGAAGCGCCCGGCCTTTTCCTCCAGCTCGACGTCGAGAACCTCGCCGCCGAACTGCCCCTTGGCCTGCTCGACCATGCGTTCCAGCGGCAGCACGCGGCCCGCCTTCAGCGCCTCCAGGGCGCGGTCATGGTCGTCGTCTGCCCACGCGCCACCCAGCGGCGCGACGAGGCAACCGACAGTCAGGACGGCCAGAACGGCCAGAACGGATGAACGCGGCGGCATGCGCGGAACGGGCTCCCACGGGTCTCGCCCGCCAGCGGGCTTGTGAACGGACGTCATCCTATCACCGCCTCCCTGAACCGGCGCTGAACGCTTCTGGAAGCTGAACGCCCGATGAACCGCGCGTTCAGCTTCGCCTCAGGTGGCCTGGAGCACAGTGCCCCACATCGGAGCGCACCGCCGCTCCCCGCACCAGAGGTAAAGCCATGCTCAAGACCGCGACCTTTGCCGTTCTCGCCGCCCTGACGCTGTCCGGGGCCGCTCACGCCGGCGACCACCACCGTGACCGCGCCGCGGTCCAGCCGACCGGGCCACAGCCGATCGCCGAGGTGCTCAAGGCCGGCGGCGGCACCGTCACCGGTACCGTCGGCAAGACCGGCGCAACGTGGTTCGTGCTCGACGACGGCGCCAGCCGGATCGACGTCACCAGCCGCGGCTTCATGCCGGAGGGCATCCAGGCCGGCGATCGGGTCACCGTCGTCGGCGGCGTCCGCCAGGGCGCCATCCGGGCGAACCAGATCATCCGCGACGACGGCACCGCCTTCGGCCGCGACGCCCTGCGCGACCGCCGCAAGCACCGCGACGATGACGACGATTGACCGCCCAAGACGATTGACCGCCCAACCGGAGCCCGCCCGCCATGCTCACCCGCATGATCCTGCACACCCTGCTGGCCGCCGTCGTGATCGGCGCGCTGGCGACCGCCTACCAGACCGCTGGCCAGAACGCCGGCCAGACCGCCGGCATGGGCTCGGCACCGGCGAACGTCGCCGAACTGCGGCCCGCCGCCAACGGGCACAAGGACTGAACCGCCATGGCGTCCCGCAAGCCGACCGCCGTCGAGACGGCCGCCCTTCTCCTGTTCCACGCCGCGCTGTCGGGCGGGTTCCTCGTGGCCTACCTGACGGGGGACGAGGACACTTACGGCATGCACGTCTTTTCCGGCTACGCCGTCCTGACCGCGCTGGCGCTGCGGGCCGTGGCCGGAATCGTCGCTCCGGCGGGAAGCCCGTTGCGTTTCCCCCGGCCCGCCGTCCGTCCGGCGCGGGATTGGCTGGTCCGGCTGCTGACCGGCGACGCCAAGGCCCGTGCAGAGCGCAGCCCGCTGATCGCCTGGATGGCCGTGGCGCTTCTTGCCGGGGTCGGGGCGGCCGCCGCGACCGGCGCCGTGGCGGATGTCCTGACCGCGGTGGAAGACCTGCACGAAGGGCTGGGCGAGGCGTCTCTTTTCCTCGTCCTCGCGCACGTCGCCGTGATCCTCGGCCTGTATTGGCTGAAGCGCCCGAAACCCGCCCTTTCACCGTGAGGTTCCGACATGAAGCGCCCCCTCATCCTCGCCGCCGTCGCGGTGCTCGTCACCGGTGTCGCCCTGGCCGCCGCCGGCCACCCCGGCCGCACGGCGATCCTCGACGCCTACGCCGCCCAGGCCAAAGCCCAGAGCCCCGCCTTCGCCGGCTTCTCGGCCGCGCGTGGCCGCGCGCTCTATCTCGGCCCGCACAGCGGCGGCAAGGCGGAAACCATCGCCTGCGCCGCCTGCCACACCGCGACCCCGACCGCGCCGGGCCGGCATCACAAGACCGGGCGGTCCATCGAGCCGATGGCGGTCTCGGCCAACCCCGCCCGCTTCACCGACGCCGCCGAAGTCGAGAAGCGCTTCGAGCGCGACTGCCCCAACGTCCTCGGCCGTGCCTGCACGGCGCAGGAAAAAGGCGACTTCATCACCTTCCTGACCGCCCAATGAGGAGCCCCGGCATGACCTCGCCCGCCGCCACCCGCGCCACGCCCTGGCGCCTCGCCGTCGCCGTCCTCGCGCTGCTCGCCGCGCCCGCGGCCCTGGCCAGCGAGTTCGAGCGCGTCGCGCCGGTCACCCACCCGCCGACGCGGAAGGAGTGCGGGGAGTGCCACATGGCCTATCAGCCGGGGCTGCTGCCGGCACCGAGCTGGAACCGCGTCATGGACGGGCTCGCCGACCACTTCGGCGACACCGCCACCCTGCCGCCCGCCGTGTCCGCCGACATCCGCGCCTATCTGACGCGCAACGCCGGTGGCGGTGACGGCGGCCTGTCGCGGATCACCGAGCAACGCTGGTGGCAGCGCAAGCACGACTTCCGCCCCGATGTCTGGAAACGCAAGGACGTGCTCTCGAAGGCCAACTGCGAAGCCTGCCACCGCACGGCGATCAAGGGGCTGTACGAAGACGACTGACGCGATCGGCCGCACGCCGACGTTTGATCCGTTCCGTCATCCCCGCCTTCGGGGATGACGAACGAGAGAGACGCTCATCCCTCTCGGCCAACGGCGGCGGGCCAGTTCCACACCCATCGGATCGGCATCGATGCCCATCATCGCCTCCGCAGCGATGCATTGACAACAATCCCATTTTATGGGCATGCATTCCTCGTTCCTGGGCGACGTGCGCCCGGAGCGCCCTCTCCCCCATCGAAGAGCCAGCCATGACGACCACCGCCGACGGGCTTGTGGCGCTGCCCGACGTCGCCCTGATCCCGCTTGCCGAGATCGAACCCGCCGGCGGCCGGCCGCGCCGCCGCGTCTACGAGCAGGAGCTGGCGGCGCTCACCGCCTCCATCCAGGAATTCGGGCTGCTGCAGCCCATCGTGGTGCGCCGGACCGCCCGCCAGCGCTACGAGCTGCTGGCCGGCGAGCGCCGGCTGCTGGCCTTCCGGAACCTGGGTCACGGGCGGATCCCGGCGATCATCACCGCCGGCCTGCCGGCGCCGCCGGCCTGCCCGACACGATCAAGCGCGAGTTCCCCGCCCACCGCCGGCACGTGTCGCGCTCGCTGCTCACCGAGATCGCGCGGGTGAACCACGAGCCGGCGCAGCTGGCGAGGTGGGAGCTGGCCAAGCGCGGCGGGCTGACGGTGCGCGCCGCGCGCGCGAAGCGGCGGGAGGCGGCGGCCGAGCGGCCGGTGTCGCGGCCCCGCGTCTTGGCCGCGGCGCGCCGCGTGGCCGGCGTCTTCACCCGTCCGGAGCCCGCGGCCGAGCCGCTGGCCCAGCAGGACCGCGACGCGCTGATGGACCTGCGCCGCCGCATCGACGCGCTGCTGGGCGACGGCTGATCGGCGCCGACGCGCAGGCCAACGCCACCATGCACCTGGGCGTGGACGACCGGATGTAGAAAAGCTCGGCACCCGCCAAAGCAACACGCGTCCATACGCATGCATTCAGCGCCCACTTCCCTGCGACACTATGGAACATTATGAAATCAACTTGCACGGTTGCGCCTTCCGGTGAACGTGCGCAGAAGAGGAGTATCGCTTTCGAAACACAAGGAACGGTGATGCGCAGCGTTGCATGCTCGAAGCGGATGCAGTTCCTCAGGCCGGTGCTGAAGGCATTCCTCGGCAATCTTGATCGATACGCCGATGTGCAGGGCTGGGACGATTTCGGCCACGCCTACAACGAGCGGGCAACGCTGTCGGTGTTCGCGGCGGCATGCTGGGCGTCGGACCTGATCGCCATCGAGGAATACACGAACTGGAAGGGCCGGGGCGCGGACGCCAAGCGCGGCCGCGGCGACCTGTGGGCGCGTTGCCCGAAGACGGACACGCAGATCATCTTCGAGGCCAAACAGCACAAGACCGCTCTGGGCTCGCACGACGAGACGATCCGCGCAGCGCTCAAGGCGGCGGACTGCGACGCCGTCCAGAACCGCGACGCCATGCTGCGCGCCGGGCTGACATTCTTCACCCCGGTGTTGCCGGTCGGCGTGGAGCGCGACCAGGTCGTCGAGCTGTTCGAGCGGATACGCACCCTCGCGCTGGCGCACGGGGTCGATGGGCTGGCCCTGTGGTATCCGGAAGAGGCGATGCCCGACCCGGACGAGGCGCGGCGCAACGGGCATGAGTACATGTTCCCCGGCGTGCTCGCCGTGCTGCGCATCGCGGCGGTCACCGGGCAGCGCCCGATCCCCAAGTCCGAACGCCTGCCGATCGACCAGCGCTTCCGGTCGCTGGCCTTGGCTTGAGAGCCTGTTCATCGTGTCCGCCCCCGGACGTGATCCGGGGACGGCCATGACGAATTGGAAAAGCGAACGTGAACCACCGGCGTCCAAAACCGGACAGGCTCCCAGCGTCCCGGTCGGGGCCACGAGTTCAAGTTAAGAAACGGCCTTCGTCCGCCATCGAAATCTCGCTACTTCGACCCGGCCATCCACGGACTCGGGCCTTGCGTTTTCGCGACCCCCAGCCGAAGCGTTATCCGGCTAACGCTTTGGTGGCGGCGCGTCCAGCCTTGTGGTACCACCATTGCGCGGCGCGCAAAGCGTTAGCCGTGCTAACGGTCCGGAGCCTGTGAGCG
The DNA here is from genome assembly GCA_036401175.1 of Azospirillum sp. Taxonomy (GTDB): domain Bacteria; phylum Pseudomonadota; class Alphaproteobacteria; order Azospirillales; family Azospirillaceae; genus Azospirillum. Next base: position 9,424 of record DASWVP010000602.1, on the reverse strand, counting down.
TGAAGATCCTGCTTGTGCTGGGCCCCAAGGGTGGGGTCGGCAAGACCACCCTGGTGCGCAATCTCGCCGTCGCGGCAGCGCTGTCGGGCTTGCACGTCGCCGTCCTCGACACCGACCGGCAGCGCACGTTGAGCAAATGGCTGGAACGCCGGCCGGACAGCCTGATGCCGATCCAGCTCTACCACGTGCCGTTCAAGGACATCACGTCGGCGCCGGAGGCGGAGGACGGTATCGACCTGCTCATCATCGATACCCCTGCGTCGGTCGAAGACCACCCAAAGGCTCTGCGGTCCCTGGTCGAGGCCGCCACCTACATCCTGCTGCCCAGCGGTGTGCGCGGCGAGGAGATGGACAGTCTGCGCGAAACCCTGACCGCCCTGCGGCCCTTCCAGAGGCCCATGGGCGTCGTGCTGAACGCCACCAAACCGCAGCTCACCGAAACCAAGTCGGCACACCGCGCGCTGTCCGTCGGCATCTCCGTGGCGCCGGCCAGCCTGCCCGATCTGGCGGAGGTGCACCGCACGTACGACGCCGGCATCGGCGTGGTCGAGCTGCGTGGCGCCAAGACGGCCCAGGCCATGTGGGACATCTGGCGCTACACCGCCGAGGCCTTGGGGATTGGCGCATGAAACTGACGCCTCCCCCCACCACCGCCACGGCCCTGCGCCGACAGGCGGCCGGCCGCTACGACGGGCTGTTTGACGACACCATCACCTATCGCTCGCGCGAGGACGCCGTCGCCCAGATCCACCGGCTGTGGGCCAGCGCCCAGGAGGACTTCGTGCGCATCGGCCGTTGGCTCAACGTCGCCAAGGCCGCCATGCAGCATGGCGAATTCGAGGAGATGATCGCCACGCAGCTGCCATTCGGCGCGCCGCGGGCACGGCAGTTGCGCGCCGTGGCCACGTTCGTTGACAGCGGCGTGGTGCCGCGTGAGCAACTGCCCGATCACGACACGGTGGTCTACGAAATCGCCACCATGGAGCCCGACCTGCTGGCCGAGGCGCAGCGGCGGGCCCTGCTCCGCCCCAACGTGACCCGGCGGGAACTGAAGGAGTTCAAGAAGACGGCGCGCCTGTCGCCGCCGCCCCTGCCACCCCTGCCACCCCTGCCACCCCTGCCACAAGGCAGCGAGGCGGCGTTGCGTGCCGAATTGGACGCGCTGGACCAGCAGCGTCTCAAGATCGAGGCGCGCATGGCCGAGATCCGGCGTCTGCTGGACGCGGCCTGATGCGCGGGCGGTCGCGCGTCAAATCCCCGTCCCAGCCGGGCGGATGGCGAACAGGCGACTGCCACCGAAGCGCATCGCTGCCGTACCGCCGTCGAGCGTCACCGGCACTCTGAACGCGTGCTGGTGCACGATCCGGCCGCCGGGCCGCCGCATGTCCTGCCGCGCGCCGTCTTCGGCGCGGGCAGACCCCGAGCGCGCATAAGCGAGCCCGACAGGCCCTGCGCGCCCTCGTCCGGCGGGACCGCGGCGACGCGTCCCCGCCGGCTCCAGGCCATCTATCGACGGACACCGAGCGTGAGCACGAAGGTGCGAGGCACATGGATGCCATCACCCTCGCGGTAGCGCTCGTGAAAGGCGACGAAGTCCCGTTTCAGGGCAGCGCGGCGCTCGTCGTCGAGGCTGGCCGCCAGGGCGCGCGTCGGGCCATAGCCCGTGACGAACGTGTTCCAGGCCGCCTCGCCGCCGGTCTCGACATAGTGGCTGGTCTCCGTCGTGACCGTCAGCTCGAAGGCATTGCCCAGCAGTTCCTCCAGCCGCTCGCGGCGGCCCCAGGCGAAGGGCGACACGGCCGGCGGCGCCGCCATGTACGGGCGCATCACCGAAAACATCTCGGCGATGGCGCCGTCGGGCGTCCAGGTGGCCAGGGCCAGCCGGCCGCCGGGCCGGCACACGCGGGCAAGTTCCCGGGCGGCCTCCTCCGGGCGGCCGACGAACATCACCCCGAAGGTCGAGACCACGGCGTCGAAGCTGGCGTCCGCGCACGGGAGCGCCTCGGCATCGCCCAGCCGATAGTCGATGGCGAGGCTGTCGGACAGGCTGCGTGCGGCATCCAGAAGGCCGGCGGCGATGTCGATCCCGGTGACGTGCGCGCCGCGCCGGGCGCAGGCCCGCGCCGTGATGCCGGTGCCGGTCGCGACGTCGAGGATGCGCTCGCCGGGCCGGGGGGCGAGTCCGGCAACGGCCGCGTCGATCCCGTCATAGACGCCGCGGATGATCTCTTCATAATCCCGGCCGCCCGAACTCCACACGGCGGCGGCGCGTTCGTTGTGCGGCTGAATGGTGGGGGCGGTGATGATCTGGCCGTCCATGGCATCCTCCTTGGTCACAGGGCACACCCGACGTCATCGGGCTCCGCCGCGAAGGATGGCCGTGGACCGTCAAACGGGCGTCGCCCAACCGTCAGCCGGAGCGTCAGGCGCGCATCAAAATGCAGCCCCCTCCTTCAGAGGTAATCCCGTTCGGCCGACGCGTGTCTGACAGCCGATGTTCGGCCTGCTATGGTTCCGGTGGTGGGAAACTCGTCTTCGGTGCGCGATGAACGGGCCGACGCTACGGCTGCTGGGCGGCTTCGCGCTCGCCGATGCGGGTGGGCGGACGCTTGTTCCGCTCGGCCGCAAGGCGCAGATGCTGCTCGCCTGTGTGGCGCTCAACGCGCCCCGCCCCATGCCCCGGGAGCGCTTGGCCGGCCTGCTGTGGGACGAGCGCGTGGATCGACGGGCTCGGCACAGCCTGCGCCAATGCCTGATGGATCTGCGCCGCCTCGGTGAACAGGCGGGGTTCGACCTGATCCGTACGGACAAGGACACCGTTTCCCTGGCCCTGCCCGTCGACCGTGTGGACGGGCTCGCGGTCGAGCGCCTGGCCCGGGAGGGGTCGCCCGATGCCCTGCGCGCCGCCGCCGAGCTGTGTGCGGGCACGTTGCTGCCCGAGGCGGAGGCCGGCACGGAAGGCTTCGATGCGTGGCTGGCCGGCGAGCGCGCCCGGTTCTCCCGGCTGGCGGCCGGAATTTTCGCGCGTCTGACGGCGCTGTGCGAGGCGGCGGGGGACCGGGCCGGCGTCGCCGTCACGGCCGAGCGTTGGCTGATCCTCGATCCGGCCTGCGAGGAGGCACACCGCAGCCTGATGCGCCTGCACGCGCACGCCGGGCGGCGCTCGGACGCCGTGCGGCAATACCGGATCTGTGCCGAGGCGGTGCGCCGCGAACTCGATGCCGAACCGGAAGAGGAAACGATCGAGCTGCTGCGCAGCATCCGCGATCCCCCCAGGGCCGCGTCGGCGGCCGCGACACCCACCGGAACGCTCCCGGATCTCCACCCGCCGGAGCGGCGCGCTTTGCCGGATCGGCCTTCCCTGGCCGTGCTGCCCTTCGGAACGCTGGGCGGACCGGCGGAAGGGGGCGGTTTCGCCGATGGCGTCGCTTCCGATGTCCTGACGCGGCTGTCGCGGCTGCGCTCGCTGTTCGTCATCGCCCGCGGTTCGTCCTTCCGCTTCCGCGGCGCTCAGATCGACCCGCGCACGGTCGGACGCGCGCTCGGCGTGCGCTACCTCGTCACCGGTTCCGTCCGCACCCACGGTGGGCGACTGCGGCTGACGGTGGAACTGGTGGAAGCCGAAACCGGCGCCGCGGTGTGGAGCGACGTCTACGACCGGCGCCTGGACGACGTGTTCGCGATGCAGGATGAACTCGCCTCCCGCATCGCCGCCGCCCTCGACGCCGAGATCGAGGCGGCCGAAATGCGGCGCGCCCTGACGGCGGCGCCCGCCTCTCTGGACGCATGGAGCGCGTATCATCGTGGCCTGTGGCACATGTTCCGGTTTACGCACGACGACAACGAGACGGCGCGCGGCCTCTTCCTGCATGCGCTCCGGCTCGATCCGCTGAGCGCCCGCGTCCACGCCGGGCTGTCGTTCACCCATTTCCAGGACTCCTTCCTGCACCGCACCGGCAATCGGAAGATCGAGGCCGACCGCGCCTATCGCTTCGCCGAGCAGGGCGTCACGCTGGATGAGCGCGACCCGACGTCCCATCTGGCCCTGGGGCGCGCGCTCTGGCTCTTGGAACGGCAAGGCGATGCGGTCGAGGAACTGGGGATTGCGGTCGATCTCAACCCGAACTTTGCGCTGGGCCATTACTCGCTCGCCTTCGTCCAGTCGCAGGGCGGCGATGCCGCGGCGGCACTCCGAGCGGCCGATGTGGCGCAACGGCTGAGCCCGTTCGACCCGCTGCTGTTCGGGATACTCGGGGCGCGGGCGCTCGCCTGTCTGAATCTGGAGGAGCATGCGCAGGCCGCGGTGTGGGGCGAGCGGGCGGCGCGCCGGCCGAATGCCCATGTCCACATACATGCCATCGCCGCCTTTTCCGCCGCCTTGGCGGAACGGCACGAAGCGGCGCGGGCTTATGCCCGCCGGATCAAGGAGGCTGCACCGTCCTACCGGTGCGGCGACTTCCTCGTCGCGTTCCGCACGCTGCGTCCGCCCGTGGCCGAGCTCATTCGCCGTGTCGGACCAAGCATCGGTGTTCCGTCCTGAACCTGTCCGCCGTGATTCCGGCGGGCCCGTCATGACAACCGGTGCTGCCCGTTGCGACAGATAACCCACGGCAACGGACGTCACCGTGCCGAGACACCGGCGCGCGCCGACATGCACGCAGCCCCCGCCCGCATCAGAAGACCACTTGTTTGATCGGCACCGGCGCCAGCGAGACCGGAAACTCGGCAAGGAGGACATTGCCGGTCCGATCCGGCCAGACGACCGCCATGGTCGAGGGCGTCCGCCCGCCGTCATTGACCCCGGCGCACCGCTGCCCGTAAGGACCGCCGAGCGCCCAGCCGCTACCCGGCACGGTGCAGGAGCAAGCGGGGGCCGGGTTGAAGCCCCATTCGCCGAACTGATTTTTCCGCCAGTTGGGCGTACTGGATGCCGCTCCGGGTCGCCCACAGCGCATAGAGCTGGTCTTTCGGGCCGAAAGCGCTGGCAACAGCCCTTTGCCCATGGCAAAGGGCGAGAGCCATGGCATTGATCCGTCGGGCTTTACCGGCGGCGCTCGATGGAAGCGATCAAGCGCCGCCGGTATGAGCGGCCTGTTCCGCCTCGACGCCCCCGCCACCGTGCAGGAGGTGCGGCGTGCGGCCGCGGTGAGCGCCGGCGACTTCGCGCAGGCCCCCGCATCATAACGGCCGCGCAGACCCGGCCATCACTGCATCACCGCCGGAATTCCGGCCATCCGGCACGATCCTGGCCTTCAGATTCGGGCGATGGAGCAGACCACCGCTTCGCTTGATGACGTCCAGCACCACGGCGTCCAGCCGGAAATGCTGGAACAGCGCGACGATGTCGGCTAAAGCCTCGTGAAACGCGGTGGTGTCGGGGCTGGTCGTCTCGGAAAAGTAGCGGCGGATGCGGTCGAGAACGGCGTGCGTCGTCTCGTGCGCGATGATGTCGTGCGACAGGCAGGTAAAGACGGTCTGCCCGGACAGGTTCCCGCCGGAGTCCCCCTCCGCCGCCGGGAAATATCCGACCGCGATCTTGCACCCGATCGGCCCACATTGCAGAGGCTCGCAAGGCACCTTGAGCACGACGCGGTTTAGCGGGCCGCGTCCGCCAGTCGGATCGAAGGCATAGGCCTTCAAGGGACGAAACGCCGGCTTCGGATCGGGCGCGACAGAGCCATATCATTGTCCCGTCATCAAAATCCGGAAAACTGGAACGCAGCCATACAGAAAGACTCGCGGAGCAATGGTGACGCATTACTTCGAAATTGACAGGACATCAACGCCGACATCTTCAGGCATGCCAACGTAAGCGGGTTGGGTCGCCGCAAAGCGATTGCCGAAGGACCGGCCCAGGGCGCGGGCGGCGGTTTCCATCTACGCGAACGCCGGTTCGCTGGGGATCGTCATCCCCACGGTGATCTCCACCGCCGAAAGCAGCGACCCCGATCCGGTGCACGTGGTGGACATGACCGCCCGCAGCTTCTTCGCCAACGGCATCCTGGTCGGCAAGGGCCGCGGACGGCCGCAGCAGCCTCACCATCCGGCTGAACGACATGACCACCTGGGTGGCGACCAGCTATCCGGCCACCGGCTTTATCACCATCAAGACGACGCTGGCGGCGATGGACAGCTGGACGGTGCAGATCGCCGGCGCCGACCCCGGCGGCTACGCCGCCATCCTGCAAGCCAAGGGGCAAGCCTCGCGGAGTCAGATGACCGACGGGCTGACCTGGACCTTCGTGCGGGTCGCCGGCTATCTCATCACCCTGACCGGCCTGCCCCCGCCAACGGGAGCACGGCGGACGGCCCCCACCGCGCGGTCGGGAAAGGTCCCGGCGTAGAAGCGGGCGCCCCCGGGCTGCTTTTGCAACGCAACCGTCCGCCAATTCCCAATACCACCTGTAGTAATAATCAGACACAAACGCCGACGCTCGCGCGGCCAGCCAAACTGCACATTTTCAGATTAAAGTAGTGTACCCCGCTCCCTTGTCCCTGACCGGCCGCAACGGCAGAGGCTTTGGATGCCAGGGCTTCAACGGTGTCACCGGGCCGTTCGGTTGCTCCTCACTGCGGCGCGATGTCGCATTTTGTTGCATTTCGTCACAAATGGCTCGCCGCTTGCGGTTGCGTTTGTCTGGCAATTCGCAAAGGCTTAAATTAAAGTTGCTGAGTCGGCTTATAGTCGGTTCACGCCGAAAAGCGTGGCGTACCTACTTGCGATTCTACCGGCAGTTGCGGGACGGTTTACCTCGTGACTCTGCATCGCGGACGGGTACGCGATAATTTCCAAAAAGCACTTGAGGGTGACATGGCTGTCGCAGGCGCTGTTGAATTTTCTTCCGATCTTCAGGCCTTCGGCGCAACGGTCCGACCCCCGCGGGAACTGGTCTTCGTCGACGAACGCGTCACCGACGCCCAGGTGCTGGCGGATGCCGCGCGCCCCGGCTGCGCGGTTTTGCATATCGCTGCCGGCCGCGACGGCCTGTCGCAGATGGTCGAGGCTGTCACCGCGCACCGTGGACTGGCCGCCATCCACGTGGTGTCGCACGGCGAACCGGGCAGCCTCGTGCTGGGCGCCAAGCCGGTCGACACCGAACGCCTGCTCGACGCGGCGGGTGCGCTGCGCCGCATCGGCGCCGCGCTCGCCGATGGTGGTGACCTGCTGGTGTACGGCTGCCATGTGGCGCAGGGTGATCCCGGAAGCGCCTTCGTGCGCACGCTGGCGGCGCTGACCGGCGCCAACGTCGCCGCCTCGTTCGACGCCACCGGCGGCGCGGCGGCCGGCGGCACCTGGGACCTCGCCGCTCGTGCCGGGCGCGTGACGACGCCGGTGTTCGGCGACCCGGCGCGGCTCGCCGCCTACGGCCACACGCTGGCCACCATCAGCCTGGGCGGCAACACCGGCTGGACGGCGGTGCTGCAAGGCGCCAAGTTCGACATCGCCAACGACCCGCAGGCCGGCGCCGCCAGCCTCGACCTCGTCGGCGACGCCAACCACGCGGTCCTCTACACCAGCTTCGACGATAAGAGCACGGACAGCGCCAGCGACGACGAGCTGGCCTTCCGCTTCCGCATCTCCGACGGCGACGGCACGGCGTTCGGCGCGGTGGCACTGGTCGGCATCGACGCCAACCTCGACGGCAAGATCGACGTCTTCGTCAGCTACGACGGCAAGACCGGCCGCGGCGTGTCTCTGTGGGATCCCGGCACAGGCGCCAACAACTCGCCCAGCACCACCAGCATCAACAGCACCAGCTACACCTACACCTCGACCGCGGGCGTCAACTACAGCTTCGACGCGGTCGGCTCGACCACCGACCCCGACTGGGCGACGACCGGAAGCGCCACCAATTTCGGCGACTCCGAAGGCGACACCTTCGTCAGCTTCAAGGTGCCGTTCGCCGACGTGTCGGCACTGCTGGCCACCTCGGCGAACGGCCGCACCAGCCCGATCTACGGCATCACCAAGGATTCCGCGCTGCGCTACGTCGTCGTCACGATGACGCAGCTCAACAGCATCAACGGCGACATCGGCGGCATCAACAAGTCGGAAGCCAGCAGCAGCACCCCCTACACGCAGTTGGGAGCATACTCGCCGGTGCTGACCGCGGCGGCTCTGCTGCCCACCGACACCACCGCCCCCACGCTCAGCGGCAAGGCGCCGTCGACCGGCGCCACCGGCATCCCGGTCAACGCCAACATCACGCTCACCTTCTCCGAGGTGGTGCAGGCCGGCAGCAGCGGCACGATCGTCATCAAGAAGGTGTCGGACAGCTCGGTGGTGTCGACCATCCAGGCGACCGACACGACGCAGCTCACCTATTCCGGCACCCAGCTCATCATCAACCCCAGCGCGAACCTTTCGACCAGCACCGCCTATTACGTGGAGGTCGCCAGCGGCGCGGTCACCGACAGTTCGGGCAACGCGTTCGCCGGTTTCACCGGCAGCAGCACGCTGAACTTCACCACCAGCGCCTCCGCCACCGCCGACGGCACGGCGCCGACGCTCACCATCGGCTCCTCCTCGCCGACGGACGAGGCGACGGGCGTGGCGCTCAACGCCAACATCACGCTGGCCTTCAGCGAGACGGTGCAGGCCGGCAACGGCACCATCCGCCTCTACACGTCGGGCGGCACGCTGGTGGAATCGTTCAACCCGGCGACCAGCACGCGGGTGACCGTCTCCGGCGCCCAGGTGACGATCGACCCGACAGCGGACCTGACGGCCTCGACCGGCTACTACATCCTCATCGACAGCGGCGCCATCACCGACCTGGCCGGCAACGCCTACGCCGGCATCAGCGCCACCACGACGCTGAACTTCACCAGCGGCACCACGGCCGCCGCGACCGCCGCCCCCACCGGGCTGGACCTGACCACGGCGTCGGACAGCGGCACCCTGGGCGACCACAAGACGAAGGTCACGGCCCCGGCCATCAGCGGAACCGCCGTGGCCGGGGCGACGGTGGTGCTGTACGACGGCGGCACCACGGCCATCGGCACCGCCACGGCGGACGGCACCACCGGCCTCTGGACCATCACGTCGGGCGCGTCGCTGGCCGACGGAGCCCACACGCTGACCGCCAAGGCCACTTCCGGCGGTTCGACCTCGGACGCCTCGGCCGCGCTGACCGTGACCATCGATGCCACCGCGCCCGGCGCCCCCTCGGCTCCGGCGCTCACCGGCGGGTCCGACAGCGGCACGACGGGCGACAACCGCACCACCGCCGGCACGCCGGCCGCGCAGGGCACGGCGGAGGCGGGCAGCACCGTGGTGCTGTACGACGGCGGCACGACGGCGGTCGGCACCGCCACGGCGGACGGCTCGGGCAACTGGACGATCACCTCGTCGTCCCTGTCCACCGGCGCCCACACGCTGACCGCCAAGGCGACGGACGCGGCCGGCAACACCTCCGGCGCG
>DASWVP010000601.1:0-7030 GCA_036401175.1 Azospirillum sp. | reverse complement strand
CGCGGCGGCGGGGGCGGCGGCGTGTCGGCGGCCCGGCCCTTGCCGTCGAAGACCAGGGCCGCGCGCAGCATCGCCCGGTGCCCCTGCTCGACGCCAAGGCCGATATCGAGCCACGGCCAGGGCCGATAGGCGAGGCCGGCGTTGAACGGCAGGCCGGGCACGAAGGCCGGGTCGTCCTGCTGTTCGGAACGGAAGCTGTCGGCGCTGTACTCCAGCTTGACGCTCAGCCCGTCGACCGGCGTGTGCCATTCCAGCCCGCCGAACAGCCCGGCGTCGCGGCCGGAGAACCACGCCTTCGGCCCCCGGCTCCGCGCGTCGAACGGGTCGCGGTCGCGCCGGTAACGCCCGCCCAGCACGCGCAGCGGGTTGGGCAGGTGCGCGTAGCCGCCCAGCCGCCCCCAGCCGATGCCGAGGCTGGCGTCGACGTTCCAGATCCGCCGCGACAGCACCACGTATTCCCCGGCGAAGCGGCCCTTGCCGGGCAGGTCGAAGCCGGCGCCGGTGACGTCGCGCCCGCCGACCGCCAGCGCCGGCCACCACTCGCCCTCGCGCAGCAGCCGCAGCTTGACGTCCACGCCCGGCTCCGGGACGCTCCACCAGCTGGGAAACAGCGTCTCCCGCACGGTGACCTCCAGCCAGGGCAGGATCTGGGCGCCGACGGTCAGGTGCCGGTGCACGTCGCCCAGCGCGCCGTAGCCGGCGTGGTACGTGCCCTCCGGCAACATGCGCGCGGTGGGGGTCTGCAGCAGCCCGGCGCCGCCCCAATCGGACAACGAGGCGGGCAGGCCCCCGGCCCCGGCCGGGCCGGCGGCGGCCAGAAGCAGCAGGGCAAGCGCGGGCCGTTTCACGCCATGGTCGCATTCACAGGGGCTGACGTCCCGCAGAATTCAGGGAAGCCGCACACGAATGCAACCAGAAAGATGGTGATGACCGGCGGTCAGCGCCGCCGCGGCCCCTGCGACAGTTGGGTGCGCAGCAGCTTGGCCCCGGCCAGATCGGCGCCCTCCAGCGCGGTGCCGTCCAGGTTGGCGTCGCTGAGGTTGGCCTGCACCAGACTGGCGCCGCACAGGTGCGCGCGGCTGAGGTCGGAGCCCATCAGGTTGGCGGCCCAGGAGCGGCCGGTGGGCTTGCCGCTGGGGTCCTTGATCTCGGCCGGGCAGAGGCGCACGGCGGTCAGGTCCGCCTCGGCAAGGCGGGAGTGGCTGAGGTTGGCCCCCGACAGGTCGGCGCCGATCAGGTTGGCTCCTTCCAGGTTGGCGCCGGACAGGTCGGCCATGATCAGCCGCGCGCCGGCCAGCGATGCCCCGGCAAGGTTGGCGCCGCGCAGCGAGGCGGCGCTGAGGTTCACGCCGCGCAGGTCGGCCCGGCTGAGGTCGGCGCCGTCCAGCTCGGCCCGCTCGCCGCGCTGGCCGAAGCTGTCGATCCAGCGCTCGTGGTCGAAGATGGCGCGCTGGATCTCCGAACCCAGGTTGTCGATCGGCTTGGCCAGCAGGGCGCCGCCCAGGTCGGCCCGGCTCAGGTCGCAGTCGGCGAAGCGCGTGCCCACCAGATCGGCATTGCGGAAGATGGCGCCGGCGAGGTTGGCGCCCTCCAGGTTGGCGCCGTTCAGCCGCGAGTTCGTCAGGTTCGTGTTCACCAGGATGGCGCCGCCCAGGTCGGCGTTCTGGAGAATGCTTTCGGAGAGGTCGGCCTCCGTCAGCACCGCCTTGCGCAGGGTGGCGCCGGTCAGGTCGGTGACGACGCCGTTGGAAGCGCTGCGCGCCGTGTTGCCGACGCGGTCCAGCACCGACTGGCGGAAGGCGAGCTGGACGGCGTCCTTCTCGACCCGCACGGTGTGGCTGGCGCCGGGCGAGCCGGCCGACAGGTCGGCGCCGCGCAGATTGGCCTCGCTGACGTCGGCGGCGCGCAGGCGCGCCCCGCGCAGGTCGGTCTGCGACAGGTTGGCCCGGCTGACGTCCGCCTCGTACAGGTCGACGCAGAAGAGGTCGGCGCCGGCGAGGTTGGTGGCGTGCAGGCGGCATTTTACGAGCCGCGCGCCGATCAGGCGCGCCGCGCGCAGGTCGCGGTGGGCGAGGTCCACCCCTTCCAGGTCGGCCAGCGCCAGATTGGCGCGCGCGCCGCCCGGTAACCCCTTCACCCAACGCACATGCCGGTCGAGAACCTCGGCAAGTTGCTCGGGCCGCAGGGGAGAAGCGGGAGAGGATAGGATGACGGTCTGCGTCGACACGGATTCACGTCGTAGCGGCCGGTTGCACTACCGTAATTATGTGCGCCGATGTGTTACCGAAGGCTGAACGGTGCCGACAGCTTTCTTGCGCGATATTGGACGCATCGATGTCACCGGCCTGTCACAGGGCGTGGCATTTGAGGAACATGTCTTGGACTTACGCCGGCATCGTTCCGGCTCAGCGACTCGATCGTCCGATTCGGGAGTCTCCGGCGTTCGCGCCCGGCGCAACGCGCGTGTGTTACCGCCCCGTAACATGCGAGAAGCCGTTGAAACATCGCGCTTAACGGACGTTAACCTTTGATCGCTTGACAGAAGGTGGTGGGAATACCCTAAAGAGCGCTGTCTTTGGGAGTAACACCCTCGACCGCAACCCGGTCTGGCGCAGATGGGGGCTTCATGTCCGACGAGTGTGGGCAGTCGAATCCGGCACCGGCCCTCGGCCGACGGGAACTTCTGCGTCTGGGTATTGGCGCCGCCGCCGCGGCCACGATCCTGCAGCCCGCCGAATCCCTGGCGATGATCAAGGCGCCGCCGCGGCAACTGTCGATGCTCAACCTGCACACCGGCGAACGCATCAGCGCCGAGTACTGGTCGAAGGGCCGCTACGTGCGTTCCGCGGTGCAGGCGATCAGCCGGGTCCTGCGCGACCACCGCACCGGCGCGGTGCACGCCATCGATCCGAAGCTGCTCGACGTCCTGCACCAGATCCACCGGCGCACCGGCGGACGCGGGCCGCTCCACATCATTTCCGGCTACCGCTCGCCGGAAAGCAACGCGGCCCTGCGCGAGGCGGACGGCGACGGCGTGGCGCAGTTCAGCTACCACATGCAGGGCAAGGCCATCGACCTGCGCGTGCCCGGCATGCCGCTGCGCCAGCTGCACAAGCTGGCGCTCGGCATGCGTGCCGGCGGCGTGGGCTATTACCCGCACAGCAACTTCGTGCACATCGACACCGGCCCGCTGCGCAAGTGGCACGGGGCCTGACCGGCCATAAGGCCCGCCCCGTTCGGTCAGTGGTCGAAGTGCAGCTTCAGCACCTGTTCGCCGTTCTGGGTGGCGGTGCGCACGCGGCTCGCGAGCTGGGTCAGCATGAAGCTGGACAGCCGGTGCAGCGCGTCGTCGGATTCCAGCATCTCCTCGTGTGACGGGGCGGCGTCGGCCAGCGTCAGCGGCTGGCCCGTGTAGCGGATTTCCGCGTCCACGCCGTATTCGTCGAAGGCGAGGTCGACGGCGATCAGGGTCTGCGGCTCCGCCACCGGCGGCAGCAGATCGGCCAGCTCGCCAAAGGCGTGCATCACCTTGTCCCACACATCGCGGCGCGCCCCCCATTCGGCGCCCTGGCGCTCCAGCGGATCGTGCAGTTCGCGCAGCAGGCCGTGACCGGCCGGGAAGGCATACCGCACACGCTTGTGGATGCCCAGGCGGAACAGCAGGTTCAGCAGCAGCGCCGAGGCGATCGCCAGCACCATGGACGAGCCGAGCACCGGCTGCAGCGCGGCGGGGGCCTCGTCGAACAGGTGGGGGTACATGTCGCGCGACAGCCCGATGATCAGCGACAGGCCGATGACCACGATCTTGCGGCTGTCCATCAGGCGCGACAGGATGACCTGCAGGCCGTTCATGACGATGAACGTGCCGGAAAACACCAGCGCCGCGCCCATCACCGGACGGGGCATGGCGCCCAGCACGTCCAGCGCCTGCGGCACGAAGGCCAGCGCCATCAGCGCGCCGCCAGTGGCGAAGCCGACCACGCGCGCCGTGATGCCCGTCGCCACCGACAGGCCGATGCTGCCCGAAAAGGTGTTCAGCCCGACGGTGCCCAGCACGCCGCACAGCGTGGTGCCGATGCCGTCGGCCAGCACGCCGCCGCGGATCGTCGCCATGTCCGGGCGCTGCCATTCGGTGTCGTTGATCTTCTGGCAGGTCGTCAGGTCGCCTACGGCGCGCAGCGTGCAAGCGATGGCGCCGATGGCGAAGGCCAGCGCCAGACTGAAGTCGAAGGTGGGCCACATGTCGGCCGGCGTCGGGATGCTGAACGGCGCCCGTCCCATCGCCGCGGTCATCCGGGCGACGTCCAGCATGCCCAGCGGCCACGCCGCCAGATAGCCGGCCGCCATGCCGATCAGCACGCAGTACAGCTTCAGCTTGCTCTTCGACCAGATGTTCAGCCCGATCATCACGCCGAACGCGATGCCGCCCAGCAGCAGCCCGCGCAGCGCCACCGGCGGCGGCGGCGGTTCGCCCTGGGCGTCGACGCCGAAGATCAGCCGGAACCCCAGCAGGCCCAGAACGATGCCGATCATGGCGACGGCGAAGCCGGCGATCTCCGCCGGCAGGTAGGGACGCAGCCGGTGCAGCACGCGCGACAGCAGGATCTCGCATAGCCCGGCGAAGATGGTCATGCCCAGCACCAGCGGCAGGCCGCCGATCTTCGCCGCCATGATGCTGGAGGGCAGGTAGGCCGCCGTGAACACGGCCGGCGCCAGGAAGCCCGAGCCGACCGGGCCGAGGCGCGCGCCCTGCAGCGCGGTGGTGATGCCCAGCGCCAGCATCGACACCGCCAGCGTGTCGCGGACCTGCGACGGGTCGGCGCCGGCGGCGGCCAGCACCAGCAACGGGAACACCGCGCCGATGCCGGCGACCATCGCGGCCTGCTGCAGCCCGCTCAACAGAGTCACCGCCAGCGGCGGGGTGTCGTCGAGCCCGTACAGCAGGTTGGACGGTCGCGCCATGCCAAGTCTCTCCTTCACCCTTTGGTTGTGATGCGCCGCCGGCCTACCCCTTCCGCCGCCGCCGTCTACGCCCGACGCGCGGTTGTCGCGGGGGCGAGGACGCCCCAAACTTTTCGCATGATACGCGCACCAATTCCACTGCGGTCCGTCGCCGCCGCCTGTGTCATCATGGGGCTGGCCCTGCTGGGGGCCGCGATGCCGGCCGCCGCCCGGCAGGACGATGCCCGCCTGGACGAGCTGTTCCGCCAGCTCCGCACCGCACCCGGCGACGAGGCGGCGCAGGCCGTCGAGACGCAGATCTGGCTGATCTGGCTGGACCACCCCGGCGCCGACGTTCTGACCATGATGCGCGACGGCGTGCGCCGCCTGCACGAGGACCAGACCGAGCAGGCGCTCATGCTGTTCGACGCGGTCGTGGCGGAGGCGCCGGAATACGCCGAGGGCTGGAACCGCCGGGCCAACGCGCATTACCTGGTCGGCGACTACGCCGCCGCGGTGGCCGACATCCGCCGGGCGCTGGCGCTGGAGCCACGGCATTTCGGGGCGCTGGTCGGCCTCGGCCTCGTCTATCTGGCGGTGGAGGAGCCGGCCGACGCGCTGAAGGCGTTCGAGGCGGCGCTCGCCATCAACCCGCACCTGCGCGGCGCGCGCGACCGCGCCGACCAGATCCGCCGGAAGCTCGCCGGGCAGCCCCTGTAGGACGTCGCCGCAAGGCGGCGCCACCGGCGTGCAATTTCCTTCAAGACCGGCCGCCGTCCGCGCCGCTACCCTCCGTGTCGAGACGGACGGGGGAGGATCGGCATGGGCGGGTACGTGCACGGCTATTCGGCGCGCGAGGCGGAGCGGCTGGCCGATCAGGCGAGCATCCTGCGTCCGCTTCTGCACGGCGACACGCGGTTCCCGCCCGGCACCCGCGTGCTGGAGCCCGGCTGCGGCACCGGCATGCAGACGACGGCGCTGCTGGACGGCAGCCCCGGCATCGACCTGACCTGCCTGGACGTGGACGCCGGGCAACTGGCGCGCGCCCGCGCCCGGCTGGGCGAGCGCGGCGCGGCGGTCCGCTTTCGCCAGGGCGACCTGCTGGCGGCCCCCTTCGCGTCGGACAGCTTCGACGCCGCCTTCGTCTGCTTCCTGCTGGAGCACCTGACGGACCCGGCCGCGGCGCTGACCGCGCTGCGGCGGCTGGTGCGGCCCGGCGGCTCCATCGTGGTGGTGGAGGGCGATCACGGCTCCTGCCGGTTCCATCCGGAGACGCCGGCGGCGCTGGCGGCGTGGGGCGCGCTGGTGACCTGCCAGCGCCGGCTGGGGGGCGACCCGGACATCGGCCGGCGGCTGTACGGGCTGCTCGACGCCGCCGGCTTCGTCGACATCGTGGTGGAGCCGCGCATGGTCTACGCCGACGCCGGCCGCCTGTCGTTGCGCGACGGCTTCGTGCGCCGCATCATCGTGCCGATGGTCGAAGGGGTGCGTGGCGCGGCGCTGGACGGCGGGCTGCTGGACGCGGCAACGTGGGAACGCGGGCTCGCCGACCTCGACGCCACGGCGGATGGTGGGGAGGGCGCCTTCTGCTACACGTTCTTCAAGGCGACTGCGCGCGTGCCAAGGGAGTGACCGGCGTGCGGGATGGCGGTGATCGCGTCGAACTGCGGCGGCTGCCCCAGGTGCTGGGCGGGCTGGAGGTCCTGCACGCGGATTTCCGCCACAGCAGCTTCGCGCCGCACTTCCACGACGACTACACGGTGGGTCTGATCACGCGCGGCGCCAACCGCTTCCGCTACCGGCGCCAGCGCGTCGTGGCGCCGTTCGGCACGCTGTGCCTCGCCGATCCGGGGGAGGTGCACACCGGCGACGTGCTGGAGGGCGGCTGGTCGTACTGGAGCGTCCACGTGCCGCCTTCCGCGCTGGCCACGCTGGCCGCCGAACTGGGCGGGGCGGGGCAGGGGGCTCCGGACTTCGCCACCGGCGTGATCGAGGAGGCCGAGGCCGTGCGGCGCTTCGCGGCGTTCTTCCGCGCGCTGCGCGCCGATGCATCCGCCCTGGCGGTCGAGGTGCGGGCGGTGGAGGCGCT
>DASWVP010000600.1:0-6492 GCA_036401175.1 Azospirillum sp. | reverse complement strand
GCGCGCCGTAGCTCGACGCGTGCGCGCCGATGCACAAGGCCGGCTTGTCCGGGGTCGCGTGCGCCGCCGCCACGAAGGGTGCGGCGAGCGGCGCCGGGCGGGTCATCCCCGCACCGCGATGGCCGGATAGGCGCGGCGCACGGTGGCCGCGACGAAGGCGGCGATGCCGGCCTTGATCAGGTCGCCCGGCACGAAGGCCATGGCGCCCATGGCCGCCTTCTCGATCGGCATGCCGGCGACCACCGACAGCCAGGGGATGCCGCAGGCGTAGATCACGCCGATGCCGCCCAGCATGCAGGCGGCGAACTGCCCCAGCACGCCGCCCCGGCCGTGCAGCCGCTCCGTCAGCAGACCGACCACGAAGGCGCCGGGGATGAAGCCCAGCGCGAAGCCGCCGGTCGGCCCCAGGATGGCGCCCATGCCGCCGCGCCCGCCGGCCAGCAGCGGCAGGCCGGCCGCCACCAGCAGCACGAACAGCGCCAGCGCCACGCCGCCACGCCGGGCGCCCAGCAAGGCGCCGGCCAGCATGACGCCCAGCGTCTGCGCGGTGATCGGCACGGGAATGAAGCCGAGGGGGATCGGCGGCAACAAACCCAGCGCCGCGACGACGGCGGCGAACAGGGCGCAATGGACGAGGTCACGGGTGCTCAACATCGGACAACGCTCTCCAGTCAAAACGGATCAGCCGGTCAGCACGATCTTGCCGGCGCGGCCGGACGCCTCGGCGGCGCGCACGGCGTCCGCCACCTCGGCGAGGTCGTAGGCGCCGCCGACCGGCAGCGCAAGCGTGCCGGCGACGACGCGGTCGATGACGGCGCGGAAGGCCGCCCGCCATTCCGCGGGTGTGCAGGATTCCGTCCAGGGGCGCAACCAAAAGCTGCGCACATCCACGCCACGCGCCTTGGCCGCCGGCAGGTCGACGGGCAGCAGCGCCCCCGACAGCAGCCCGTAGGACACCAGCGTGCCGCCCGGCTCCAGCAGGTCGACCAGCGCTTCCCCCGCTGCACCGCCGATGGCGTCCAGCGCCGCCCGCGCGCCGCTCCCGCCGGTCAGCCGGTGCACGGCGGCGGCCACGTCCTCACGCGCCGCGTTCACCACGGCCGTGGCGCCCAGCGCCCGCAGTTCCTCGGTGTAATCGTCGCTGCGCGTCACCGCCAGCAGACGCAGGCCCAGTTCGCGCGCGAGTTGCGCGGCGATGCGCCCGCAGGCCGAGCCGGCGGCGTTGACCACCACCACGTCGCCGGGCCGCAGGCTCAACTCGACGGTCAGCATGCGCAGGACGGAGATCGGGTTGATGTAGAGCTGCGTCGCCACCGCGTCGGGCACGGCGTCCGGCACCTCGACCGCCCAGTCGGCCGGCGCGATGACCAACTCCCGCCACGTTCCCGAACCCTTCAGGGGCAGCACGCGGCGCCAGAGCATGCCGGCCGGCACCCCGGCGCCCACCGCCACCACCGTGCCCACCGCCTCGAATCCCGGCACCAGCGGCAGCCGCGTGTGGCGCGCGTAGGCGCCGCGAATGGTGAGCAGGTCGGACGGGTTGATCGAGCGCGCGGCGGCGCGCACCAGCACCTCGCCGGGGCCGGGTTCCGGCACCGCGACGTCGGCCAACCGCAGCACCGCGGCCGGTTCGCCGAACTGTTCGCAGACCACCGCCCGCATCGCCGCCCGCCTCCCTTCGCACACGACCCTTTCAAGGCCAGACTCGGAGGGGGCCTGTCAAGGGCGCGGGTGCGGGCACAAGGATGGAACCGTTGCGTCGGCCCTTGCCTCGGGCGGCCGGGAGGCCTATAACCGGTTATAGGAGGTGTGCCATGGCGACGCCCAGCAACATCCGCCGGAACGTGCAGAATTACCGCGCCCGGCTGCGCGCCCAAGGGCTGCGCCCGAAGACCGTATGGGTGCCCGATACGCGATCGGCGGGCTTTGCCGAGCGTGTCCGGCGGGACTCCCTCGCCGTTCGCGACCTGCCCTCCGAACGCGCGGCGCTGGACTGGATCGAAGACGCCATGGACGACGAGGACCCGGCGTGAAGCGCGGCGACATCGTCCTCGCCGCCGCCAAGGGCGATTACGGCAAGGTTCGGCCAAACCTCGTCGTCCAGTCCGACCTGCTCAATCCCACGCACGCCAGCGTGCTCATCTGTCTGCTGGAATCCAGCCATCTGACCGGCGGCAACATTTTCCGCATCCCGGTGCCGCCGGCGGCCGGGAACGGGCTCGACCGGCCGTCCGAGGTGATGGTCGACAAGGTTGCGGCGATCCGGGCCGAACGGGTGCGGCAGGTTATCGGCCGGATCGACGACGACACGATGAAGGCCGTCGACCGCGCGTTGCTCGTGGTGCTCGGGCTGGCATGATACGGACGGCGCCTGAAGGCGTCGTCCGTATCACCCTTTCGATAAATGCTATCGCATTGATCTGTCGGGTTTTACCGGCGGCGCTCGATGGAAGCGTTCAAGCGCCGCCGGTATGACACCACGCGCGGCGGCTGATCGATGGCGCCGCACATATACTTGACAACGTCAAATAACTGGTTGACCCTGGCAACCATCGTTCGTCCCGTCGGAGGTCGGTGGTCATGTCGGATCAGGAGGCTTTGCAGAGGGTCGAGGCGGTGCGCCGCTTCAGCCGGTTCTACACCCGCACGGTCGGCGTGCTGCACGAGGGGCTGCTCGGCAGCCCCTTCTCGCTCGCCGAGGCGCGGGTGGTCTACGAGCTGGCGCAGCACGGGCGCACCACCGCCAACGGGCTGAGCGAGGAGCTGGGCCTCGACCCCGGCTATCTCAGCCGCATCCTGCGCGGGTTCGAGCAGCGCCGGCTGATCACCCGGCAGCCGTCGGAAGCCGACGCGCGCCAGAACATCCTGACGCTGACGCCGGAGGGGCTGGAGGCCGCCGCCGACCTCGCCGCCCGCTCGCGCCAGGAGATCGGCGCGATGCTCGACCGCCTGGGCACCGCCGACCAGGATCGCCTCGTCGCCGCGATGCGCACCATCGAGGATCTGATGGGCGAACCGCCCCCCGGCCGCGCGCCCTACATCCTGCGCCCGCCACGCCCCGGCGACATCGGTTGGGTGATCGAGCGGCACGGCACGCTGTACGCCGAGGAATACGGCTGGGGCGCCGATTTCGAGGCGCTGGTGGCCGAGGTGGCGGCGGAGTTCCTGCGCACCTGCGACCCGGCGCGCGAACGCTGCTGGATCGCCGAGATGGACGGGCGGAACGTCGGCTGCGTCTTCGTGGTGCGCAAGTCCGACGAGATCGCCAAGCTGCGCCTGCTGATCGTCGAGCCCTCGGCGCGCGGCCACGGCATCGGCGCGCGTCTGGTGGAGGAGTGCCTGCGCTTCGCCAGACAGGCCGGCTATCGCCGCATGACGCTGTGGACCAACAGCGTCCTGCTGTCCGCCCGGCGCATCTACGAGAAGGCGGGGTTCGAGCTGGTGGCGTCGGAGCCGCACGACACCTTCGGCAAGGACCTCGTCGGGGAGACCTGGGAACGCGACCTGTGAACGGGTGGCCCCGCGCACTGAACGCGCGCGCCATACCCTGACGAATTGCCATTTGACACCGACCATCAGCCCACCCCATTGTTTTATCAACCGATAAGACCGCACGAGCCCCCATGAAGAAACGGGGCCGGCGACAGGGATGGGCGGACAGCGTTGGACAAGGCGTCACGGGACGTGATCGCCCGACTCGTGGGATTCGACACGGTGTCGCGGCGGTCGAACATGGACCTCATCGATTGGGTGCGGACCTACCTCGCCGGGCATGGCGTCGCGGGGCGGATCGTTCCCAACGCCGATGGAAGCAAGGCAAACCTGTTCGCCACCATCGGCCCGATGGCGGAGGGCGGCGTCGTGCTGTCCGGCCACACGGACGTGGTGCCGGTGGACGGGCAGGCGTGGGACACCGATCCCTTCACGCTGGTCGAGCGCGACGGCCGCCTGTACGGGCGCGGCACCGCCGACATGAAGAGCTTCTCCGCCGTGGCGCTGACCCTGGTGCCGGAGATGCTGGCGGCCGGGCTGAAGCGGCCGGTGCATCTGGCGCTGTCCTACGACGAGGAGATCGGCTGCCTCGGCGCCCCGGCGATGATCCGGCGCATCGCCGCCGAACTGCCGCGACCCGGCGCCGTCATCGTCGGCGAGCCGACGTCCATGCGCGTGGTGGTGGCGCACAAGGGCTGCTACGTGCTGCGCACCGTGGTGACCGGGCACGAGGTCCACTCCGCCCACATGGATCGCGGCGTCAACGCGGTGATGACGGCGGCGCGGCTGGTGGCCTTCATCGCCGACATGGGCGCCCACGCGGCGGCCGCCGCCGATCCCGCCTCCCCCTTCGATCCGCCCTGCACCACGCTGAACGTCGGCACCATCCAGGGCGGCACGGCGCAGAACATCACCGCGCGCCAGTGCGAGTTCATGTGGGACATCCGCCCGGTCCCCGGCGACGACTGGCAGGGCTATTTCGACCGCTTCCAGGCGTTCTGCGACCGCGTGCGGACGGAGATCCGCCACGTCTCTCCCGCCTGCGACATCCGCACGGACGTGCTGGCCGGCGCCCCCGGACTGGCGCCGGAGCCGGACGGGGCGGCGGCGCAGCTCTGCCACGCGCTGACCGGGCGCAACGACACCGGTGTCGTTTCCTATGGCGCCGAGGCCGGACAGTTCCAGGAGGCCGGCCTGTCCACCGTGATGTGCGGTCCCGGCTCCATCGATCAGGCGCACCAGCCCAACGAATTCATCGAGATCGCCCAGGTCACCGCGTGCGAGCGGTTCCTGCGCGGTCTCGTGCGGCGCCTCGCGGCGTAACCAAAGACGGCCCACAGACGGCCGCAGCAGGGAGTAAGGGAAACATGAAGATCGGGGCGCTCCTTCTCCATTCCGTGGCCGTCGCGGCGCTGGCGGCTCCGCTCCTCGCATCGCCGGTGTCCGCCAAGACGCTGCGCTGGTCCTACCAGGGCGACGCCACGACCATGGACCCGCACGGCCTGAACGAGACGTTCACGCTGGGCTTCCAGGGCAACATCTACGAACCGCTGGTCGGCTACGACGAGAAGCTGCAGCTCGCCCCCATGCTGGCCGAGAAATGGGAGAACCCGGAGCCGAACAAGTGGATCTTCCACCTGCGCAAGGGCGTGAAGTTCCACAACGGCAGCCCCTTCACCGCCGACGACGTGATCTTTTCGTGGAAGCGCGCGGCGACCGAAGGCTCCGACATGAAGGGCTACAGCGCCAAGGCCAAGGAGGTCCGCAAGATCGACGACCACACGGTGGAGGTCATCACCGCCACCCCCAACCCGATCCTGCCGCGCGAGTGGGTCTTCCTCTACATCATGGACGAGGAGTGGTCGAAGCAGAACAACACGACGGAGGCGACGAACGTCAAGGGCTCCAACCAGGGCAACCACGCCAACCTGCACGCCAACGGCACCGGCCCC
Organism: Azospirillum sp.; assembly: GCA_036401175.1. GTDB lineage: Bacteria > Pseudomonadota > Alphaproteobacteria > Azospirillales > Azospirillaceae > Azospirillum. Next base: position 1,048 of record DASWVP010000600.1, on the reverse strand, counting down.
TTCGTGCTGACCGAGCGGCAGCCGGACACCAGAACGGTGCTGAAGCGCTTCCCCGACTATTGGGACAAGGGCGTCAGGACCAACGTGGACGAGGTGGTGTTCACCCCCGTGGCGCAGCCGGCGACCCGTGTCGCGGCGCTCCTCTCGGGTGAACTGGACGTGATCCAGCCGGTGCCCGTGCAGGACTGGGACCGCCTGGACCAGGCGCCGGGCGTCAGCCCGCTGACCGGTGCCGAGGCGCGCGCCATCTTCGTCGGCATGGACCAGGACCGCGACGAGCTGAAGTACTCCAACATCAAGGGCAAGAACCCCTTCAAGGACAAGCGCGTGCGCGAGGCGGTGGTGTCGGCCGTCAACCTCGACGCCATCAACAAGCAGATCATGCGCGGCTCCGCCGTGCCGCTGGGTTCGCTGGTGGCGCCGGAGATCAACGGCTACGACAAGTCCTACGGCGCGCCGTACAAGTACGATCCCGAAAAGTCGAAGAAGCTGCTGGCCGAGGCCGGCTATCCCAACGGCTTCGAGGTGACGATGGACTGCCCGAACGACCGCTACGTCAACGACGAGAAGATCTGTCAGGCGGTGGCCGGCATGCTGGCCCGCGTCGGCATCAAGGTGAACCTGCTGGCGCAGACCAAGGGCAAGTACTTCGGCAAGGTGCTGGCCCAGGCCGGCTACGACACCAGCTTCTACATGCTGGGCTGGACGCCGAGTTCCGTCGACAGCCACAACTCGCTCCTGAACCTCGCGGGCTGCCGCAACAAGGAGACGCAGTCGGGCCTGTTCAACCTGGGCGGCTACTGCAACAAAAAGGTCGACGAGCTGACCGCGAAGATCGGCAGCGAGACCGATCAGGCCAAGCGCAACGCCATGATCAAGGAGGCGTGGACCATCGTGAAGGACGACTTCGGCTATCTGCCGCTGCACGCCCAGCCGATGTCGTGGGGCGTCAAGGACGGCGTGAAGGTCGTGCAGCGCGCCGACGACGTGCTCGACCTGCGCACCACGGTGATGCCGTAACCCCAATCCCCTCTCCCCTCTGGGGAGA
>DASWVP010000599.1:0-28377 GCA_036401175.1 Azospirillum sp. | reverse complement strand
GGCTGCGCGAGCGCGACGCCGGGCGCCGTCCGCAGCCGCAGCGCGGTGGCGCCGCCGAGCCCGCGCGGCCGGGTGGGGCGGAGGACATGGAGAAGTGTCCGGAGTGCGGGGCCTATGTGGCGCCGCGCTCGGCGGTGTCGTGCGGACGGCCGGTGTGCCCGTACGGGCGGTGAGCGGCGCTTGATTTCCATGGCTTGTTTCGGGGCGGCTTGATTCGGCGGGAACGCCCGCGTATCGTGCCGCGCGCCGCAACAAGAAGCCCAAGTGACCGCCCATGGCGTCCTCAAAGAGCCTGTCGTTCCAGGCCCTCATCCTCAAGCTTCACCAGTTCTGGTCCGAACAGGGCTGTGTGATTCTCCAGCCCTACGACATGGAAGTGGGGGCGGGCACCTTCCACCCGGCGACGACGCTGCGCGCGCTGGGGCCGCAGCCGTGGAAGGCCGCCTACGTGCAGCCCTCGCGCCGCCCCAAGGACGGCCGCTATGGCGAGAATCCGAACCGGCTTCAGCACTATTACCAGTATCAGGTGATCCTCAAGCCCTCGCCCGCCAACGCGCAGGAGCTGTATCTGGAAAGCCTGAAGGTGCTGGGCATCGACCCGGCGCTGCACGACATCCGCTTCGTCGAGGATGACTGGGAGAGCCCGACGCTGGGCGCCTGGGGCCTGGGCTGGGAGGTGTGGTGCGACGGCATGGAGGTGACGCAGTACACCTATTTCCAGCAGGTCGGCGGCATCGAGTGCGACCCCGTGTCGGTCGAGCTGACCTACGGGCTGGAACGCCTCGCCATGTACGTGCAGGGGGTGGAGAACGTCTACGACCTGGACTTCAACGGTGAGGGCGTCAAGTACGGCGACGTGTTCAAGCGCGCCGAGGTCGAATACTCCGCGCACAATTTCGAGCACGCCAACACCGCCATGCTGCTCCAGCACTTCAAGGACGCCGAGGCGGAGTGTCAGGCGCTGGTCGCCAAGGGCGTGGCGCTGCCGGCCTATGACCAGTGCATCAAGGCGTCGCACCTGTTCAACCTGCTGGACGCGCGCGGCGTGATCAGCGTCGTCGAGCGCGCCGCCTACATCGGCCGCGTGCGCGCGCTGGCCAAGGCGTGCTGCGAGGCGTGGACTGCCGGAGGGGCCAAGTAACATGCCCGAGCTTCTGATCGAATTCTTCTCCGAAGAGATCCCCGCCCGCATGCAGGCGCGCGCGGCCGACGACCTCAAGCGGATTGTCACCGACAAGCTGACCGCCGCCGGTCTGACCTTCACCACGGTTGAGGCGCACTCCACGCCGCGCCGTCTGGCGCTGGTCGTCGACGGGCTGCCGGAGCGCACGGCGGACGTTCGGGAAGAGAAGAAGGGTCCGCGCGTCGGTTCGCCCGAACAGGCGGTGCAGGGCTTCCTGAAGTCCGCCGGCCTGACCAGCCTGGACGCCTGCGAGCAGCGCGACACCGGCAAGGGCGTCTTCTATTTCGCCGTGACCGAGAAGAAGGGCCGCGAGACGGCCGAGGTGCTGGCCGAGGTGATCCCGGCGGCGATGGCCGAACTGCCGTGGCCGAAGTCCATGCGCTGGGGCTCCAGCGACGTGCGCTGGGTGCGCCCGCTGCACTCCATCATCGCCGTGTTCGGCGGCCGGACGCTGGACGGCTCGTTCTTCCTGGGCGAGCGCCAGGGTTCGCTGGCCTTCGGCAACACCACGCGCGGCCACCGCTTCCTGTCGCCCGAGCCGTTCGCCGTGGAAGGCTTCGCCGACTACAAGGAGAAGCTGCGCGCGGCCCACGTCGTCCTCGACCGGGCGGAGCGCAAGGCGAAGATCAAGGCCGACGCCGAGTCGCTGGCCGCCTCCCAGGGCCTGACCCTGTCGCCCGACGACGGGTTGCTGGAGGAGGTCGCCGGCCTCGTGGAATGGCCGGTCATGCTGATGGGGTCGATCGACGAGGCGTTCATGGACGTGCCGGCGGAGGTGCTGATCACCTCCATGCGCACGCACCAGAAGTACTTCGCCGTGCTGGACCAGAACGGCAAGATGGCGCCGCGCTTCATCCTGGCCGCCAACATGGTGACCACGGACGGCGGCAAGGCGGTGGTGGCGGGCAACGAGCGCGTGCTGCGCGCCCGCCTGTCCGACGCCAAGTTCTTCTGGGACCTCGACCGCAAGACCCGGCTGGAGGAGCGCGTTCCGGCGCTGGAGAAGATCACCTTCCACGCCAGGCTCGGCACGGTGGCCGAGAAGGTCAACCGCGTGCAGGTGCTGGCCGCCGAGCTGGCCCGCGCCATCGGCGCCGATGCCGACGCCGCGACCCGCGCGGCGCTGCTCGCCAAGGCGGACCTCGTGACCGAAGTGGTCGGCGAGTTCCCCGAGGTGCAGGGGATCATGGGTCGCTACTACGCGCTGGGCCAGGGCGAGAGCGCGCAAGTGGCCGACGCCATCGCCGAGCATTACAAGCCGCTCGGCCCCACCGATTCCTGCCCCACCGCGCCGGTGTCCGTGGCGGTGGCGCTGGCCGACAAGATCGACACGCTGGTCGGCTTCTTCGCCATCGACGAAAAGCCCACCGGCTCCAAGGACCCCTACGCCCTGCGCCGCGCCGCGCTGGGCATCATCCGGCTGGTGCTGGAGAACGGGCTGCGGCTGAACATGACGCAGGTGTTCGGAAACGCTTTTAATCCCTACTGGCAAACGGGCATCTTGGAATCGATGCCCAAGACTGTGGATGTTGAGATGGCCCGTCAGCTTTCCGGCAGGATTCCGGAAATGCCGACTGCTCGTGAGGCCGCCAGTGACCGCATTGCCGCTGACCTCCTCGCCTTCTTCGCCGACCGCCTGAAGGTGGTGCTGCGCGACCAGGGTGTGCGGCACGACCTCGTTGACGCGGTGTTCGCCCTTGGTGGCGAGGACGACCTCGTGCGCTTGCTTGCCCGTGTGAAGGCGTTGCAGGCGTTCGTTGGGTCCGAGGACGGCGCCAACCTGCTCACCGCCTACAAGCGCGCCTCCAACATCGTGCGCATCGAGGAGAAGAAGGACGGCCACGCCTACGACCAGCCGGTCGACGCGGCGCTCCTCGCGCTGACCGAGGAAAAGGACCTCTTCGGCGCGCTGACCGACGCCGCCGCCTCGGCCCGGCCGCTGCTGGAGGCCGAGGACTTCACCGGCACCATGGGCGCCCTGGCCCGCCTGCGCGGCCCGGTGGACGCCTTCTTCGACAAGGTGACGGTCAACGCCGAACAGGCCGACCTGCGCGCCAACCGCCTGCGCCTGCTCAGCCAGATCCGCGCCACGCTCAACACCGTGGCCGATTTCTCGCGGATTGAGGGGTAGGCGCCGGTCTTCACGGGGGAACCATGCTGGAACTGCGCCCGAACTGCGAGTGCTGCGACCGTGACCTGCCGCCGGATTCGGCGGACGCGGTCATCTGCTCGTTCGAGTGCACGTTCTGCGTCGCCTGCCGCGACGGCGTGCTGGGCGGGCGCTGCCCGAACTGCGGCGGCGAACTGGTGCGCCGGCCGGTGCGGCCGGCGGAAAAGCTGGCCAAGTTCCCGGCCGCGCTGGCCCGCACGCTGAAGGCCGGCGGCTGCCCGCCGGCTTTTTGAGTCGTAGGTTGGGTTGAGTTCTCACCGGCGCTGGGCGCCGACCCACAGCGGATGAAAAAGTGGCTGCACTGGGCCCCCACCCTAACCCTCCCCCACTTCGCGGGGGAGGGGATGAGCGCGCGCCTGCCCCCTCCCCCGCTCTCAGCGGGTCTAAAGGACCCGCCTGTCGCGTCAGCCGGATCAAAGATCCGGCGAGAGCGCAGTGGGGGAGGGATAGGGTGGGGGCCCAACGACGAGACTTCGTCGGCCACACCCCGGCGATTGTCTTCTTAGCGCCAGCGAAAACCCAACACGGCCGGCAATGCGGACACGTTGGGTTTCAACCCAACCTACGCGGCTCCCCGCCGTGCTCAGCGGTCCTTCAGCCGGCCGAGGACGGGCGGGTCGGCGGTGCCGGCGCGCAGCAGGACGGCTTCGCCGGACGCCGGGTGGATGCCGGTCAGCGCGGTGATCGTCACCTGATGCGTCACCAGGACGACCGGCGCGCCGTCGGCGGGCAGGGCGGCCAGGAAGCGGCGCAGATCGGCGGTCTTGCCCGCGCGCTCCTCCGGGCGGCCGATGGTGGAGTTCAGCGCCGGCATCTCCTCCACCGGGCCGAGGTCCAGCAGGCGGGCGGTGTCCAGGCAGCGGCACCACTGGCTGGAATAGACGCGCGCCCGGCCGATGCCGCGTTCCCGCAGAACCTCCCCCATGCGGCGGGCCTGGGCGCGGCCCCGGTCGTCGAGGTTGCGCTGCGTCGCGCAGTCGCCCACGCGCATGCCGGGCGGGTCGCCGAAGCCCGGCGCCTCGGCGTGGCGCATCAGCACCACGAGGCCGGCGGTGTCCTCGGCCGCCCAAGCCGGAACGGCGGCGAGGGACAGGGCCAAGCCAAGCACGAAGGCGAGAAGCCGGCGGGGAATCATGGCGCCGCCCTTCCTCAAAGGTCGAGCACGATGTCGAAGGTGCCGCCCAGCGCGCCGGGCTCGGCCGGGCTGGGGCGCAGCGGCACGATGACGCTGCGCCGCGCGGCGGGGTCGCGGATGCTGTTCAGCAGGCCGTCGCGCGCGTTCAGCGGTTCGCCCTCCACATACATCTGCGTCACGAAGCGGCCGGTGCCGGGCACGATCACGGCGACGTGGATGTGCGGCGTGCGGCCGGGGTAGGGGACCGGGCGGATGGTGCGGAAGGCATAGCCGCCGCCGGCATCCACCGCGGTGCGGCCATAGCCCTGGAATCCGGCGTCGAAGCGCTGTTGGTCCGGCGCGCGGGGGTGGCGGTAGATGCCCTGCGCGTCGCACTGCCAGATCTCCACGGCGGCGCCCGGCACCGGCCGTCCGTGACGGTCCAGCACCCGGCCGCCGACGTGGGTCACGATGCCCAGCGCCCGCGCGGCGGCGCCCTGCACGCGCACGAGGTCGCTGTCGGCGTCGGCCGGCAGGGCGACGGGGTAGAACGGCCCCTCCGTCTGCCCCGGCGTGAGGACCAGCGGGGCGGAGCGGGCCGGGGCTGGCAGGAGGGCGAGCGCGCCGGCGGTGGTGAGGAGCGTGCGGCGGGTGATGTCGGTGGGCATCGCGAGGTTCCTCCCTGGTGACTCTTGCCCCCACCCCAGCCCTCCCCCGCTGGGCGGGGGAGGGGGCTACATCGGCAGGGGCACGCCGTGCCGGGTCAGCGCTTCGGTCTGGCGGCGTTCCAGGGCGCTCACGTCGAAGTCCTTGATGAGGTCCTGGAAAAGCCGGTACCAGTTCACCTCGGCCTTCAGGTGCAGGAAGACGCTGCCCAGGCCGATCGCCGCGCGGTCCATGAAGACGAACTCGCGCGGGATCTCCACGCCGCCGACGCGGCGCAGTTGCGCGTGCACCTTCTCCGCCGTCTCGCGGCCGTAGTGGCCGGCGTTGGTTTCCTCGATCCTGCGGGTGCGGTCGTCCATGATCGGCGCGTAGACGAAGCGCGCCCAGATGTTCAGCACCGACACCAGTTCCTTGGATGGGTTGGTGAAGCCCCAGGTGCGGTACGCCTCGACCGCCGCCTCCTCGTTCTCGGTGCGCAGCGCGTTGTACAGGTCGATCACGCCCTTGACGAAGCTGGGGTGGAAAACGCGGATGCAGCCGAAATCCATGAGGTTGATCGAGCCGTCCGGCCGCACCGTGTAGTTGCCAAGGTGCGGGTCGCCGTGGATGACGCCGTAATAGTAGAAGGGCACGTACCACGCGCGGAACATGTTCATCGCCAGCTCGTCGCGCTGCTCCGGGTGGTCGGCGACGTGGTCGAGGATGCGGCGGCCCTCCACCCACTCCAGCGTCAGCAGGCGTTTGGTGGACAGCTCCGGCACCACGGCGGGCACGTGCACGCCGGGCGTCTCGGCCAGCATGGCGCGGTACAGCGCGGCGTGGCGGGATTCCAGGCCATAGTCCAGCTCCTCGCGCAGGCGGGCGGAAATCTCCTGGTGGATCTTGGTGGTGGAGATGGCGCTGTCGGAGCGCTCGAACAGCGCGAAGATCAGGCGCAACTGGCCCAGGTCCGCCTCCACGGCCGAGGCCATGTCGGGGTACTGGAGCTTGCAGGCGAGGCGGCGGTCGTCCAGGCCGACGGCCTTGTGCACCTGCCCCAGCGAGGCGGCGGCGGCGGCCGTGCGCTCGAAGCTGCGGAACTTCGATTGCCACGTGGGCCCAAGCTCGGCCGCCATGCGGCGCTTGACGAAGGGCCAGCCCATGGACGGCGCGTCGGCCTGAAGCTGCGACAGCTCGGCCACGTACTCGCGCGGCAGGGCGTCGGGGATGGTGGACAGAAGCTGCGCCACCTTCATCAGCGGGCCCTTGAGGCCGCCCAAGGCGGCGCGCAGCTCGGCGGCGTGGCGCCCGCGCTCCAGCGGGATGCCCAGCACGCGCTCGCCGGCGAAACGGGCGGCAAGGCCGCCCACGGCGCTGCCCACCCGCGCGTATCGCGCCAGCCGGCCGCCCAATCGGTTCTCTTCGGTGTTCGACATGCCCTCAAAGTGGGATGCCGGATCGGGGACGGCCAGTATACGGAGGGCGGTGGCTTGACCCGAAGCGGGTGCTTGGGCAGGGTGCGCGCCGGTTCGACCGGACGGGGGATGCGGCATGAAGGGCTTGGCGGGGCTGGCGGCGGGCGTGGTCCTGGCGGCGGGGACGGCCGTGTCGACCGGGGCGGCGGCCGAGCAGGGCTGGTACCTGCGCGCCGACCTGTCGCACGACTGGTCGCGCCCGGCCGCCTTCCACGACTGGGACTGCGCCGGCACCGACCCGACGCGCGTGCCGCTGTACGGCTGCGCCACCCGGGGCTCGGGCGACTTCGGGCGCAGTGTCGGCTTCGGCGCGGGCGTCGGCTACCGGGTGGCGCCGATGCTGCGCTTCGACGCCACCGTCACCTACCGGCCGGGCTGGCGTTTCGCGGGCGAGTCCGGCTTCCTGCTGGCCGGCGACGAGCCGTTGCGCGCCAGGGCGCGCACGCTCACCGGCATGGTCAGCGGCTACATCGACCTGGGTCGATGGAACCGGTTCGAGCCGTACGTCGGGGCCGGCGTCGGGGTGTCGCACAACCGGCTGGAGGGGATGGAGCTGACCTTCCCCACGCTGGACCAGCGGGTGTGGACGCCGTCGGGCTGGCAGACGTCGCTGGCGTGGCAGCTCACGGCGGGGACGGGGATCGTGCTGGGGGACGGGCTGGTGCTGGACGTGGCCTACCGCTTCATGGACCTGGGGCGCATGCAGACCCACGCGGGGGAGGCGCCCCGCCTGCGCCGCGGCGCATGGCGCATCCTGAACATCGACGGCACCGAAGCGCGCCTGCGCGCGCACGGCCTGCAGATGGGGCTGCGCTACGCGTTTTGAGGCGGGAATGTAGGTTGGGTTAAGCAAGGTCCCGCAACCTCTCCCCCAGCCCCGCTGGGGGAGGGAGGGGCTCATGCGCAGCATGGGAAGGGTGGGGCCTAGGTGTCGTGGGATGACAGAAGCCTTTGAGCCCGGAACTCCGTCGTCCCGAAAGACCTTGCCCCCACCCTCCCGTCTTCGACGGGCCCCTCCCTCCCCCGGCAGGGCCGGGGGAGGGGCTGAATTCGTCGTATCTTCCCAGCTTCAGCGTTCTAGCTTTCCCCCCGCACGCGCCGGGTCCAGGCCAGCAGCGCGTCCAGCAGGTCGGTGACCTTGGCGCGCACAGCCTCGTCCTTCAGGGTGCCGTCCTTCTCGAACGCCTCGGCGATGCGGACCAGCACCTCCGGCTTGTTCAGCGGGTGCATGTCGAGCGACACGCAGACCTGACGCAAATGGTACTGGCTGCGCGCGGTGCCCAGGCCGCCGCCGGCGCCCATGAACGCCACCGGCTTGCCGGCGAAGGGCTGGGCGGGCGGGCGCGAGGCCCAGTCGATGGCGTTCTTCAGCACGCCGGGGATGGAGTAGTTGTACTCCGGCGTGACGATCAGCAGCGCGTCGGCGCTTCGGATCTGGTCGCGGAACGCCTGCACGGGCTCCGGCAGCCCGGCCGCCTCGACGTCGCCGTCGTAGAGCGGGATGCCGGCGATGTCGAAGGACAGGAGGTCCATGTCCTTCGGCGCCACCTCCCCGGCGAGGCGCAGCAGCGCGCGGTTGAACGAACCCTTGCGCAAAGACCCGGCGAAGGCCAGGACGCGGAGCGACGCCATGCGGGACCCTTCCTTTCACGAAACCTCATGAAAGGAATGGCGCAAATGGCGCCGCCGGCAAGGGGGGATCAGCCGCCCTGGCTGCGGATCCAGGCGGCGGTGGCCGCGTCCATGGTGTTCTTGTGCATGATGAACCAGTCGGGGACCGCCTCGCGCGCGTAGCCGCGGGCGAGCATCAGGTTGCCGGCGGCCAGACGCTTCTCGATGCCCTCCAGTTCCAGGCGCACGCGGTTGTGCTCGTGCTTGTGGATGGGGGCGGGCGGGAAGCCGTACTGGTCCATCAGCCCTTCCTCGCGGGCGAGGTGGTCGCGCAGGTGCTGGGCGAATTTGGCGAACAGGGCCGGGAAGGCGTCGTCGTCGGCCGCGTTCACCTCGGCCAGAAGCTCCACCGTTTCCTTGTGGTCGGCGTCGATGATGGCGTTGCCGACCTCCAGGGACGCGTCCCAGGCCAGCGGGGTGGGGGTGGTCATAGAACCTCCGTACTGGAATCTGGAGGGACAATAACCACCCGCGCACTAGGGCTTCTTGATCTTAATCAAGAATGTCAGCCGGCCGCCTCCAGTTCGTCGACGAAGCCGCGGATGACGCCCAGCCCCTTCTGCCAGAACGCCGGGTCGCCGGCATCCAGGCCGAAGGGGGCCAGCAGCTCCTTGTGGCGCAGCGTGCCGCCGGCCTGGAGCATCGCCAGGTACTTCTCGGCGAAACCCTTTTCCGCGTCCTGGTAGACGGCATACAGCGAGTTCACCAGACAGTCGCCGAACGCGTAGGCGTAGACGTAGAAGGGCGAGTGGATGAAATGCGGGATGTAGGCCCAGTAGTTGGCGTAGCCTTCATCGAAGCGCAGCGCCGGCCCCAGGCTTTCGGTCTGCACGGCCATCCAGATCTCGCCCAGCCGTTCGGGCGTCAGCTCGCCCTCGCGGCGTTCGGCGTGCACGCGCGTCTCGAAATCGAAGAAGGCGATCTGGCGGACCACCGTGTTCAACATGTCCTCGACCTTGGTCGCCAGCATGATCCGGCGGCGCTTCGGGTCGGTTTCGGAATCCAGCAGCGCGCGGAAGGTCAGCATTTCGCCGAACACCGACGCCGTCTCGGCCAGCGTCAGCGGCGTGTCGGACAGAAGGTGCCCCTGTTTGCCGGCCAGGATCTGGTGCACGCCGTGCCCCAGTTCGTGCGCAAGAGTCATCACGTCGCGCGTCTTGCCCTGGTAGTTGACCAGCAGGTAGGGGTGGGCGCTGGGCACGGTGGGGTGGGCGAAGGCGCCCGGCGCCTTGCCGGGGCGCACCGGCGCGTCGATCCAGGCGTTGTCGAAGAAGCGTGCGCCCAGCGTCCGCAGCTCCGGCGAGAAACGGCCGTAGGCGCCCAGCACGAGGTCGCGCGCCTCGTCCCAGGGGATGGTGCGGTCGGCGTCGTCGGGCAGCGGCGCGTTGCGGTCGAAATAGTCCAGGTGCTCCTGCCCGAACCATGTCGCCTTCATGCGGTAATAGCGGTGCGACAGTTCCGGATAGGCGGTCTTGACGGCGGATTGCAGCGCGTCCACCACCTCGTCCTCGACGCGGTTGGACAGGTTGCGGGCGGAGACGGGACGGGCGTAGTTGCGCCACTTGTCGTCGATCTCCTTGTCCTTGGCCAGGGTGTTGGTGACCAGCGCGAACAGGCGGATGTTGTCGCCCAGCACCTTGCCGACGACCTCGCCGGCCTCCTTGCGGACGGTGCGGTCGCGGTCGGACAGCTTGTTCAGCGCCTCGGCGCAGGTCAGCTCCTTGCCGCCGATGGGGAAGCGCAAGGCGGCCAGCGTCTCGTCGAACAGGCGGTTCCAGGCGGCGCGGCCCACCACGTGCTTTTCGTGCAGCATCCGCTCCAGCTCGTCGGAGAGCTGGTGCTCGCGGTACAGGCGCACGTCGCGCAGCCAGGGGGCGAAGTGCGCCAGATCCTTCGACGCCTTCAGGGCGGCCTGGATCGCGTCCTCTTCGATGCGGTTGATCTCCAGCGTGAAGAAGACGAGGTTGGTGGAGATGCCGTTCACCCGCTCCTGCGCGGACTGGTAGAACTTGCCGATGACCGGGTCCACCATGTTGCCGGAATAGACGAGCCCGGCGTAGGACATGACGCGGGACAGCACCTCGTCGATGCGCTCGTATTCCCGGATCGCGGCGGCGAGCCCGTCGCCGTCGAGGGCGGCCACCTTGCCGGAATGGCGCTGGTGGAAGGCGCGGGCGGCCTCCTCCATGCGCTCCAGATCGGCCTTCAGCTCGGCGGAATCCATGGCGGGGTAGAGGTCGCGCAGGTCCCATTCGGGCAGCGTGCCCAGATCCTTGACGCCCAGATCCCTGGCGGATTCGGTCGCAGCGAGGGGGGTGTCTGGGGCGGTGGCGCTGCGGATCATCAACAATCTCCCTTCCGTGGTCCCACGGATATATGGCGGCGGCGGCGGGATGGGAACCCTTCGCGCGGGGGCGAGCGCTCAGGCGTCGGCGCTGTCCTGCACGCGGCGGATGGCGGCGTCGACGCATTGCAGGTGCAGCTTGCGCCGGGCCAGCGACCGGGCGCGGGCCTCGTCCAGATCGGCGGTCGGCATCGCCTCGATCCGGCAGCCGCGCCAGCCGTTGGCGTCCAGCGCGCGGGCGACCTCGGCATAGCCGAAATAACCCTTCTCCGGCTGCTCCCACGGCGCCTTGAGGTCGACGCGGCGCAGCACGAAGCGGTTGGACTGGCTGTTGGCGCCGACGTTGGTCAGGCGCGCGACGATCAGCCGCTCGCCGTCCGGCTGGACGACCGCGAGGATCGGGCGGATGCCGGAGAAGGAGGGCTCGTGGTGCATGACCCTGGGCAAAGGTGGCGGGCCGTCATCCTTACCCGGTAGGGGGCCTCCTGGCGAGTGGGTTTGTTGGGGTGAGGCAGGCGGCGACGCTTGAACGGCCGCGTCCAGGTGTTAACATTGAAGGAGACACGGAGGAGCGCACATGCGACCGAAGCCTGTGGTGGCTGGTTCGGGGCGGGAAGATGACGAACACCGCCGCTTCGTCGAGGCGCTCGATGCCGGATACGCGTCGGTGCAGGCCGGGCGCGTCGTTTCCCGGGGCGACGTGACGCGGCGCATCGACGCGCTGTTCGCCCGGCAGGCCAGGGATGGCACAGGCCCTTCGGAGCGCTGAGGCTTGTACGTCTTGACTCCGGAGGCGGCTGAGGATTTCGAACGCCTTCTCGCCGAAAGCATTCTGGAATGGGGTACGGGCACGGCGCGCAAGACCCGCGCGCGTCTGGAGCGACAATTCGAAAGGATCGCTGATGGCGTCGCCGTCGGGCACGTGCGCGAAGACGTGCCCGCGCGTTTGCCCCTGCGGTTCGTGATCGAGCCGCCGTTCGTCATCGCCTTCGACCGGGAAACGCGGATCATCATCCGCATCTTATACGGCGGCCAGCATTTCCCGCAGGTCTTCGAGGGCTGAGGCTCGGCTGACATGGCGAATCCCGGCAGTCGGCACGTCCTGGTGCATCGCGCTTCCGGCCTTGGCCGCCTTGGACTTCGGCGTTTCGGTCCCAGTGGGTTTTCCCTTGGTCTTGCTGGTCATGGGCGCCGCTCCGTTCCCGTGAAGCCAGGAACGGAGCCGTGGGCTTCGTGTTCCCAAGCTCAGGGTGCGGCGATGGACAGCAGGGCGCGCAGTTCGCCTTGCGGCCGCACCACGTCGGCCAGCGTGTGGCGCGACAGCGCGGCGAGGAAGGCGGCGCGCGCCTCGGCCAGGATGGCGGTCATCCGGCAGGCCGGGGTGATGCGGCAGGCGTTGCCGGTGGCGAAGCACTCGGCCAGATCCATCTCCTCCAGCCGGCCGATCAGTTCGCCCAGGTCGATCTGTTCGGGCGGGCGGGCGAGGCGGATGCCGCCGCCCTTGCCGCGCACCGCCTCCAGATAGCCGTGGCGGCTCAACTCCTGCACCACCTTGACGAGGTGGTTGGTGGAGATGCCGTAGCGTTCGGCGATCTCCTGCGTGGTCGCCAATTCCCCGCCCCGCACGGCGCAGTAGGTGAGGACGCGGATGGCGTAGTCGGTGAATCGGGTGATCTGCATGGGCGTCATCCTGGCCGATGTGGCGAAGAAAGCGAACGACCGACGACGGTTCGCCGGGAACGTGCATGCCGGCCGTGCGAATTCGGCATGCCTGCGGTCCGGCCATAATATGCATTATAAATGCAGCTTTTAAAACGGGAGGTTTGCACCATGTCGGCTCTGATCACGTCCCTGAAGGGCGAGCATGAACAACTGAAGCACCTGCTGGACCGCGTGAAGGCGCTGGGCATCGGCACCGAGGAGGGGCGGCGGACGCTGCGTGCCGCGCGCCAGCTCTTCGTCGACCATCTCGCGCACGAGGACCGGGAGTTCTACCCCGCGTTCCTGGAGGTCTCCGCCGGCCAGCCGGACGTCGAGCGTCTGGCGACCCAGTTCGCCGCCGAGATGACCGCGATCAGCAAGGAGATCCTGGGCTTCTTCGACAAGTACAAGGACGGCGGGTCGGGCCTGGAATACGCGCGCGACTTCGGCAAGCTGTCGGCGGCGCTGTTCATGCGCTGGCACAAGGAGGAGAACATCCTCTACGCCCGCTACGCGGCCCTCGCCGCCCGCAAGGCGGCGTGAGCGGGGCATAGGACCGAAATGGGGCTTGCCAGCGGCCCCGGCGGTGCGGTTCGGTGAGGCTCAGCCTTGCGGGAGCCGCACCGTGGACGATTTCGTCAGCGCCTTCGTCATCCTTCTGGTCGTCATCGATCCGCCGGGGCTGGTGCCGATCTTCATCGCGCTCACCCAGGGGTTCGACGCGCCGCGCAAGCGGCTGATCGCGCTGAAGGGCGCGGCGGTGGCGCTGGCGGTGATCGTCTTCTTCGCCTATTTCGGCGATGTGGTGCTCAGCGCGCTGTCCATCGGCATGCCGGCGTTCCGCATCGCCGGCGGGGCGCTGCTGTTCTGGATCGCCTTCGAGATGCTGTTCCAGAAGCGCAGCGACCGCAAGGAACGCACCGCCGACGAGGCCCGCACGGAGGAGGAGGCGCACGATCTGGCGGTGTTCCCGCTGGCGGTGCCGCTGATCGCCGGGCCGGGGGCCATCACCTCCACGCTGCTGCTGATGGACCGCTTCGGCGCGACGCTGGCGGGTCAGGCCCAGGTGCTGGGCGCGGCGGCGCTGATCATCGCCGGGGTGGCGGCGATGCTGGTGATGGCGAACGCGGTCGGCCGGCTGCTCGGCCGCACGGTGATCAACACGGTCAGCCGCGTGCTGGGCATCGTGCTGGCCGCGCTGGCGACGGAAACCATCCTGTCGGGGATCACGGCGGTGTATCCGCCGGGGTGAGTTCCGGTGTTGGGTTTTCGGCTTTGGCCTCAACCCAACCTACGGGTGCATCGTAGGTTGGGTTGAGCGCAGCGAAAACCCAACGTCATGCACGTCTCAATGCGCCTCCGCCCACGAATCGCCGATGCCGGCTTCGGCGACCAGCGGCACGCTGAAGCTGGCGGCGCCTTCCATGACCGCGCGCACCGCTGCCGCCGCCGCCTCGGCCTCGCCGGCCGGGACCTCGAACAGCAGTTCGTCGTGCACTTGCAGCAGCAGGCGCGCGTTGCTGCCGGCCTTGTCCAGCGCGGCGGGGACGCGGGCCATGGCGCGCTTCATGATGTCGGCGGCGGTGCCCTGGATGGGGGCGTTGATGGCCTGACGCTCGGCGAAGGCGCGCCGGGCGGCGTTCTTGTCATGGATGCCGGGGATGAAGCAGCGCCGGCCGAACAGCGTGCAGACATAGCCGTGCTTGCGGGTGAAGACCTTGGTCGCCTCCATCCAGTCCTTCAACTCGTGGAAGCGTTCCAGGTACGCCTTGATGAAGGCGTTGGCCTCGCCCGGCTGGATGCCGAGCTGGCGGCCCAGCCCGAAGCCGGAGATGCCGTAGATGATGCCGAAGTTGATCGCCTTGGCCTTGCGCCGGATCTCCGACGTCATCTGGTCCAGCGGCACGCCGAACACCTGGCTGGCGGTCATGGCGTGGACGTCGATGCCCTCGCGGAACGCGGTCTTCAGCGCCTCGATCCCGGCCATCTCGGCGACCA
Organism: Azospirillum sp.; assembly: GCA_036401175.1. Classification (GTDB taxonomy): domain Bacteria; phylum Pseudomonadota; class Alphaproteobacteria; order Azospirillales; family Azospirillaceae; genus Azospirillum. The sequence continues at coordinate 14,076 of DASWVP010000599.1, read as the reverse complement.
GCCTAAGCTCGATCTGCGAATAGTCGATGGACAGCAGCTTGCAGCCCGGCTCGGCCACGAAGGCGCGGCGGATCTTGCGGCCCTCCTCGTTGCGGATGGGGATGTTCTGCAAATTCGGGTCGGTCGAGCTGAGACGGCCGGTGTTGGTCACCGCCATGGCGAAGCTGGTGTGGATGCGGTCATTCGCGTCCGCCTGCTCCTGCAGCGCGTCCGTGTAGGTGCTCTTCAGCTTGGCGAGCTGGCGCCAGTCGAGCACGCGCTGGGCGATCTCGTGCCCCTGCTCGGCCAAGCCCTCCAGCACGCTGGAATCGGTGGAATAGGCGCCGGTCTTGCCCTTCTTGGCGGTCTTGTCGCCGCCCAGCTTCATCTCGTCGAACAGGATCTCGCCCAACTGCTTGGGCGAGCCGACGTTGAAGGGGCGCGGCGCCAGCGCATGGATGCCCGCCTCGATCTGGATCAGCCGTTCGGCGAAGTCCTGCGACAGGCGGCGCAGCTCGGCGCGGTCGATGCGCACGCCGGCCAGCTCCATGTCCGCCACCACGGGGATGATCGGGCGCTCCAGCGTCTCGTACACGGTGACGAGGCGGGCGTCGATCAGCCGGGGCTTGAGCACCCGCCACAGGCGCAGCGTGACGTCGGCGTCCTCGGCGGCGTAGTCGCGCGCCTTGTCCAGCTCCACCCGGTCGAAGGTGATGCGCTGCTTGCCGGTGCCGGTGACCTCGTCGTATTTGATCGTCGTATAGCCCAGCAGCAGGTCGGCCAGCTCGTCCATGCCGTGGCCGTGCGAGGCGCCCTCCAGCACGTAGGACATCAGCATGGTGTCGTCCACCGGCGACACGCGCACGCCGAGCCGGGCGAAAAGCTGCCAGTCGAACTTGAAGTTGTGGCCGATCTTGAGGACCGAAGCGTCCTCCAGCACGTCCTTCAGCACCGCGATGGCCTGCTCGGGCGTCAACTGCGTCGGCCCTTCGCCGCCCAGGGCCAGTTGCCCGGCGCCGTGCGGGTCGACGTGGCCGACGGGCACGTAACAGGCCAGCCCTGGCTCGGTGCACAGCGAGATGCCGACCAGCTTGGCGGTGGCGGGGGTGAGGGAGTTGGTTTCCGTGTCCACCGCCAGCACGCCGCCCTCCAGCGCGCGTTGCACCCAGACCTTCAGCGCCTCCACGTCCTGCACCAGCTCGTAGCGCTTTTCGACGCCGTCGAAGGAGGGGCGGGGGCGGTCGCGGGGCGTGTCGGGGGCGGGGGAAGGCGTGCCCCCACCCTGACCCTCCCCCGCGGGGCGGGGGAGGGGATCGGCTTGCGTGGCGGACGCGGTCCCGTCCGTCAGCTTGCCGTCCTTGTGCAGCTCGTTCTCCAGCCGCGTGATGAGCGAGCGGAAGCCCTGGGCGCGCAGGAAGGCGACCAGCTTGTCGTGGTCGGGCTCGCGGACCTTCAGCTCCTCCATGGGCTTGGGCACCGGCACGTGGTCGTCCAGCAGGACGAGGCGCCGGGAGACGCGGGCCTGATCGGCGAAGTCGATCAGCTTCTGGCGGCGGGCCGGCTGCTTGATCTCGCCGGCGCGGGCCAGCAGGGTTTCCAGATCGCCGTATTCGGTGATGAGCTGGGCGGCGGTCTTCACGCCGATGCCGGGCACGCCGGGCACGTTGTCGACGCTGTCGCCGGCCAGCGCCTGCACGTCGACCACCTTGTCCGGCGCCACGCCGAACTTTTCCAGCACCTCGGCCTCGGCGATCATCCTGTTCTTCAGCGGGTCGAACATGCGCACGCCGGGGCGCACCAGCTGCATCAGGTCCTTGTCCGACGACACGATGGTCACCGGCCGCCCGGCCTCGTGCGCGAGGCGGGCGTAGGTGGCGATCAGATCGTCGGCCTCGTACCCCTCCAGCTCCAGGCAGGGCAGGCAGAAGGCGTCGGTCGCCTCGCGGATCAGGCCGAACTGGGGCCGCAGCTCCTCCGGCGGCTCGGGGCGCTGCGCCTTGTAGGCGGGGTAGATGGCGTTGCGGAAGTTCTCGCGCTTGGAATCGAAGACCACGGCCACGGAATCCGCGTGCAGGTCGGCCAGCAGCTTCATCAGCATGTTGGCATAGCCCATCACCGCGTTGACCGGCGTGCCGTCCGGGCGCGTCAGGATCGGGATGGCGTGGAAGGCGCGGAAGATGAACCCCGACCCGTCGACCAGATACAGCGGGCTCGCCTCGGCGGGAGCGGCGTTTGCGGCGGCGGTCGGGTCAACGGTCTGGTCGGTCATGGTCGCGTCCCTGTCTTTGGGACGCTAACTTGGCGGAACCCGCGCGCGGAGTCGAGGGGGCGGAACCGCAGAGCTTCCGACGTTGGGTTTTCGCTGCGCTCAACCCAACCTACGGGTTCTTCGTAGGTTGGGTTAAGGCGTAAGCCGCAAACCCAACGCTACGCCTTCACCGTCTCCTGTTCCTTGACGAACGTCTCGAAGGCGTCGATGGGGAGCGGGCGGCTGATCAGGTAGCCCTGGATGTGGTTGCAGCGCTGCAGGCGTAGCATGTCGGCCTGCTCGCGCGTTTCCACGCCCTCGGCGATGGTGGCGAAGCCCAGGCTGTCGGCGAGGTTGACGATGGTGCTGACGATCGCCGGATCGGTGGCCGACTTGACGATGTCGCGCACGAAGCTGCGGTCGATCTTCAAGGTGTCGATCGGGAAGCGCTTCAGGTACGCCAGCGACGAATAGCCGGTGCCGAAATCGTCGATCGACAGCTTGACGCCGATGTCCTTCAGCCCGTTCAGGATGGTGACCGCCTTTTCGATGTCGCCGATCATGGCGCCCTCGGTCAGCTCCAGCTCGATGCGTTCGGGCGGCACGCCGGACGATTCGATGACCGAGCGCACGAAGCCGACGAGGCGGGCGTCCTGGAACTGGCGCGGCGACAGGTTGACCGACACCGTGCCCACCGGCAGCCCCTGCTTCATCCAGCCGGCCAGCGCGCGCGCCGCGGCGTACAGCGTCCAGGCGCCGATGTCCCAGATCAGGCCGGTGTCCTCGGCGAACGGGATGAACTCGGCGGGCGACACGGTACCGCGCGACGGGTGCATCCAGCGGATCAGCGCCTCCGCGCCGATCATGCGGTTGGCTTCCAGGTCCACCTTGGGCTGGAAGTACAGCTCGAACTCCTGGTTGGCGATGGCGCGGCGCAGGTCGCTTTCCATGCCCAGCGTGAAATTCGATTCGTCGCGCATCCCCTCGTCGTAATAGAGGAAGCGGTGCTCGGGGTTGCGCTTGGCGTGGTACATCGCCAGATCGGCGTTGCGCAGAAGCTGGTCGGCCGTCTCGCCGTCGTCGGGGTAGAAGGCGATGCCGACCGAGGCGCCGCAGTAGATCTCCTGCCCGTACAGCGAGAACGGCTCGCTCAGCGCGTACAGGATCTTCTCGGCCAGCCGCTGCCCGGCGGTGCGGTCGGCGGCATCGGGCGCCACCACCAGGAACTCGTCGCCGCCCAGGCGGCCCACCGTGTCGGCCACGCGCGTGCAGTTGCGCAGGCGCCGTGCCACGAGTTTGAGCAGGTCGTCGCCGGCGTGGTGCCCCAGCGTGTCGTTGACGTGCTTGAAGCGGTTGAGGTCGATGAAGGCGACGCCGACCTTGGTGCGGGCGCGCTGGGCGCGCAGGATCGATTCCTCCAGCCGCTCGCAGACCAGCCAGCGGTTCGGCAGGTCGGTCAGCCGGTCGAAGCTCGCCTGATAGCGGATCTGGTGTTCCTGGTACTTGCGCTGGCTGATGTCGGCGATGGTCAGCACATAATGCTCCAGCAGCCCCGACGGCGAACGCACGGCGTTCACCGACAGGTGCGCCGCGAACTCCTCGCCGGAGCGGCGGAAGCTGGTGATCTCGCCCTGCCAGCGGCCGGACTGCTGGGCGGTGTGCCAGATGTCCTCCAGGAAGGCGCGCTCGTGCGCGCCCTGCGCGAAGAGGACCAGCGGCTGGCCCACCAGCTCGTCGATCTCGTAGGCGGTCATCGCCGTGTAGGCCGGGTTGACGGCCTGCACGTGCAATTCCGGATCGACGATCAGGATGCCGTCGGCGACCGAGGCGAACACGGTGGCGAGCAGGCGGATCTTCTCCTCGTGCTGCTTGCGCTCGGTGATGTCCTGGACGGTGCCTTCGTAGAAGCGGATGGTGCCGGTGGCGTCGCGCACGCAGCGTGCGTTTTCCGAAATCCAGATGATCGTGCCGTCACGGCGGAACACCCGTGCCTCGAAATTCTGCACGACGCCCTGGCGGTGCATCAGGTCGGCGAAGGCCTCGCGCCGGCCCGGATCGACGTAGAGCTGGCCGGCGATGTCGGTCAGGCTGACGATCAGCTCGGCCGGCGTCGGATAGCCGTAGATGCGCGCCAGCGACGGATTCACCCGCAGGTAACGGCCGTCGACGGTCGTCTGGTAGATGCCCTCGACCGCGTTCTCGAAAATGCTGCGGTACTGTTCCTCGGTCTCCTGGCTCATGCCCCGAGTCTCCCCTGCCGCTGCGCACGGTCCTTCAGCGAACAACATGATGTGCTCGAACACTCTATCGGTTGCAGTTCTACGCAAGTTCCATGCCGCGGGCCGGGGCGGGCGACGGCGAAGTGTGTTTCAGTTATGTCGCGAAAGGAAGCATTTTGTAACAAATGCAGGATGCGGCATGGCATCGCGGGGGGGGGCGCGGCGCGGTCGGCCATTCCCCGCCGTATGGAAAACCGCCGATTGCCAAGGGTTTGCGCCGGCGGCGGCGACCTGCGGTTGCGCGCCAGGGCCTTCAGTTCCGGTCTTGCCGATGCCCTTCGGATTGGTTAGATTTAACACAGTCTTAATTTGAGCAAAAATTATCACGCAGTCCGACGGATGTCACCGGGCGGGCCGAAAAGGGGGGCAGGGAAGGCCGGTGGCGACGCTGAACCTATCGGTGTCGAGCGCGACATGGCTGGATCTGGCGCGGCCGCAGCAGGCGACGCGTCCAGACGCCACCAGCTTTGTGCCTCAGCAGCAGCGGCCGCAGAGCAACCCTGTGCCCGATGGGGTGGCGCGGGCGACCGCCACGCCGATCTTCCGCAACGACGGCGTCGGCACGGCCATCCGCAGCCCGCTCGCCGATCCGAACGCCTACTTCACGTCGCGCAGCCTGATGCAGCGGGTTGGCGACATGATGTCTATTAAAGAGGCAATCGGCCAATCCATCACCACGTTGCGCACCACCAACGACGGCGTCGGCAAGATCGGCGGCTTCGTCGATCAGGCGCGCGATCTGGTGACCCAGGCTTACGGCAACCTCGGCACCGATGCCGCGTCGGTGGCCAGGCGGCGCGACCTGGCCGGGCAGTTCAACGCGCTGAAGGACCGCATCGACAACGTCGCCCGCGACAACGCGCGCAGCGGGCAGTCGCTGCTGGCGGCCGACACCTATTCACTGGCGGTGAACGCGCAGTCGCGCCGGACGCTGGACGCCATCACCGGCCTGTCGGGGGGCACCGTCACCAACCTCACGGCGGCTGACACCTATGATATCCGCGTCAGCGGCTCCGGCCTGATCACCGGCAACGCCGACGACATCGCCAAGGCGCAGGCCGAACGCGGCTTCCTCGATCTCAGCGTGTCCGGCAGCCTCAGCGGCACCAGCGGCAACTTCGACAACCTCGTCCTGTCGCTCAGCCGCGACCCCGACGAGGGCTGGTCGCTGACGCTGAGCGACGGCGAGGACAGCATCACCTACGGGCTGTTCAGCGACGGCTCCACCCCGACGACGCCGACCATCCCGACCCAGCCCCCGCAACCGCCCGTCACGCCGCCCACCCAGCCGCCGACTCAACCGCCCCCGCCGCCCGCGGCGCGGGTCGACACCGTCACGCTGTCGGGCAACATCGCCGTCGGCGAGACCACGAAGATCACCGTGGCCGGGCAGGAGTTCGCCTACACCGCGACCAGGGACGACGTCTGGGGCCGCGACGCCGACGAGCGCCGGCAGACCGTCGCCTCCGCGCTGCGCCAGCAGGTCGGCGAGGCGCTGGGATCGCAGGGCTACGCCGTGAGCGAGGCCAAGGACGGCGCCTTTTCGGTCACCCACCCGCTGGGCTCGGCCCCGCCGCCGCCGCCCCCGCCTTCGCCGAAACCGCTGGTCGACACCATCACGCTGGACGGCAACATCAGCCACGGCGAGAAGGTCACCGTCACGGTGGCCGGGCAGGAGTTCAGCTACACCGCCACCAAGGACGACGTGCAGGGACTGAAGCCGGAGGAGCGCCGGCAGAACGTCGCCTCGGCCCTGCAAAAGCTGGTGGCCGGCGCGCTGGGGTCGCAAGGCTACACGGTGGGCGAGGCCGAGGACGGCGCCTTCAGCGTGACGCACCCGCTGCCGGCGGGCGTGCAGGCGCCGTCGTCCACCTCTTCGTCCGCCGGCCGGGCCGGCGAGCACGGCAACCGCGGCGGCCAGGGCAACCATTACGGCTGGGACGACCGTGACCGTGACCGCGGCCATGGCGGCGACCACGACCGCGACGGCCATGTCGGCGAGGGCTGGGGCGGCGGTTGGGGCTGGGGGCCGGGCGGCCGGGTTCGCGAGGGCGGGATCACCACCACGCACACCACGACCGGCGCCGGGCAGCCGGCGGTCGACACCATCGCCATCGCCGGCGACGTGCGCTGGGGCGAGACCTACAAGGTCGAGGTCGGCGGGCAGGAGTTCAGCTACACCGTCACCAAGGACGACCTGCGCGGGGCCGATGCCGACGAACGCCGGCAGAACGTCGCCTCGGCGCTGCGGGCGCTGGTCGGCGACGCGCTGGGCGCCACCGGCTACACCGTCGGCGAGGCCGAGGACGGCGCCTTCACGGTGACCGCGCCCAAGCCCGTCACGCCGCCGGCCGATCCGCCGCCCCCACCACCTCCGCCGCCGCCACCACCCCCCCCACCGGTCACGCCGCCGGCCACCCAGCCGGGCGGCACGGCCGACATCATGGCGGTGTTCTCATCGGGCACGGTGGTGTCGCTCAGCATCGACCGGGCGCGGCTGGAGGAATTGGGCGCGGCCGCCGCCGGCACGTCCAGCATCGAGAAGTTCGTCGACCTGTCGATTTCCGCGACCAACCTCGCCGGCACGCGTGTGGACCGCTCGGCCGCCAACACCTTCGGCGAATCCCGGCTGGCGGAAGGCGAGAACGCCTTCGCCTTCGACAGCGGCACGGTGCGCCTGAACGTCGATCCGCGCGTCATCCAGCAGGCCGCCTCGGCCAGCGCCGAGGGCACGCTGTTCACCATCAAGGTCGCCGACGCCGATTCCGGTCAGGGCCGCGTCGTGCCGCTCAGCGAACGCGCGACCAACCCGCTGGAACTGCCCATCCTCAACGTGTCCACGGGCGGCGACGGGCTGCGCCTCGATTACGCGCAGAACGACTGGGCCGACCGCCGCGACATCGACAAGGCCATGGGCCAGCTTGGCTTCGCCGTTCAGAACCTGGAAACGGCGAACCAGACGATCGACGCCAACATGACGATCGTGCGCACGCGCGAATCCTTCACCAGCGGTTTCAGCACCATCCTGGCCGAAGGCGCCACGCGCCTGACCCGCGTCGACCGCGCCCAGCAGGGCCCGCAATCGCTGTTCCAGGAAGCGCGCGAGCAGATCACCGAAACCCGCCAGAGCCTTGCCGCCGGCGCGCAGCAGGCCATCCTCGGCATCTTCCCCGAGGCGTCGCGCTGGCTGTTCTGATGGTGATGGTGATGGGGGTGGTGGTGGCGGGTGGGGGTGTTGGGTTTTCGGCCGCGCCTCGACCCAACATTCCGGACGGTCAGTGGCCGTGGGTGCCGGTCTTGACGCCTTCCTTCAACGTGTACCGGCGCGAGCAGTACGGGCACTCGACGCGCCCGTCCTTGCCCAGCGTCAGATAGACGAGCGGATGGCCCAGCGCCCCGCCGCCGCCGTCGCAACCGACCGTTTCGGTCACCACCTCAATCGTTTCGACGGGCTGCATGGCAGTCATCCTCCGTTTTGACACACACTCCCGGACGATGCACGATTAGGATAGGCACCGGGAAGCGCCGCGATGATACCCATTGCGCGGCGCCGATCAACGGGCTTGAAACAGATCGCGTCTGAATCCACTGGGGATGTTCCCGACACCATGGTTGCGCACGCCGTTGCCGTCACTCCCGTGTCCCTGCCGGCGTCCGCCGTCGAGGTGCGTGGTCTCACCAAGGTCTACAGGGGGTCCGGCCGCACCGGGCCGAAGCACGCGCTGAAGGGGATCGACCTCGTCATCCCGCGCGGCTCGCTGTTCGGCCTGCTCGGCCCCAACGGGGCGGGCAAGTCGACGCTCATCAACATCCTCGCCGGCCTCGTCAACAAGACCGAGGGGCATGTCAGCATCTGGGGCACGGACATCGACGCGCACGCGCGGCAGGCGCGGGCGTCGATCGGCGTGGTGCCGCAGGAACTCAACATGGACCCGTTCTTCACGCCCCGCGAGATGCTGGAGCTGCAGGCCGGCCTGTACGGCGTGCCCCGGCGCGAGCGCCGCACGGACGAGCTGCTGGCGGCGGTCGGCCTCGCCGACAAGGCCAACGCCTACGCCCGCACCCTGTCCGGCGGCATGAAGCGGCGCCTGATGGTGGCCAAGGCCATGGTCCACACGCCCCCGGTGCTGGTCCTGGACGAGCCGACGGCCGGCGTCGACATCGAGCTGCGCCGCCTGCTGTGGGAGCATGTGCGCAAGCTGAACAAGGCCGGCACCACCGTGCTGCTGACCACGCACTACCTCCAGGAGGCGGAGGAGCTGTGCGACACCATCGCCATCATCAACCACGGCGCGGTCGTCGCCTGCGAGCCCAAGCGCGCGCTGCTCGGCCGCATCGACAACAAGGCGCTGACCCTGACCGTGGACCGCGACCTGACGGCGGTGCCCGACGCGCTGGCCGGCTTCACCGCCGAACTGCCGGAGCCGCGCCATCTGGTGGTGCGCTATCAGCCCAGCCGGCAGAAGGTGGACGCCATCCTGGCCGCCGTCGCCGCCGCCGGCCTGTCGATCGTCGACCTGTCCACCGAGGAGTCGGACCTGGAGGACATCTTCCTCCAGCTCACCGCCGGCGCCCATACGGAGGAGCTGCACCGTGGTGCTGCTTAAGCGGGGTGCGCCGCGTGGGTGGGGGCGACGCCTGGTCCGGCTGACCGCCGGGCTGGGCCTGATCCTGGCACTGAGCGCGTGCGCCGCCAATTACCAGCCCATGGGCCCGCTCGTGTCGGCGCCGCGCCTGACCGGCGCCGCGCTGGTGGCCGGCGACGGGTTCGAGCTGCCGATGCGCATCTGGCAGCCGGCCGACGGGCCGGCGCGCGGCGCCGTCGTCGCGCTGCACGGGTTCAACGACTATTCCAACGCCTTCGACGGCGCCGGCAAGTATCTGGCGGAGAACGGCATCGCCGTCTACGCCTACGACCAGCGCGGCTTCGGCCGGACCAGGGAGCGCGGCATCTGGCCGGGCACCGACACGCTGGTGTCCGACCTCAAGGCGGCGGTGCAGGTGGTGCGCGCCAACCATCCCGACACGCCGCTTTACCTGATGGGCGAGAGCATGGGCGGCGCCGTGGTGCTGGCCACGCTGACCGACCGCGACGCGCCGAAGGTGGACGGCGCCATCCTGGTGGCCCCCGCCGTGTGGGGGCGGGAGACCATGGGCTTCTTCCCGCGCACCGCGCTGTGGCTGGCCTACAACCTCGTGCCCGGCATGACCATGACGGCCCCGCGCGAACTGAAGATCCAGCCGTCCGACAACATCGAGATGCTGCGGGCGCTGGGCCGCGACCCGCTGGTCATCAAGGGCACGCGGGTGGACGCCATCAACGGCCTGACCAACCTGATGGACCGCGCGCTGATGTCCTGCGGCACGCTGGAGGTGCCGTCGCTGGTGGCGTACGGCGCCAACGAACAGGTGCTGCCGCCGCGCCCCGTCATGCGCGCCATCAAGACGTTCGAGAGCAGCGGCCGGCACGTCGTGGCCGTCTACCCCAAGGGCTACCACATGCTGCTGCGCGACCTGGAGGGCAAGACGGTCCTGGCCGACATCGCGTCGTGGATCCACCACCCCGGCACCCCGCTCGCCAGCGGCGCCGACCGTGGGCCGAGGGCGCTGGTGGCGGCGAAGTGACGAGTATCGGCTGACGGTGGAGTGCGGATCTCTACGGCCGAGCGGAAATAAGGGCACATCCCCAATTCGTCATGCCCGGGCCCCAGTCCCGGGCACCCACGCACCTTGGATTGGTCGGAGTGCGTGGGTACCCGGCACAAGGCCGGGCATGACGGTGGCAATCTGAAGAGAGCCCTCTTCTGCCCTTCGTGTTCTTGATCGATCGTTTTTCCGCCGGCGTGAGGTGGCGCCCGTCACGCCGCGCGGATGCCGGCGACGAAGCGGTCGACCTCGGCGCGGAGCTGTTCGGCCTGACGGGACAGGTCGCTGGCGGCGCCCAGCACGTCGGACGCCATGTGGCCGGTCTCGCCGGCCGCCTGGGTCACGCCGGTGATGGTGGTGGTGAACTCACGCGTGCCGGCGGTCGCCTCGCGCACGTTGCGGGCGATGGCGGCGGTGGTCTCGCTCTGCTGGCGGGCCGCCTCGGCGATGGCGCCGACCGTGTCGTCGATGCCGACGATGCTCTCGCCGATGGCGCGGATGGCCGACACCGCGCCGGAACTGGTGGCCTGGATGCCGGCGATCTGCTGGGCGATCTCCTCGGTCGCCCGCGCCGTCTGGGCGGCGAGGTGCTTGACCTCTCCGGCGACCACGGCGAAGCCCTTGCCCGCCTCGCCCGCGCGGGCCGCCTCGATGGTGGCGTTCAGCGCCAGCAGGTTGGTCTGGCTGGCGATGTCGTTGATCAGCTTGACCACGTCGCCGATGCGGTTGGCGGCGTTCGCCAGCCCCTCGACGGTGGCGTTGGTCGTCTCCACCTCGCCGACGGCGGCGCGTACCATGCGGGTGGACTGGTCAATGCGCGCGTTGATCTGCGCGATGGAGGCGGCGAGGTCGTCGGCGGCCATGGCCACCGCCTGCACGTTGCTGGTCGTCTGCTCCGACGCGGCGGCGACGGCGGCGGTCTGGCGGTCGGTCTCCTCGGCGATGGCGGACAGCGACTGCGCGGACGCCCGCATCTGCGTGGCGCCGGCCGACACGCCGTGCACCACCTCGCCCACCGTCTCCTCGAAGTGCTGGGCGAGGGCCTGCAGCGTCCGCCGCCTCTCCACCTCGGCCTGACCCTTCATGCGCTCCTGCTCGGCGTTCAGCCGCTCGACCTCCAGCGCCTGCCGGCGGAACCCTTCGACCGCGCGGGCCATGCCGCCGATCTCGTCGCGGCGCTCGGTGCCGGGGATGGCGATGTCCTTGCGGCCCTCGGTCAGCATCCGCATGGCGTCGGTCACGCCGTGCAGCACGCGGGCGAGCGAACCGCTGACCAGCGCCGTCGCGCCGATGCTGAGCACCATGACCACGAGGCCGATGAGCAGCCCGACGTCGCGCGCCCGGTCCAGCGCCGCGATGAAATAGCCGCGGTCGAGCGCCAGCACGGTGAAGCCGATGGCGTCGCCGCGGTAGTCCCTGACCGGCGCCAGCACGTAGGCGAGGTTGGCGTCGCCGCTGGCGAAGGTGCCCACCGGCGACACGCCGGCCATGGCCGCCCGCATGGCGTCGGGCGTCAGCTGCGGCATGTCCTTGAAGGTCGAGGCGAAGGTGGTGAAGCCCGTATCGGTCTTCAGGAACAGCGCCACCTCGGCTTCCGTTGCCCGTTTGAAGGCGTCGAAGAAGTACTGGTCGAAGCTCAGCCCGAATTCGATCGAGCCGAGATGCCGGCCCTGGTGGAACACCGGCACCACGCCGCGCACGCCCAGCCCCTCGACCCCCGATTCCAGACCGGAGACGGGCTTCTTCGTGCGGTTGACCTGCACCACCGTGTGACGGAACCCCGACAGGTCGTCGCCGAACTTCTCGGCCCGGTGCACGCGCAGGAACGAGGTGGCGGGCGGCAGGTGGAACTGGAACTGGCGGACGCCGTGCTGGTCCTTCATCGCCTTGAAGCCGGGCACCAGCATGGCCGACAGCGCCGCGCGGTCGCCGGCGGCGAAGCGTTCCTGGATCATGGTGTTGGTGGCCGCGGCGTCGGCCAGCGACAGGGCGCGCCGCGCCTCCATCGCCAGGCTGTCCTCCAGGAACTGGTGGATGGTGTGCAACTCGCGCTCGGCGGCCTGATCCACCATGGCGCGGCTCAGCCACATGTTGCTGGCCGTCGTGGCGCCGACGGCGACGATCACGCACGCCACCGACGACAGGATGAGCCGCGCCCGTATCGACAAGGTCCTGAACATGTCCGGAAGCCTCCCCCTCTGTCCGGCCGCGGTCACCGCCCGGCCGATCACCTCACCTGTCTTATGGTTATGACACTAAACGGCTTCGGCATGTCAACAGAATCTAATGTAAGGCGGATCACTGCGCCGTTTTCCAAGACGGAGGCCCGCTCGACCCATCCGAAGGGCGCAGGTGAACATCCGTTCGGAGGATGCGATGGAGTCGTAACTATCACTTTGTTCAGCCATCACCCCGCCCATCCGACCCATCGGACGCTCCGCGCGGAACAGGGTGCTGTGCTCATCGCTGCCGAATCGCACGTCGCGTCGTCGCCAGCAGCGCCCCCTCGGCATCCATCCCGCCTCGAACTGAATTTTTACCGCAAGAGGTGTTTGCGCCGGCGGATGTGTTGCGCTATGGTGCGCCTCCGCTGTCGCTGGACCCGTAGCTCAGCTGGATAGAGCGCTGCCCTCCGAAGGCAGAGGTCGAAGGTTCGAATCCTTTCGGGTCCGCCAGTTTTTTCCAGAGCATCAGATTCGTTTTCCGTGCGGAGCCTTTTCCGCGCGGCCTGTCGGCGCCTGCGTCGGGATGACGCATGCCTGAACGGGAATATGCGATACCCTTCATATGCCGGCGGGCGTATATTCGAACCATGGAACGCGCAAGCACACTCTTCGCCGCGCTGGCCGACCCGATCCGCCTCCGTGCCCTGGCACTGATGGTGGGGGAGGGGGAGCTTTGCGTCTGCGAGCTGACCCAGGCGCTGGCCGTCGCCCAGCCCAAGGTGTCGAAACACCTTGCGGTGCTGCGCGATGCCGGGCTGGTCCGCGTGCGGCGCGACGCCCAATGGATGCTCTACGCCGTCGCCGACGATCTGCCGCCCTGGGCGCGCACGGTCGTGGCGGCGGCGGTGGAGGGGCTGGCGGACAACGCCGGGCATCGCGCGGATCGGACGCGCCTGCGCGGCATGCAGGGACGTCCCGCCCGCGACCGGGCCGCCTGATCGGCGCCCAGGAGGCTGCCATGTTCGAGATCTTCACGCTGCTCGCCGACTGGACGGCCTACCGTCTTCTCGGCCTCGCGCCGGACACGAAGCTGGCCGACGCCGTCCATTTCTTCGTCGAGGATACGACCAAGATCTTCGCGCTGCTGGTCGTCATCGTCTTCGTGATGGGGCTGTTCCGCACGCTGCTGTCGCCGGAAAAGGTGCGCGGCTATATGGAAGGGAAATCGCGCGGCGTCGGCTACGTGCTCGCCGTCGTGTTGGGGGCGGTGACGCCGTTCTGCTCGTGCTCGTCGGTGCCGCTGTTCATCGGCTTTCTCGAAGGCGGCATCCCGGTCGGCGTCACCATGGCCTTCCTGATCACCTCGCCGCTGGTGAACGAGGTGGCGGTGGTCATCCTGGCGTCCATCGTCGGGTGGAAGCTGACGGCCGTGTACGTCGCCGCTGGCATGGGCATTGGCCTGATCGGCGGCGTGCTGATCGACCGGCTGCACATGGAACGCTATGTCGAGGAGTACGTCTGGAAGATCCGCATGGGCGCGCTGGCGCAGACCGCGGTGGACACCTCGCCCGCCGGCCGGGTCCGCTACGCCTGGGGCGAGGTGCGCGACATCGTCGGACGGATCTGGCTGTACGTCCTGGTCGGCATCGGCATCGGCGCGGCCCTGCACGGCTATGTCCCGCAGGAGCTGTTCGCCCGCTACGCCGCCGCCGACAACCCGTTCGCCGTGCCGGTCGCGGTGCTGATGGGGCTGCCGCTC
>DASWVP010000598.1:0-4590 GCA_036401175.1 Azospirillum sp. | reverse complement strand
GCCGCCACCGAGGGGCCGAAGCCCTCCAGCCGCACCGCCGTGACGCCCGCGTGCGCGCCGGCCACGGATTTGACGGCGGAGCGGCCGGCGACCGGGGCCGGCAGGTGCGCGGCGCCCGACACCTCGTGCGGGCTTTGCAGCGCGCGGGTCAGGAGGCGCACCGCGTCCTCGTCGTCGCGGCCGGCGAGGATCAGGGTGCGGGTGTCCTCGGGCGCCGGCAGCACCTTCACCGTCACCTCGGTCAGCGCGGCCAGCGTGCCCATGGAGCCGGCCATCAGCTTCGGCACGTCGTAACCGGTGACGTTCTTCACCACCTTGCCACCGGCGCGGAACACCTCGCCACGGCCGGACACCGCCTCGAACCCCAGGAAATGGTCGCGCGCCGAGCCGGCCTGGATGCGGCGCGGGCCGGACAGCGCGCAGGCCAGCAGCCCGCCCATCGTGCCGCCGCCCGGCGCCCCGCCGAACAGCGGACCCAGGTCCTGCGGCTCGAAAGCCAAGTGCTGGTGCCGCTCGGCCAGCATGGGCAGGATCTCGGACAGCGGCGTGCCGGCCCGGACGGTCAGCACCAGCTCGTCCGGTTCATAGGCGACCACGCCGGACAGCGCCGACAGGTCGAGCGCGTAGCCCGCCTGCACCGGCCGCCCGAGTCGGCGCTTGCTGCCCAGCCCCAGCAGTTCCAGCGGCTCGGCGGCGTTCAGCGCCCAGGCCACGGTGTCGGCGAGCTGTGCCGGGGTGTCCGGCTTGAAGGTGGTGATGCTCACGGACGGCCCCTCAGAACCTCGGGATGTCGGGGAACGGCAGCTTGCCGCCGGAGACGTGCAGGCGGCCCAGCTCGGCGCAGCGGTGCAGCTCCGGGAACATCTTGCCGGGGTTCAGCAGCCCGTCGGGGTCGAAGGCACACTTCAGGCGCTGCTGCTGCTTCAGGTCGGTGTCGGTGAACTGGTGCACCATCAGATCGCGCTTCTCCACGCCCACCCCATGCTCGCCGGTCAGCACGCCGCCCACCTCGACGCACAGCTTCAGGATGTCGGCGCCGAACGACTCCGCCGCCTCCAGCTCACCCGGCTTGTTGGCGTCGTAGAGGATCAGCGGGTGCAGGTTGCCGTCACCGGCGTGGAAGACGTTGGCGACGCGCAGCCCGTACCGCGCCGACATCTCGGTCATGCGCTGGAGCACGAGCGGCAGCGCCTTGCGGGGGATGGTGCCGTCCATGCACAGGTAGTCGGGACTGATTCGGCCCACCGCCGGGAAGGCCGCCTTGCGGCCGGCCCAGAACACCAGCCGCTCCTCCTCGCTGTTGGAGGTGCGGGCGTAGACGGCGCCGCGCGCTCGCGCGATGGCGTCGACGAGGCCGATCAGGTGGTCCACCTCGGCCGGCGGGCCGTCCAGCTCGACGATCAGCAGCGCCTCGACGTCCAGCGGATAGTCGGCGTGGACGAAGTCCTCGGCGGCGTGGATGGCGGGCTTGTCCATCATCTCCATGCCGCCGGGGATGATGCCGGCGGCGATGATGGCGGCGACGCAGTCGCCCGCGCTCTCGCTGGTCGGGAAGCCCAGCAGCACGGCCCGCGCGGTGGCCGGCTTCTTCAGGATGCGCACGGTCACCTCGGTGACCACGCCCAGCAACCCTTCGGAGCCGGTGACGATGCCCATCAGGTCGTAGCCGCCGGCCTCCAGGTGCTTGCCGCCCAGGCGCACCACGGTGCCGTCCATCAGCACCATCTCGACGCCCAGCAGGTTGTTGGTGGTCAGCCCGTATTTCAGGCAGTGCACGCCGCCGGAATTCTCGGCGACGTTGCCGCCGATGGTGCAGGCGATCTGGCTGGACGGATCGGGCGCGTAATAGAAGCCCTGGTGCGCCACCGCGTTGGAAATGCCCAGGTTGGTGACGCCCGGCTGCGCCACGACGCAGCGGTTGTCGTAGTCGATCCCGAGGATCCGGTTGAACTTGCCCAGGCCCAGCAGCACGCCGTCGGCGAGCGGCAGCGCGCCGCCCGACAGCGAGGTCCCGGCGCCGCGCGGCACGACCTTGACGCCCATCTCCTTGCAGGCGCGCAGCACCTCGCTCACCTGCTGCGTCGTGCTGGGCAGCACGACGACGAGCGGCGGCTGGCGATAGGCGGTCAGCCCGTCGCTCTCATAGGCGCGGAGTTCCGATTCGTCGACGATGACGCCTTCGCCGGGCACGATGGCGCGCAGGCGTTCGACGATCTCACGGCGGCGGGACAGGACACCGCTGTCCGGCGCGGGCATCTTCATGCCGGCTTGCTCCTCCCAACGACCACCCTCGACCTGGGGCGTTCTTCGGGTAAGCGGTATCACCACTCCGCCCCATGGGCAAGTGGTATTACCAATTATCGGAGCGCAAAGGAGCCGTCAAAAGCGAAAACCGCGCCGGAGAACCGGCGCGGCCGAACAAGCCCTGCGATGTGGCGCGGCCGGACGAACCGGCCGCGGGCCGACTCAGCCCTGGCGGGCCTTGAAGCGCGGGTTCTGCTTGTTGATGACGTAGACCCGGCCCTTGCGGCGGATCACGCGGCAGGCCTTGTGGCGCGTCTTCATCGACTTGAGGGAGTTCACGATCTTCATGGCAGCAATTCCTGGTGCAGGTCGGCGGCGTGTTCGTCAGGGCGCGGACCATAGTGGCGCGGTTGCGGGCTGTCAACCCAAAGCGGCGCGATTCCCCACCTTGCCCGGACGGGGGAAAATGCGCACATTACCGACAATGCAGACGGGGAATTCCATGCGCACCGTTCCAGCGAACGACTTCTGCCGAAACTTCGGCCGCTACCAGAACGAAGCGCAGCGCGAGCCCGTTGCCGTGACCAGCGATGGACGCACCGCCGGTGTCTTCATCTCGGCGGACGAGTACGCGCATTATCAGACCTTGCGCAAGCGGGAACGGGAAGTCCTCACCATCGGGGAGCTGCCCGACGACGTGCGCGACGCCATCATGTCCGCCGAGTATCCGCCGGGGCACGAGGACCTCGATTCCCTGCTCGACGATCCGCACTGCATCGCTCTTGATCGGCGTCGCCGTGTCACCAGCCGGTAATACCATCAAGCGCAAATGTCGACGCACCGCGATCTGCCAAAACCTTTCCACCGTCTTGCCCGGCCTTGTCCCGGGTACCCACGCACTCCGACCAATCCAAGGTGCGTGGGTGCCCGGGACTGGGCCCGGGCAGGACGAAGTGGGGAGGTGTCCGTGTTTCCGCTCGGCCGTCAGGGCAATCGGGTGAAGGACTTTGATCTCATTATTTGAATTTCCCGTCATCCCCGCGCAGGCGGGATCCACGTTTTCCGTAGCGTCCGGTCGTCGGAAACATGGATCCCCGCCTGCGCGGGGATGACGGCTTTCCTATTTGTGGGGGAATCCAAGCCTTCACCTGATTGCCCTGGCTCGGCCGTACAACCCCCTACTCCGCCGGCTTCAGCGCGTAGAAGCGGTAGCAGCGCAGGCCGCCTTCCAGGGCGCCGACGCGGCGCACCCACAGTTCCACCTCGTCCATCACGGCGAGCTTCGTCGCCTGATCCATGGTGCGCTGCTCCAGGTACTGCACGAAGGTCTGGATGGCGGTGAGGATCAGGTGGCGGTAGGTGTCGGAGATGTCCTCGGATATCCGCAGATCGAGGTTGCGCTGGGCGAAGCCGTTCTGCATCTGCTCCAGCGTCCACAGGTGCGGTTCCTGCGGTTCCTTGGCGGCCCAGCCCTTGAGCGCGGCGGGGTCGGCGCCGGGGGCGAGGATGTAGTCGGTCATCAGGATGTGGCCGCGCGGCTTCAGGGCCAGTTCGATTCCGTCGAACATCTGGTCCTTGTCGCGCAGCGTGAACATCCCCTCCTTGTAGACGATGGCGTCCACGCGCTTGGGCCAGGAGAAGTGCTCGGGATCGTAGATCTCGATGGGTGCCTTCTTGTCCAGACCTTCCTGGTGGGTGCGCTGCATGCCCTCCTTGGCGAGCATTTCCGACGCCTCCAGCCCGGTCACCCAGCAGCCATACTTGGACGCCATGGTGCGGCTGGTGCCGCCCAGGCCGGCGGAGAGGTCGAGCACGCTCATCGCCGGGTTGAGGCCCATCGGCTTGACGAGGTAGGGGACGTGGTCCGTGCCGCCCGGCGTGTTGAAGCCGCGGCCCCACAGCTTTTCGGAAACCTCGATGCGGGTGGCGGTCCACAACGGCTTGCCCCAGCGGTTCATGCCGGGATCGGGCGCCTTCTGCGTCGGCGCGGGGGCGTGCTCCTCCTCGCCCTTCCGGCGCTTGGCGCCGGACAGGTCATAGCCTTCCCACCACGCCTGGAACCGCGTCTTCAGGCTGGGATGCGGAGCTTCACCCTGGTCGTTCTTGTCGCTCATCGCCGTCCGCACCCGCCGTTCGATCGGACACCCCGGCCTGTGCCGGTGTTCCGGCAAGCATGCTGCCCCGTTCTGGTTAAGCTCTCGTTAATCGTTGTCGCCGGTCCGCAGGACGTCCGCCGACGCCATTTTGGTGCCGGTGGCGCGCAGCACGGCGGTGCAGGCGGCCGGCAGGCGCGGGCTGGGCGGGCGCGCCTTCTCGGGCGGGATCTCGCGCGCCGGCACGGCCTTG
>DASWVP010000597.1:0-6880 GCA_036401175.1 Azospirillum sp. | reverse complement strand
TTGACGAAGTGCACCCCCGCCACCGCGAACACCGGCGCCCACGCCTCCAGCGTCGTGTAGGCCCCCTTGCGCTCCTGCGTCATCAGGCTGCTGCGCCAGCCGATGCCGACCCGCAGCCCCGGACCCAGACCCGCCAGACGCTCTGCCCACGCCCGCGCCCGCTCCGCCTCCGCCACCAGCCACGACGCGCGCGCCGGAAAGCGGTCCAACCCCCCGCGCAGCAGGCGCGGCAATGTCCCCGCGGGGACCTGCGCGGCGCAGTCCGGCGGCTCGATCGTCTCATTCCCCGCGTCGTCGCAGCTTTCCGCGCGCACGGTGGCGTCCGGGAACGAGCGCGCCAGGAGCGGCACGAGACGCGGGTCCGCCTCGATCACCACCGGACCGCCGGCCCGCGCGATGGCGTCGGCGTAGCACGACGCGAACAGAATCTCGTCGCCCACACCCTGCTCGCGCCAGATCAGCAGGGTGCCGCCACCCAGCGCTTCGCCCTGCCAGGGCGGGGCGGCGACGTGGCGGTCGGGCAGCGCCTCGCGCGCCGCGAAGCGCCGGTCATAGCCGTACCAGCCGCGCTCCAGGTCGCCATGCCGCAGCGCCAGCAAAGAAAGGTTGTGGCTGGCTGTGGCAAGGTCGGGGTTGCGCTCCAGCACATCCTCGTAGCAGGCCTGGGCCTCCTTGATCCTGCCCTGCGCCTGCAGCGCGTTGCCCAGATTGTACAGCGCCTCCACGAAATCGGGCCGCAGGTCGAGCGCCTGCCGGTGGCAGGCCTCCGCCTGCTCCGGCCGGCCGAGGCGCTTGAGCACGCTGCCCAGGTTGTTCAGGGCGCCGAAATGCCGCGGCGCCCGGCGCAACGCCTCGCGGTAGGCGATCTCCGCCTCCTCGTAGGCGTTGTTCTGCTGGAGTGCGGCGCCGAGGTTGTACCATGCGGTCGCGTCGTCCGGTTGCAGCGCCACCGCCGCGCGGTGCCGCGCCACCGCGGCGTCGAGACGGCCGAGCACCGCCAGCGCGTCGCCCAGGTTGGTGTGCGCCTCCATCATGCCCGGCGCCAGCGCCACCGCGCGGTCCAGCGCCGTGACGGCGCCGTCCGTGTGGCCGGTTTCGCGCAGCGCGTTGCCCAGGTTGTACCAGGCCTTGGCGTAGTCGGGCCGCAGGGCCAGCGCCCCCAGGAACGCCCCGGCCGCCCGCCCCGCCTCGCCCAGCGCCTGGAGCGCGTTGCCCAGGTTGAAGCGCGCCTGCGCGAAGTCGGGCTTCAGCCGCACCGCCCGCCCGTGCGAATCCGCCGCCTCGCGATGGCGGCCGGATGCCGCCAGGGCGCTGCCCAGGTTGTCGTGGTAGTCGGCGACGGCGCCGGCGTTCTCGATGGCCCGGCCGATGAGTTCCACCGCCGCGGTCGGCTGTCCCACCTGCAGCGCCAGGACGCCCAGCAGATGCAGCGCGTCGGCGTTGCGCGGCTGCGCCTGCAGCACGGCGCGGTACCCGGCCTCGGCCTCGTGGAAGCGGCCGGCCTGATGGTGCGCCAGCGCGTCCGCCAGACGCGCACCGGTGGCGCTGGTGTTCGGTGTGGCCGGCCGGCCGCCGCGGTTGCGGGTGTTCTGGCTCATGTCGTCTGGCTCAAGGCCCCTTCCGGGCGTCGTCACGCCGGGGCATGGCAGCATGACCGCACCGGTCCGCGCAAGCCGGATGAAAACAAAATGGCAATGGGCCGGAAAACAAATGGGCCGCACGAGGCGGCCCAAGTTTACAGGGAGGAAAAACGCAATGCCGAAAACAGTCGGTGACCTTGCGTGCCCCCTTTGTCGCGCTGGTATGGTTAACGTCACGTAAAGAGCGGCGCCTGTACGCTCGGCATACCGCTTTATCGGGCGACGGCGCGGCGGCCGGGCCTGTGGCCGCGCGCAGGCCCGTTGACGGCGGCCGGTGGCGTGTAGTCTGCTGCGGACCGCGTTTTTTTCGACTTGAGGATGCACTCCGTGACCGGCACGTCCCTGCGGCTCGGCCGCCCGATCTCCCCAGCCGACGTCGATTTCGAGCAGGGCATCCTGCTGGCCGGACAGGGGCGCCTGCAGGAGGCGGAAGCCGCGTTCCGGCGCGCGCTGGAGGCCAGGACGCCGTTTCCGGAAGCGCTCAACAACCTGGGCAACGTGCTCATCGCGCAGCAGCGGTTCGACGAGGCGCTGGACGTCTTCCGCCAGGTGCTCGCCGCCGGCCTGCCGGACGCGCGCGTCTATTACAACATCGGTTCGACGCTGAAGTGGACGGGCGACCTGGACGGCGGCGCCCGCCATCTGCGGTGCGCCATGGCGCTCGCCCCGGACTTCACCGATGCGCACAACAACTACGGCAACAACCGCTCCGATTCCGGCGAACTGGAAGCCGCGGTGTTCGCTTACCGCCGCGCGCTGCGCCTCGACCCGCAATCGCGACTGGCACACGAGAACCTCGGCCGCGCGCTGTACCTGATGCACGGCAACGGCGCCGTCGAGGCGGCGGCGCGCTATGCCGGGGAGTGGCTGGACGAGTATCCCGACAACGCGCTCGCATCCCACCTCGGCGCGGCGCTGGCCGGGAAGGCGACGGAGACGCGCGCGTCCGACGGGTTCGTCCGGCAGACCTTCGACCTGTTCGCCCCGGCCTTCGAACAGACGCTGGCGGGCCTGGGCTATCGCGCGCCGGAGCTTCTGGCGGCGGCGGTGCGGGCCGAGGGGGTGGGGCGCGGCGCCACCATCCTCGACGCCGGATGCGGCACAGGGCTGTGCGGTCCGCTGCTGCGCCCGCTGGCGCGCCGGCTGGTCGGCGTGGACCTGTCGCCCGGAATGCTGGGCCGCGCCTACGGCCGCGGCCTGTACGACGAGTTGTGCGAGGCGGAACTGGGCGCCTTCCTCGCCGGGCGGCCGGAGGCGTTCGACCTGATCATCGCGGCGGACGTGCTGTGCTACTTCGGCGCGCTCGACACGGTTCTCGCCGCCGCCGCGCGGGCGTTGCGGCCCGGCGGCCTGCTGGCCTTCACCGTCGAGACGATGGACGGCGGCAGCGATTACCGCGTCAACCCGCACGGGCGCTACACGCACGCCGCCGACTACGTGCGCCGCACCCTGGGCGACGCCGGGCTCGACACGCGCGGGCTGGTTCCGGAAACGCTGCGGCACGAGGGCAGCCAGCCGGTGGCCGGGTTGGTCGTCACCGCCCGCCGGCCGGTCGCGTAACGGGAATCAATCCGGGACTCTTCCCGTTGTTTCGTTGTATGACGAAAGATAAGGCTCAGTCCCGCTGAAGAATCCGCCAAGACATCAGCAAGCGTCGACGCCTTCCTGGACTCGGCCGCCCCGCGCCTTCGTCGCAGGCTGGTCCCGCCGCACGGCACCGGTCGTGCGGCGCGAAGGCGTGCGAAGGAACGAAGCCTTTACAAAACGCGCCAGCCCATGTAATGTAACGTTGGAACTGTCTTTGGCTCCAAGAGTCGGTCATGAACATGGCATCGGCCATAGCGGCATCGCCGAGGATGCTGCCCGTCATGACGACCCGCAACGGCGACGCCGTCGAGGGTCAGGCGGACTCCCCGATTCCGTCGAAGGACAAGAGCGGGTCGCCGCTGGTCGCGCGCTATCCGATGATCGCGTTCTCGTTCAACGCGGATGCATCGCGCCTGGTTCTCCTGTATCGTGACCCCTCGACCGGATCGACCGTCGATCAGATCCCTTCGGAAACGGCCCTCAAGCAGTACGAGGAAGCCCAGAAGAAGGAAGACCGGCGGAAAAGGCTGGAAGTCATCGTCGGCGGCGCCGCCGAAGAGACGGGCAACGGCACGTCCCGGTCGCGGGACGGGGCCGGTCCGGCGGCCATGTTTGGCGTCACGCCAGGCGTCGCGACGGGCGCCACAACGACCGCTTCGGCACCGCCGGCCTATCGGGCGGACGGCGCCGCGGCGCAGACGGTCGGCCCGGCGCCGGTGTCGACACCATCGACCACGTCGGCGGGCGGCGGCGCGCCGCACGTGAACGTGGTCATTTGAAGGAGCAGGGCGCATGGACGTCACATCCACGACGGCCGGGGCAGCGGTGGCGCTGCGCCAGTCCATGACGCAGATGGACACCGGCATGAAGATGCTGGGCAGTTCCGCGCAGCAGCAGGGCGCCGTCTCGGCGCTGCTCGCCGGTGGCACCGGTGGTGCGTCCGGCACTTCCGGGGGCGGCAACGTCACCGAAACGCGCGGCCAGAACCTCAACATCGTCGTCTGACCCATCATAGTCGTCTGACCCATCATAGTCGTCTGGCCCATCATTCGGGCGACGTCATCCGCGCTGTCGGTACCCTGAAAGCGGTATCCGGTCTCCGGTGGCCTTCGCCACCGGGGCGGCCGGTCCACGGCCGCCGTACCCCGCCTTCCTCCATTGGCCCGGCCCGCGACTTCCCTCATATGGCAGCGTGAAACGGGCGCGGCGATCACGCTCGGCCCGAAGACCGAGGGACGCTGCGCATGGCCTTCACCCGCCCCGGCCTCCAGTTCGAAGCCACCTTCGACACCGTCAGCGACATGGTGGCCCTGGGCTTCCACCATTCCGGCAACAACGTCATTCCGGTGGTGGACATCGCCGGCGAGCGCGCCGCCCAGTTCCACCTCGACCATTACCGCAGCCCCGTTCCCTTCCGCACCGAACTGGTGCCGGACAGCATGCAGCCGCCGGACTTCACCGGCGGACAGAACGCGCGGATCGGCGCCACCTACTGGTATGGCACCAAGGTCTACATGCCGGCCGACTGGGAAACCGACAGTTCGCCGGAAATCCTCATGCAGTTCCACGACTGGCCCGACCAGGGCGAGGAGTGGAAGAGCCCAGCGGTCGCCCTCAAGATCCTGCCGTGGGACGATGGCACGAACCACCTCGTCGTGCGCGTCCGCGCCGACGCCGACGCCCTGACGCCGGCCACCGGCCAGCGCTACGACAGCGTGATCACCCACGACCTGGGCGATGTGCGCAGCGCCGTCGGCACCTGGACCGACTGGGTGTGGAAGATCAAGTGGGGCTACACCGACGCCACGGGCAGCCTGCAGCTGTGGCGCGACGGCCGGCTCGTGCTCGATCTGCCGAACGCGGCCAACTGCTTCAACGACCAGGAAGGGCCGTACTTCAAGGTCGGCATCTACAAGTTCCCGTGGGAGCAGCCGGACGACACCGGCGCCGACACCCGCACCATCTACTTCGACGACATCCGCATCGCCGGCCCCGACGGCAGCTATGCGCTGGTGGCGCCGCACGGGCCGGGCACGGCCGCCGCCGATGCGCTGCCCGGCGGCGCGGGGGCCGACGTGCTGTACGGGCTGGACGGCAGCGACACCATCGACGGCGCCGCGGGCGACGATGCGCTGTACGGCAACCAGCAGTCCGACCACCTGGTCGGCGGCGCCGGGGCCGACACGCTGTTCGGCGGGCAGGGTGCGGACCTCGCCCAGGGCGATGCCGGGAACGACGTGCTGTACGGCAACCTGGACAATGACGCGCTGGACGGCGGGGAGGGGGCGGACGCCGTATTCGGCGGGCAGGGCGACGACGTCCTGGCCGGGGGCGCGGGGGACGACCGGCTGGCCGGCAATCTGGGCAACGACACGCTGGCCGGCGGGCCGGGCGCCGACACGCTGGCGGGCGGGGCCGGCCCGGACCTGTTCCGCTTCGACGCGCCCGCCGACGGCGGCGACACGATCACCGATTTCGAAAGGGGGGCGGATCGGATCGCGGTGCTCGGCAGCGCCTTCGGCCTGTCGCCCGGCGCCCTGCCGGCCGGCCGGTTCGCCCTGGACCGCGCGGCGGACGGCGACGACCGGCTGATCTACGACAGCCTGTCCGGCGCGCTGTGGTTCGACGCCGACGGCACCGGCCCGACGGCGGCGGTGCACCTCGTCACGCTGGTCGGGGTGCCGGCGCTGAACGCCGCCGACATCGTCGTGCTGGGCGGGTGACCAGAGTCCGGCGCATCAAACCTTCGAGTCGAGCAGCGATTTCTGCATCTCGTCGGCGGTGCGCGCGACGGCGATGTTGGCGGCGTAGGCGCGGCCGGCGGCGATCTGGTTGACCGATTCGCGGGCGAGGTCGACGTTGGGCGCCGCCACCATGCCCTGCGAATCGGCAAAGCCGGCTTGCGGGTCGTACTCGGCCAGATAGGCGGGGGTGATCGGCGTGAAGGTCGCCCGCGTGCCGGCGGCCTCCGCGCCCAGGCGCTGCTCGCTCTGCGCCACGCCGACCGGCTGGTAGGCGGCCGGCTTGCCCGCCGGCACGGCGCCGGTGGCGTCGGGCAGCGCGCCGCGGCTGCGCACGTTCGCGGTGTTCGACGCCGACGCCTCGACCCGGCGGGTCTGGGCGGTGAGGCCGGTGACGGCGATGTCGAGCGGCGAAGCCATGGGCGGACCTCCGATCCGAAGGGGTTAGAATACCACGTCCGGCGCGCCCGCGCATCCGGCTTGCCCCGGTGCGGCCCGCCGGTCCACAAAGGACGCGCTGGCAACCCCTCTGACGGAAAGCGTCCGATGGCGACCATTCAGGAGGCGCTGCTCGCCGCCGTCGACCACCATCAGGCCGGCCGCCTCGCCGAGGCGGAGGTGCTGTACACCCGCATCCTGGAGGCCGACCCCGACCAGCCCGACGCCCTGCATCTGCTGGGCGTGCTGCTGGCGCAGGCCGGCCGGCCCGATCTGGCGGTCGCGCGCATCGGCGCCGCCATCGCCCGCGCGCCGGGCGTCGCCGACTACCACGTCAATCTGGCGAACGCGCTGCGGGCGCTCGACCGGCGGGGCGAAGCGGCGGATGCCTTCCTCGCCGCCTTCGCGCTGTGCCCGGACCGCGACGCGTGGGCGCTGAGCGCCGCGCAACTCCTTGCCGAGGGCGGCGATCCG
>DASWVP010000596.1:0-2508 GCA_036401175.1 Azospirillum sp. | reverse complement strand
GCGCAGGAACTCGGGGTGCCCGTGCTGGACGAAGAGGCATTGAAGGCGCTGCTGGCGCGCTGAGCGCGAAAATGGCCGACCGACTTTCGAGGAGCCCGCCGTGACCGTTCGAGAAATCCTCAAGATGGGCGACCCGCGCCTGCTGCGCGTGGCGCAGCCCGTGCAGCGCTTCGAAGCGCCGGAGCTGCGCGAGCTGGTCGACGACATGTTCGAGACCATGCATGCGGCCAATGGCGCGGGACTGGCCGCGCCGCAGATCGGCGTCGACCTGCAGCTGGTCATCTTCGGCTTCAAGCACAACGAGCGCTACCCCGACGCACCACCGGTGCCGGAAACGGTGCTGATCAACCCCACCATCACGCCCCTGGGCGACGAGGAAGAGGAGGGCTGGGAGGGCTGCCTCTCGGTGCCGGGCATGCGCGGCGTGGTGCCCCGCTTCGCGCGCATCCGCTACCGCGGCTTCGACCAGCATGGGCGGCCGATCGACCGCGAGGCGGAGGGGTTTCACGCCCGCGTGGTGCAGCACGAATGCGATCACCTGGTCGGCAAGCTGTACCCGATGCGCATCCGCGATTTCAGGCAGTTCGGCTTCACGAGCGTGCTGTTTCCCGAGCTGGAGCCGGGCGCCGACGATTGATCCGCGGCAAACCCAGGCGCCGGCTTTGGTTTCTGCTGTGTAAAGCAAGGTTTCACGGGGGGCGGCATGGTCAGCCGAGTCCGCCCAGGCCGCGTTGACAGGGTGACGCCCCAAGAGGCCCAACCCGAAGAGGCTCGCATGAGGTCCATCACCCGAAACCTGTCCGACACCGCCCGGCGCCTGTTCGTCGGCGTGGCCGCCTTGCTGTGCGCAGCGCTTGCGCCCGCCGCCTGGGCCGACCCGCCCGGGCGGGTGGGCCGCCTGGGCGAGATGACCGGCCAGGTGTGGCTCTACACGCCGGACGCCGGCGAATGGATCAGCGCGGTGCGCAACCGCCCGCTGACCACCGGCGACCGCGTCGCCACCGACGCCGGCGGCCGCGCGGAGCTGCGCATCGGCTCCACCACCGTCCGCCTCGACAGCGGCACCGAACTCGAGGTGGTGCAGATCGACGACGAGCGCATCGCGCTGCACCTGCACAGCGGCACGGCCGGCGTGCGGCTGCGCAGCCTCGAATCGGCCCGCGAGTTCGAGCTCGCCACCGCCGAAGGCCGATTCACCGCCAACCGGGCGGGGCGCTACCGCTTCGACCGCGGCGACGAGACGAGCCACGTCACCGTGTGGAGCGGCGAGGCCTTGTACGAAGGCCCGGGCAGCGCGCTCACCGTGTACGGCGGCCAGCGCGCCGAGTTCTGGCTCGAGCGCCAGAACGCCGCGCAGTACAGCATCACCGACCCCGAGCGCGACAGCTTCGCCGCCTGGAACGACGAGCGCGACCGCCAGGACGACCGCAGCGCCTCGACGCGCTACGTGTCGCCCGAGATGACCGGCGTCGAAGACCTCGACCGCTACGGCCGCTGGGAGCAGGCGCCGGAATATGGCGCGGTGTGGGTGCCGCGCGTGGTGCCCGCCGGCTGGGCGCCCTACGGCGCCGGCCACTGGGCCTGGATCAGCCCCTGGGGCTGGACCTGGGTGGACGACATGCCCTGGGGCTTCGCGCCGTTCCACTACGGCCGCTGGGTCATGCACCACCGCCATTGGGCCTGGGTGCCGGGCACCTACGTGCGCCGCCCGGTCTATGCCCCGGCGCTGGTCGGCTGGGTCGGCGGGCCGCACGTCAGCATCAACATCTCCATCGGCAACCGGCATCCGATCGGCTGGTTCCCACTCGCCCCGCGCGAGGTCTACGTGCCGACCTACCGCGTGAGCCCGGGCTACGTGCAGCAGGTCAACATCACGCACGTGACGCACATCACCAACGTCACGACCATCGTCAACAACCCGCAGCTGGCGGTGAGGAACATCGACTACCGCAACCGCCGCCACCCGCATGCAGTCACGGTGGTGCCGCAGGAGGCCATGCTCAACCGGCAACCCGTGGCCGGCGCGGCCTCGCGGATCCGCGCCACGCAGGTGGTGCAGCAACTGGTCAACCAGCCGGCGCAGCGCGTGGTGGTCGCCACGCCCCCGGTGGCCTCGCCGGTGATCACGCCCGCGATCGCCGAGGCGCGGCGCATGCGCATCCATGACGGCGAGCGCGCGCGTTCGGGTGGGCAGGTGCTGCAGTCGGCCCCGGCCGCGCGCATCGTGGTGCCGCCGTCGCCGTCGCGCATCGACCACCCGCCGGCACGTGTCCGGGGCGACGGCGAAAACCGCGCCGGCAGGCCGGGCAACGTGCCGCGCCTGCGCGACATGCCGGAGGCGGGACGTTCGATCCCGGCGCCGATGACGGGCTCGAACCCGGCGATCGTTCAGGCGCCGGCGCGCGGCGAACCGCCGCCGGCCATGGCGCCGCCGGTTCGCCAGCCGCAGCCGGCGGTGCGCCAAGTGGCGCCGTCCCCGCCTGTGGTGCAGCCGGAAGAGCGCCGCAT
>DASWVP010000595.1:0-7109 GCA_036401175.1 Azospirillum sp. | reverse complement strand
GGCGACCTGGGCGCGCGCATGGTGCGGCCGCTCCGCGCACTGCCGCCCGGCCCGGTGGTGGTGGTCGGCAGCGACATCCCCGACCTGGATGCCCCGCACGTCGCCAGGGCCTTCCGGGCGTTGGGGCGGCACGCGTTCGTGTTCGGACCGGCGGGCGACGGCGGCTATTGGCTGGTGGGCGCGCGGCGCAGCCGGCGGGTGCCGGCCGGGCTGTTCCGCGACGTCCGCTGGTCGACGGAGCATGCGCTGGCCGACACGCTCGCCGGGCTGACGCCGGGAAGCTCCATCGGATTCGTCGACGTGCTGGACGACGTTGACGACGCCGCCGCTTACAAGCGCTGGCGCGAACGGGCCTTTTTCACGCACACTTGAGTGAACGGCGGGAAACGCGCCGGCAACGACGGCCGCCGCGATGGCAAGAGCGGCCACGGGAGGAAGGAACAGGCCATGTCGCGCCCGAGGCCCATACTGCCGGCCCTCCTGTCGGCCGTGCTCCTGCTGCTGTTCGCCGGGGAAGCGGCGGCGCAGGAATGGAACGACGTGCTTGCCAAAGCGCGCGGGCAGGTCGTCCAGTTCGCTACCTGGAGCGGCTCGGCGAAAGCGAACGACTATCTGCACTGGGTGGCCGAGACGGTGAAGGCGCGCTTCGACGTCGACGTGAAGCACGTCAAGCTGGCCGATACGGCGGAGGCTGTGGCGCGCGTGCAGGCGGACAAGGCCGCGGGCCGGTCGAAGGACGGCGCCATCGACCTGCTGTGGATCAACGGCAAGCACTTCGCCGCCATGAAGGAGAAGGGGCTGCTGTTCGGGCCGTTCACGCAGCGCCTTCCCAACCAGCGGCTGGTGGACACGGCGGGAAAGCCCACAACCGTCGATTTCACCGTGCCGGTGGAGGGGATGGAGGCGCCGTGGAGCATGGCGCGCTTCGTCTTCGTGCATGATTCGGCGACGCTGCCCAGTCCGCCGCGCAGCATCCAGGCGCTGCTGGAATGGGCTAGGGAAAACCCCGGCCGATTCACCTATCCGCGCCCGCCGAACCTCCTGGGCTCGACCTTCCTTAAGCAGGTATTGATGGCGCTGTCGTCGGACTGGTCGTCGCTGGTGCAGCCGGCGACGGAGGAGAACTTCGACCTCGTCACCGAACCGCTGTGGCCCTACCTCGACGAACTGCATCCGCTGCTGTGGCGTGGCGGAACGGAGTTTCCGGCCAGCGGGACGGAGGAACGGCAACTGCTGAAGGACGGGCAGATCGACATTTCGATGGCGTTCAGCCTGCTCGAAGCGGCGAGCGCCATGGAGGCCGGCCTGCTGCCCACGACGGCGCGCGTCTTCGGGCTGGACGGCGGTACCATCGGCGCCGTCAACTTCCTGGCCATACCCTTCAACGCCCGTGCGCGGGAGGGGGCGATGGTGGTGATCGATTTTCTGCTGTCGCCGGAGGCGCAGGCGCGCAAGGCCGATCCGCGCCATTGGGGGGCCGCCACCGTCCTCGATATGGCCAAACTGCGCCCCGACGAGCGCCGCCTGTTCGAGTCCATCCCCCGCCATCCCGCGGCACCGGCACCCGACGCGCTGGGCCCCGCGCTGCCGGAACTGCACCCGTCGTGGGCGGAACGGATCGAAAGGGAATGGCGCCGTCGCTACGCCGGCGGGTGAGCCACGCGGGCAGCGCAACATCCCCCGCGCGCTCCTGTTGAAATCGGCTGAAAATTGTGTCGCCGAATCAATGGGCCGAATCAATGGAGTGTGAACCATGTGGTCTCGCTACACCGCGCTTATCCTGGCCGTGGCCTTCGCGGGGGCCGGCCTGCTGGGATTCGTCCCCGGCCTGGTCAGTCCGCCGCCGCCGGGCGAGGAACTGGTCATCAACTCGATGCACGGCCTGCTGCTCGGGCTGTTCCCGGTCAACGTCCTGCACAACCTGATCCACCTGGCCTTCGCGTTGTGGGGCTTCTTCGCCTTCTTCAGCGGCATCCTCGCGTCGCGAACGTTCCTGCGCAGCACGGCGGTGATCTACGCCGTCTTCGTCGTCATGGGATTCATCCCCGGCCTAGACACCGTGTTCGGGCTGGTGCCGATCCACGGCAACGACATCTGGCTGCACGCGCTGCTGGCCGTGGTGGCCGGTGTGGTCGGCTTCTTCGTGACCGACCGGGAAACGCTGCACGCCACCGACACCACGGCGCGCCGCGGCGTCTGAGGAGGAGTGTTCCGGGCGCGGCTCAACGGCCGTCCGGACCCGGAATCGGCGGAATGTCGAAGGGTTCGGGCGGCTGGCCGGTGCCACCAGCGCCTCAGCGACCGTCGCCATGGGTGGGCGCCGTGTCGGTGGAAGGATCGAAGCCGCAGGCGGTTAGCGCGTCCAACAGGTGCGCAGGCACCGGGGCGGTCACGGCGATCGGCGGCTTCTTGGGGTAGAGCGGCACGGTGATGGCGCGGGAATGCAGGTGCAGCGGTTTGCCGCCGGGGCCGCCGTACTGCGGGTCGCCCACCAGCGGGCAGCCGATGTGGGCGGCGTGCACGCGGATCTGGTGCGTGCGCCCGGTGTGCGGCGTGAACTCCACCCAGGTGAGGCCGTTGGCGCGGCCCCGGACGACGTAGTCGGTGACGGCGCTCTGCCCGTCCTCGGCCACGACGATGCGCCAGCCGCCGGCGCGGTTGGACACCTTCTTCAGCGGAGCCTCGATGCGGCCCTGTTCGGCGGGCGGCGATCCGGCCACCACGGCCCAGTAGGTCTTGCCGAT
Organism: Azospirillum sp.; assembly: GCA_036401175.1. Classification (GTDB taxonomy): domain Bacteria; phylum Pseudomonadota; class Alphaproteobacteria; order Azospirillales; family Azospirillaceae; genus Azospirillum. Next base: position 4,365 of record DASWVP010000595.1, on the reverse strand, counting down.
CCGGGCGTCGGTGAACAGCCGGCCGAGCTTGCGCAGCGCCTTGGCGTGCCGCCCCAGGATGAGGCAGCCCGACGTGTCGCGGTCGAGCCGGTGGGCGAGCGCCGGCGGCTTTGGGAAGCCGAAGCGCAGGTGCTCGAAGTGCCGCTCCAGGTTCGGCCCGCCGCCCGGCCCCGCGTGCACCGGCAACCCCGCCGGCTTGTCGAGGATGAGCATCAGCCCGTCGCGGTAGAGGACGCGGGATTGGATGTCGTCGGGGGTCATGGCGCCGCTCAGTGCCACGCGCGCGAGATCAGCATGTCGATGGCGGCGATGATGCGGTCTCCTTCGGAATCCAGGGAGCAGACATAGTCGCCGAGTTGCTCCGTGGGCAGGGAAGCGATTTGCAGGGGGTTGAGCACGACGTTTCGTCCCTCCACCACAAAGGTCGGCGTCAACGTCGCTTCGCTCACGTGAACCAGTTTGGCGTCGAGCAGGGGAGCAACGACGCGCCGGCCAGACGTGTCGAAGCGCTTTGACTGAAGAATCAGCACATACGGGATACCGTTCCGCTGTGCCCCTTTCGCTCGATGGACGTCGAACTGTGCCATCAGAACTCGTTGTATTCGTCGGCGAACGAGCCGTACTTGGCGTCGAACTCGTTCAGAGCGGCGATCGTCTCGTCGATCCGCCGCTCGCGCTCGTCGTGCCGCCTCTGCTCGGCGGCGATGTAGTCGGCCAGCAGCTTCTCCACCTGTTCCGACAGGTTGCCGGTGAACTGGCGGGCGCGGCGGACCAGATCCTCGTTGAGGGACAGGTTCACCGGCCGCTTCGGGGCGTGCGCGTCGTAGCCGAGGCTCATGGCCGTCTCCATGCCGTCATGCGCATGATATGCGCACGATGCCGGCCGCGGCAACGGAGATCACTCCTCCTCGTCCCACTCTTCCGGTTCGGTGGCGGCCAGCACGTCGGGGCGCAGGTTGGCGAGCGCCAGGAGCACGGCGCGCGCGGGCTCCTCGCCCAGGCCGGCGGCGCCGGCGACGGCGGCCACCAGCTCGTCGGTCACCACCGGCGGGGCGGGGATCCGGCGGCGGATGGCGCCGATTTCCTTTTCGATCGCCTTGCGCTCGGCGGCGACGTCGTTGGAGTACTGGCTCCTGTAGCGGGCGGAGAAATCGTGCAGCCGCCGGTTCACGATCACCTCGGCGGCGAACAGCGCGCGGCGCTGCGCATCCGCGAGTTTGGCGTTCAAATCGCTCACGTGCGAATCCCCCAAAAGAAAAGGCCCCCTCCGGAGAGGGGGCCTGCCGATGCTGCTCAGCTCAGCTTCAACTCCTTGAAGAAGTCGTTGCCTTTGTCGTCGACGATGATGAAGGCGGGGAAGTCCTCCACCTCGATGCGCCAGATGGCTTCCATGCCGAGTTCGGGGTACTCGACGACCTCGACCTTCTTGATGCAGTCCTGCGCCAGACGGGCCGCCGCACCGCCGATGGAGCCCAGGTAGAAGCCGCCGTGCTTCTGGCAGGCCGCCGTCACCTCCGGGCTGCGGTTGCCCTTGGCCAGCATGACCAGAGAGCCGCCCGCCGCCTGGAACTGCTCGACGAAGCTGTCCATGCGGCCGGCCGTGGTCGGCCCGAAGGAGCCGGACGGCATGCCTTCCGGCGTCTTGGCCGGGCCGGCGTAGTAGATCGGGTGGTTCTTGAAGTATTCGGGCAGGCCCTCGCCGGCGTCCAGGCGGGCGCGCAGCTTGGCGTGCGCCAGATCGCGGGCGACGATCAGCGGGCCAGTCAGCGACACGCGCGTGCGGGTCGGGTACTGCGACAGGATGGCGCGGATCTCGCTCATCGGCTTGTTGAGGTCGATCCTGACCACCTCGCCGGCGAGCTGGCTGTCGTCGATCTCCGGCAGGTACTTTGCGGGATCGGCTTCGAGCTGCTCCAGATAGATGCCGTCCTTGGTGATCTTGCCCACCGCCTGACGGTCGGCCGAGCACGACACGCCGACGCCGATGGGCAGCGAGGCGCCGTGGCGCGGCAGGCGGATGACGCGCACGTCATGGCAGAAGTACTTGCCGCCGAACTGCGCGCCGATGCCCATGTTCTGCGTCAGCTTGTGCACTTCCGCTTCCATCTCCAGGTCGCGGTAGGCGTGGCCGGTCTCCGACCCCGCCGTCGGCAGCGCGTCGAGGTAGCGGGCCGAGGCCAGCTTGACGGTCTTGAGGTTCTGCTCCGCGCTCATGCCGCCGATGACGATGGCGAGGTGGTAAGGCGGGCAGGCCGAGGTGCCGAGGTAGCGGATCTTGTCTTCCAGGAACTTCAGCAGCCGGTCGGGCGCCAGAACGGACGGCGTGGCCTGATGCAGGAAGGTCTTGTTGGCCGAGCCGCCGCCCTTGGCCATGAACAGGAACTTGTAGGCGTCCTCGCCTTCCGAATAGATCTCGACCTGGGCGGGCAGGTTGTTGCGGGTGTTCTTTTCCTCGTACATCGACAGCGGCGCCAACTGGCTGTAGCGCAGGTTGCGCTTCAGGTAGGCGTCGCGCGCACCGAAGGACAGCGCCTCCTCGTCGCCGCCCTTGGTCCACACCCGGCGGCCCTTCTTGCCCATGATGATGGCGGTTCCGGTGTCCTGGCACATGGGCAGGGTGCCGGCGGCGGCGATGTTGGCGTTCTTCAGCAGGTCGAGCGCCACGAACTTGTCGTTCGAGGAGGCTTCCGCGTCGTCGAGGATGTTGCGGAGCTGCTGGAGGTGGCCCGGACGCAGCAGGTGGTTGATGTCGCTGAACGCCTGCTCGGCCAGGAGGCGGAGGCCCTCCGGCTCGACCTTCAGTACCTGCTCGCCGTCGAACTCGGCGACGGAGACGTGGTCCGAGGTGAGCTTGCGGTAGGGCGTCTCGTCCTTCCCCAGCGGGAAGAGCGTCGCGTATCCCCGTGCGAGGCTGCTGTCGTCGGGCATGGGTGCTGTTCCTTCGAGTCGATTCGTCCGCGTTCGCCCCTCGTCGTCCGGGCGTTTTTCGGCCGGGTCAGCGCGCGAAGGAGACGGGGGCGTTTCGGCCCCCGTTATACACCGCTGGCGGCCCCGCACAACGACTCTGGGCGCGTCGTCAGGGTGCTTCGTCGTAGCGGCCGTCCTTCCATTCGTAGACGCGGTAGGCGGGGTTGCTCACGTCACCCTTGGCGTCGAAGGAAACCTTGCCGATCACCGTGTCGTGCGGCCCCTTGCGCAGCGCCGGCATGACCGTCTTGAAATCAAGCTTGCCGGCCTGCGTCACCGCCGCCGCCCAGGACTGAACCGCGGCGTAGGCGTACAGCGTGTAGCCGGTGGAATCCTTGCCGGCGGCGCGCAGGCGTTCGACCACGGGCTTGGCTTCGGGCAGGCGGCTGGCGTCGGCTTCGAAGGTGAAGAGCGCGCCCTGGCCGGCCGGGCCGGTGATCGCCCAGAAGTCGGGCACGTTCAGGTCGTCGTTGGAGACGAGCCGCAGTTCCAGGTTCTGCTCGCGCGCCTGACGCAGGATCATGCCGGCCTCGCGGTGGTAGGCGGCGTGATAGAGCACGCCGACGCCCGCCGCCTTCAGCTTGCTGACGACGGCCGAATAGTCCATCTCGCCCAGGTTGACGGTCTCCTGCACGGCCACGGGAATGCCCTTGGCTTCGAGGGATGCGCGGAACACGGCGGCCAGCGTCACGCCGGGCGGCGTCTTGTCGTTGGTGATGGCGACGCGGACGCCTTTGAAGCGGGTCGCCACATGGTCGGCGGCGACAGCGGCCTGCTGGTCGTCGCGGCCGCAGACGCGGAACACGTTGTCGAAGCCGCGATCGGTGAACTTGGGATTGGTGGAGCCCGGCGAGATCTGGATGATCTGCGCGTCGTTGTAGACGTCCGACGCCGGGATCGAGGCGCCCGAGCAGTAGTGGCCGATGACCACCGCGACGTTGGCGGCTGCCAGCCGGTTGGCGACGGCCACCGCCTGTCCGGGGTCGCAGACGTCGTCCTCGGTGCGCAGCTCCAGCGGGCGGCCGAGCAGGCCGCCGGCGGCGTTGATGTCGGCCACCGCCTGACGCGTGCCGTTGAGCATCTGCGCGCCGATGGCGGCGTTGGAGCCGGTCAGCGGCCCGGCCAGCCCGACGGTGATCGGGCCGGCCGCCGCGGCTTCCCCGGCGACCAGCAAGGCCGCGGCCACGGCGACGGTGTTTACGATCCTGCGCATTCCCTGGTTTCCCCCGATTGCGTTTCCGCCGTCCGGCATAACGTGGCAATCCACGGGAATCCATCCCCGATGATCGTGCACGTAAGGTGCGTCGTCCGGGGCGCCGCCGGGGACAAAAAAATGCCCCCCGACAAGGTCGGGGGGCTGAAGGGGCATCCTATGGGAGAGATGTGCCACGCGAGCGT
>DASWVP010000594.1:0-2925 GCA_036401175.1 Azospirillum sp. | reverse complement strand
GGCGGCCGGCGGCAGCGACGCGCCGAGCCGCAACGTGATCTCCGCAAGGTCGGGCTGGAGCACCAGGGCTCGGCGGAAGGCCGCCGCCGCAGGCTCCTTGCGCCCGCCCTCCTGCTCCAGCCCGCCGAGCGCGGTGGCGTGCTCCAGCGCGTCCGGGCGCAGGGTCAGGGCGCGCCGCAGGCACGCCACCGCCGGTTCGGCCCGGCCGAGCGCGCGGAACAGCTTGGCAAGGTTGGCGTGGTAGTCGGCGACGTCGGGCGCGAGCGCCACCGCGCGGGCGATCCGCGCGGCCCCACGCCCGGATTCGCCGCCCTGCGCCATCAGCAGACCGGAGAGGTGCAGCGCGTTGGCTTCGTCCGGCACCACCGCCAGGATGCGCGCATAGAGTTCCGCGGCCTCCGCGGCACGGCCGGCGAGGTGGTGGTCGAGCGCGATACTCAGCGCTTCATCGAGGCTGGCCATACCGCAGACTTCCCGCACGCCGGGCGCGGCGTCAAGCCCCTCCCCTCAACGCAGCGGCGCGCTTTCGGAAGGCGCACGCGTCACCGCGAAAAACTCCAGATATTTAAGGAGAATGAAACAGATACACGCAGATCAGCCTTCATCTGTGTCTATCTGCGTTCATCTGTATCAAAGAAAAACGTCGCGCCGAATGCATGCGTCGGCGAACGGGATTTTTTGACACAGATGAACACAGATAGACACAGATAGACACAGATGAAGAAAAATAGATTTTTATTCCGTGTCTACGGCCTGCTTCGCTCAGATCACCCGGTCGAAAGCGGCGGCTTCGGTGAGGCCGACCTGTTCGAGGAGGCTGGCGCGCATGTCGCGCAGGTTCCGGTCGGCGGGGTTGTTGGCGATCTGCACCGACAGCACCGCCAGCGCGTCATACCACAGGCCGGCGCTGGCCAGGAAGAAGGGCAGTTCCGCCGGGCCGACCTTGTTGAGCTGCGCGGCGAGCTGGCCCGGCAGGCTGACGCGCAGGATGGTGCCGCTGGCGAACAGGTCGAGCGAGCGCTGCTTGGCGTCGCGCACCACCGAGACGGACCAGCGGTATTCCACGTCCGGCACCAGCGCAATGCGGTGCACGCCGACCGGGAAGGCCCAGATGCCGGGCTCGACGGGGCCGTCGGCGGCCACCTCCAGCACGGTCTTCTGCGTCTTCTCCTCGACGATGGTCAGCTCGACCCTGGCGTTCACCGGGCGCGAGGCGTACCAGTACAGCGTCGGCTGGGCCAGCGTCGTCTCGCCCGTGTCGTAGGGTGCGAGGACCAGGACCAGCGGCGAATCGACGGCGGCGCGCGTCTGGCTGGCGACGCGGGTGCCGGCCGTGCCGCGCTTGCTGGGGTTGTAGACGATGGGCCGCTGCGTGGACGCCCGCCCCTCGGCCACGACGGCGACCGGCACCAGTCCGGCCGGCTGCACCGGGATGACCTGCGGCGCCGTCAGCAGCATCGCCAACGGTACGGCCCATGAAGCGGTCTTCAGTCTCATGACACGGTCCCCACCACCCGAAGCGCCGCGCCGACGCGCGGTTGCCCGTCCCTTGAATATACCCCTTCCCGTGGGTTGTGAAAAGGGGTGAGTTGATCGCCTATGGGCGTATGCAACCCATCACAACCAGTTGCCGATCAGCACGAATGCGCCCCAATAGAAGGGGTGGCGGAAGCGCGGGTTGTCGAGCAGCGCCAGCTGGGCGCGGCGCACCGCCTGCGCCTTGGACGCGTCGCCGTCGCGCAGGGTGCGGTAGAACGCCTGCATGAGGTCGGCCGCCGCCTCGTCGCTGACGTACCACAGGCTGGCCAGCGCGCTGCGCGCCCCGGCCTTGATCGCCACGCCGGCAAGCCCCAGCGCGGCGCGGTCGTCGCCGGCCGCGGTGCGGCAGGCCGACAGCACCAGCATCTCCACCGGATCGGTGCGGAAGCGGCCGAGTCGCACCAGCGCCTCCAGCCGGTCCAGCGTCAGCCGGCCGTCGTAGGTGAGCAGGAAGCTCTTGCGGTGCTCGCCCAGGAACTCGCCGTGGGAGGCGATGTGCACAACGTTGTAGGGCGTGCGGCGCAGCTCCGCCGCCAGCCCGTCGCCCAGGAAATCGCCGTCCATCAGCATGCGCGCCGGGACGATCTCGGCGATCTTCGCCAGCTCCTCGCGCACCTGCGGCAGCGCCGGGAAGCCCTGCACGCCGACGCTGAGCCCCGCCAGCAGGGCCGAGGCGCGCTCGCGCGGCAGCGGGCGCGGATCGATCAGCGTCAGGCCCGGCGACAGCGACACCGCGTAGCGCCGCACCAGGAAGTCGTGCCCGTCGTGCAGCGCCGCCAGCGGGATGGTGCGCAGCGGGCCGTCCGGCACGATCACCAGCGTGTCCACCCGCGCCTCCCGCAGCAGCGGCTCCAGCGGCCGGACCAGCCAGTCGTAGAGCTGCTTGGCACGGTCCATGTACTGGTGCGTCGCGCGCTTTTCCAGGAAGGCGCGGAATTCGTTGACCGACCGCGTCAGCGCCGCGCGGCCGACTGGCACGGTCACCCGGCGGATCTGGTCGCCGATGCCGACCAGCAGCTCCGTCCGCTCGGGCAGCAGGATGGGGTAGATGGCGGCGGTGCGCTCCGCCACCCGGTCGATGGGGCGGGAGCGCGACTCCAGCGACGCCACGCAGTCGTCCTTGAAATAGTCCTCCAACTCGGCCGCCTTCAGCTGCTCCATCACGGCGCGGGCGCGGCGCAGCGTATCCTGGTCGTCCCTGCCCCCCTGGCCGCCCCCGTTGCCGCTCTGGCGCAGCAGCAGGTCGGCATAGCCCAGGTAGACCGGCTCGATCGCGTCGCGGAAGACGCCGGCCCCCTGCAGCGCGTCGCCGGCCAGTTCGCCGCGCACCTCGTCCAGCACGGCCACGGCGCGGGCGTAGGCGGCCAGCGCCGCGTCCACCGCGCC
>DASWVP010000593.1:0-6361 GCA_036401175.1 Azospirillum sp. | reverse complement strand
TGACCGCGCTCGCCGCCCGCGCCGGCGTGCCGCTCGCCCTCGCCGTCGTGCCCGCGCACGCCACGGCCGGTTTGGTGCAGGCGGTCGCCGAGTCGCCACACGTCACCGTGCTCCAGCACGGCTGGGCGCACGCCGATCACGCCGCGCCGGGCGGAAAGAAGATCGAACTGGGCGGCACCCACCCCCCCGACTCGGTTCTGGCCGAACTGGCGGCGGGCCGCGAGCGGCTGGCGGCGCTGTTCGGCGCCCGCTTCGTGCCCGCCCTGGTGCCGCCATGGAACCGCATCGCCCCGCCCGTTGCGGAGCGTTTGACGGCGTTCGGCTTCACCGGCCTGTCCACCTTCAAGCCGCGCACCGCGCCCTTCCAGGTCAACACGCACGTGGACCCGGTGGACTGGCGCGACGGCGGCTGTTTTGCCGGTGAGGCGGCGGCGCTGGACGCCGCCCTGGCCCACCTGCGCACCCGCCGGTCCGGTGTCGTTGACCCCGCCGAACCCACCGGCCTGCTGACCCACCACCTCGCCATGGACGACGCCACCTGGGCGTTCACGGAACGGTTTGTGGACGAGACGCGGGGCCACCCGGCGGCACGTTGGGTGGCGACGGTGGAGATCTTTCCGGCAAACTGAACGACGCCTCAGCGCACCGCGCGCTTGTCCTTGGCCGCCGGGGCGTCCTGGGCGGAGAGGTTGACCAGCACCATGCGCACGCGCGCCAGATCGGCCTCGCCCATCTTGCCCGGCGCCGTCCTGGCGGGCACGGGGGCCGGCGCGGGGGCCGGGCGCGCCTCGGCGACGCGGGTCTCGGCCGGCTTCGGCGCTTCCACGACCTCCACCTTGGGCTCGGCCTTCGGCGCGGCGGGCCTCGGCCGTGGCGTGGCGCGCGCCTCGACGATGCCGTCGTTGGGCTTGGCGTCGCCGCCCCTGGGCGTCCAGGTGCGGTAGGGGCCGGTGTCGATGTGCACGTGGCCGGTGTGCGCGTAGGCGGCGTAGCCGCCCCGGTGCATGCCGGCCGCGACCTCGGCCACGCGCTGCGCCGGCACGCCGGAGATGTGGAAATCCATGGCCTGACCACGGAGGTGGTAGCTGTTCTCGGCCACGTTCGGGTTGCTGCGCGCCAGCGACGCGTTGGTCGCCTGCGAGCGGTAGCCAGAGGTGAGGTGGATCGGCGTTTCCGCCGCCACGCCCAGCCGGTCGCGCAATTCCACCAGATAGTCCATCAGGCGCGGGTCGATGGGGCTGGCGTCGCCGGTCCGGCGGTCGCGGAAGATGCCGGCGACCTCGCCCATCGCCCGCTGGTCATAGCCCTGGCCGGGCCGCCAGTAGGTGACCGAAACGGACTCGCCGCTGGCGGGGTGGAGAAGGACGACCGATCGCGGGCCGTCGTTCCCCGAGATGGTGGGAGAGGTTGCGCATCCCGACAGGATGCCACCGATCACGACCATAAGCGCGCCCAGGCGCGAAAGACGCCGCATGCCCACCCCCGGGTTTCCCCTGTCGGTTGCAAGCGACTTTCATATCATAGGTTTGCCAAGCCGTTACAGCCCGAAGTTACGTTCGCACACGAGAGATGTCTTTTTTCTGTCACCGTGCCGCCACGGGCACACCACACGTCCACGCGCCGCACGGGCGTGCAGCCCGCGCGCACGGCGGGGGCGGTCCCCGAGTCGCCTCAGGCGAACCGGCCCCGCCGATTCTCAGAGTTGGATGCCCAGCCCCTCGCGGGCGACCTCGGTGCCGGGGCGCAGCCGGGCGGCCTCGGCGGCGATGGCGTCGAGCGCGTCGTCGGTGCGGCCGGGGTCATGGTGGAAGATGAAGGCGCGCCCCACCCCGGCGGCGTCTGCCAGCCGCACGCATTCCTGCCACGTCGAATGGCCCCAGCCGGCGTGGCGCGGGTATTCCGCGTCGGTGTAGGTGCTGTCGTAGATCAGCACGTCGGTGCCGCGCACGAGGTCCAGCACGGCGGGGTCACGCCCGTCCGCGAGATGTTCGGTGTCGGTGATGAAGCACAGGCTGCGCCCCTCGAACTCCACCCGGTAGCCGACGGCGCCGTTGGGGTGGTTGAGCGGTCCGGTGCGGATGGCGATGCCCGGCCGCGGCGTCAGCGTGGCGCCGCAGGCGAACTCGCGGAAGTCGCAGTCGGCGCGGAAGGTATCGACCGGGATGGGGTAGAGCGGCGCCTTCATCATGTCGCCGACGACCGAGCGGATGGTGCGGCCCGGCGGCAGATGGCCGGCCCAGACGCGCAACCGGCTGTCGGCGCAGAACGCCGGGGCGAAGAACGGCAGGCCGCAGATGTGGTCGAGGTGGGTGTGCGTCAGGAACAGGTCCAGGTCGACCGCCCCGCCCTTCGCCAGCTCCACGCCCAGCGGGCGGATGCCCGTTCCGGCGTCGAAGACCAGCAAGGCGTCGCCGCACCGCACCTCGAGGCACGCGGTGTTGCCGCCGTAGCGGACGGTGTCGGGACCCGGAGCGGCGATGCTGCCGCGCACACCCCAGAAGCGCGCGGAAAAGGGCGTCATGGTGCGCGCATGGTGCTCAGGGAGCGTGCGCAAGTCGAGCGAAAAGAGGGTGCCCGTCCGGAACCGCCGAACGCGTGCGCCATCCCTATATGTGGGGGTGCCGCAGACCATAAGATGTGGTAAGGTCGCTGCGACTCCACTCTTCGCTCATTCTTCGCCGCCCGCGCGGCGCCGGGACGATCAACGGCCGATCAACGGATGGATCCTGCCAAGCTCGCCAAAGTCCTCGCCATGGCCGAGTCGGAGCACCAGGGTGAGGCGCTGTCGGCGCTGCGCGCCGCGCGTATCATGCTGTCGCGCGCCGGCCTGTCGTTCCGCGACCTCGCCAACGCCGCCGCCCGACCAGGTGGTGCTGGGGCTGCGCCGGCAGGTCGGCGACCTGGAACGCGAGATCGCCGCGCTGAAGCGCCAGCTCGACAAGACGGCCGGCGACATGGAGAAGCAGAAGGAGGAGGCCGACCGCTGGCGCACCCTGGCCCGCGAGACCGCCGAGAAGCTGTGGGACCTGGGCAAGGCGCTGGAGCGCCGGCACAGCCGCCACACCACGGTGGAGAAGCGCCGCGCCATCCTCGACCACCTGCAGGACCCCGGCAGCGCCATGCTGTCCGATCACGAGATCGCGCGGCGCATCGGCACCTCGCCGCAGGTGGTGGCGCACTGGCGCCGCCGGCTGGCCATCGTCGGCCGCAAGGTGCGCCTGCTGCCCGTGGTGCCGCGCGGGCGCGGGCTGTGGCGCCCGCAGGGATCGCGCATGGGTGGGCCGGGTACCGCCGACGGCGCGCGCCAGCGCTGGATCGGCTATGCCGGCGAGGTCACCATCGCCGAGCGCCGCAGCACCGCCACCCAATTGCACGGCGGCACGCTGCACGGCACCGCATTTCAGAGCACGCGGCTTCAGGGCACCAGACGGTAGCCGCCCGGCTCGGTCACCAGGATTTCCGCGTTCGACGGGTCGCGCTCGATCTTCTGGCGCAGGCGGTAGACGTGCGTCTCCAGCGTGTGCGTGGTGACGCCCGCGTTGTAGCCCCACACCTCGCCCAGCAGCGTGTCGCGGCCAATAACCTTGTCGCCGGCGCGGTACAGGTACTTGAGGATCGCCGTCTCCTTCTCGGTCAGGCGGATCTTGCGGTTGCGCGCCTCCTCCACCAGCAGCTTGGCCGAGGGGCGGAAGCTGTACGGGCCGATGCTGAAGACGGCGTCCTCGCTCTGCTCGAACTGACGAAGCTGGGCGCGCAGCCGGGCCAGCAGGACGCCCAGGCGGAACGGCTTGGTGACGTAGTCGTTGGCGCCGGAATCGAGGCCGAGGATGGCGTCGGCGTCGCTGCCCGCCGCCGTCAGCATGATGATGGGGCAGCGCACGCCGTCGCGCCGCAGCAGCCGGCACAGATCGCGCCCGTCCATGTCGGGCAACCCGACGTCGAGCAGGATGGCGGCGAACAGGTCGCGGCGGGCGATGTCGAGCGCGGCGGCGGCGTTGCCGGCCTCCACCGTCTCGAACTCCTCCAGCAGATGGAGCTGTTCGGCCAGCGACTGGCGCAGGGCCTCGTCGTCGTCCACCAGAAGGATGCGTTTGGCGGGATTCATGCCGATCATCGGAGTTCCGTGCGTCGCCGCGAACCTTAGCACGCGGCGCGGCGGTTGTTCCACGGCGCGCAATGGACCTGCGCGCGCGAAGGGCTTGCCCGGCGCGGGCCGGCGGGAGCACCCTGGGAAGGCACGGGCGCCGCCCCATATCCAGACCGGGCCGGCTCTCAGGACCATCGGCTGAAAGCCCCTCTCCCCTTGCGGGAGAGGGGTTGGGGAGAGGGGGATTTACGCCCGGCAGGGCGGAGAAGAACCTTGGTCCGGCCATCCGGCCGTAACCACCCTCTCCCCAACCCCTCTCCCGTCGAGGGAGAGGGGCTTTCACCCGATTGCCCGGGGCCGGCGCTTGCGCTTTTGCATTTCTCGTTCGTCACCGTTAGGGTTCGGCGCGCATTCCCGAGTCGCCGGCCCGAACGGCGACCTCAAGCACCGGCTTCCGCACGATGTACGCTGACCTCCACCCGACCCCCGCCCACCCCATCGACGAGGCCGTCCTGCGCGCCGTCGACCGCGTGCTCGCCGCCCTGCGGCGGGGCGAGCCCGTCGCCATCGAAGGGGCGGACGGCGGCGTCGCGCTTGTCCTGTCGGTGGAGTCGCTGGCGGCCGACACGCTGGCGCGGCTGCGCGCCCTGGCCGGTGGCGGCGACGCCGCGCTGGCGGTGAGCCGGCGGCGCGCGCAGGCCCTGAGCCTGAGCGCGGAGGGCGAGGGGGCGGTGGTCCTCACCCTGCCGCACGGCTTCACCGTGGACGACGCCCTGATGCTGGCCGACCCCGAGCAGCGGCCCGGCGTGCCGCTGCCCGCCGGTCTCAGCGGCGCCATGGCCGAGCCGGGCACGCGCGAGGCGGCGGCGGTGGACCTCGCCAAGCTGGCGCGCCTGCTGCCGGCCGCCGTCCTGGTGCCGGTGCGCGGCATGCGCGGCGGTGCCGCGGCCTGGGCGGCGCGCCACGACGTGCTGATGGCGCGGGCGCTGGACGTCGCCGACTACCGTGTGCACGTGGTGCGCACACTGCGTCAGGTGGCCGACGCCCGCGTGCCGCTGGACGGGGCGGAGGACACGCGCGTCGTCGCCTTCCGCCCGGCCGACGGCGGGCCCGAGCATCTGGCCATCATCATCGGCGACCCGGACCCGGCGGCGCCGGTGCTGGCCCGCCTGCATTCGGAATGCTTCACCGGCGACCTGCTGGGCAGCCTGCGCTGCGACTGCGGCGAGCAGCTGCGCGGCGCCATCACGGAGATCGCCAGTCTCGGCAGCGGCGTCCTGCTGTATCTGGCGCAGGAGGGGCGGGGCATCGGGCTGGTCAACAAGCTGCGCGCCTACCGCATCCAGGACCGCGGCCACGACACCGTCGACGCCAACGAGATGCTGGGCTTCGAGGCGGACGAGCGCGTCTACCTGCCGGCCGCCGAGATGCTGCGCCAGTTGGGCTTCCGTAGCGTGCGACTGATGACCAACAACCCCGAGAAGCTGCGGCAGCTCGCCCGCTGCGGCATCGAGGTGGTGGAGCGCGTGCCGCACATCTTCGCCGCCAACAACCACAACGAAGCCTACCTGCGCACCAAGGCGGAACGCAGCGGCCACATGTTCTGACCGGTTTCGGCCGGGCAGGAATCGACCGCCGCCCGGCAGGAGTTGCCGGGACCGGCGGCGACGGGCGGGCGGCGGGGGCGGAAATCCGCCGTTTCGGCTGGCACGGCGGTTGCAGAAGGGAGGTCGGACCCCTTTTGTCCGGAGGACCCGGCCCATGGCGATCGACGCGATGACCCACGATGCAGCCGCCGGCGCGCGCGCCGTGCAGCGCGAGTCCTCCCTCAACCCCATCATCCGCAGCCCGACCGAGGAGCCGTACGACCAGCCCGGCGAGATGTCCTTCCTGGACTTCCTGGACGTCGTCAACCCGCTCCAGCACATCCCGATCGTCGGCACCATCTACCGCAGCCTGACCGGCGACACCATCAAACCGGCGCAGCAGGTGATGGGCGGCATGCTGTGGGGCGGCCCGCTCGGCGCCGCAACCTCGATCTTCGGCGCGGTCGTCGAGCAGGCCACGGGCAAGAACCTGGAAGGCCACGCGATGGCCGCCCTGGGCTTCGAGACGGACCAGCACGGCGTCGCCGTCGCCACCGCGCCGCCGACCCCCGCCAAGGCGACGCCCGAGACCGTCGCCGCAGCGCCGCTAGCCGCCGCGCTGCCGGCCGAATTGCAGGCCATGCCGACCAGCGTGCCGGCCAGCGCGGCGACCGTAACCGCGCCGCGC
>DASWVP010000592.1:0-8074 GCA_036401175.1 Azospirillum sp. | reverse complement strand
AGCAGCGGGGCCAGCGCCCGCACCAGGATGCCGGCGGCGCAGACGCCAACGATGGGCGTGCCGGCGGCGAACAGCGCGCGCAGGTGGTCGGCGGCGTCGGCGAAACCGACGTCGGCGCCCGCCACGCGGCCGTTCAGCCCGTGCACGGCGGCGCCATCCAGGGCGGCGGCCACGCGCCGCGCCGTGGGCAGGCCACGGGTGGTCAGCACGATCACGGCGGGTTTGGTCATACGGCCCTCGGCACCAGGATCATCGAGAAGTACGGCGCCGGCCCCGCCACCTCGGCCAGCGGACAGACGCGCTGCCCGTCCATGGACACGCGCTCGACATAGACGGCGCGCTCCAGCAGGCCCAGTTCGTCCAGCACGGCGCGCACCTTCGGCAGGTGGCGGCCGAGCTTGACGATCACCGCCGCGTCGGCGGCGCGCAGCCGGTCGCGCAGGGTGTCGGCGTCGAGCGGAGCCGGCAGCACGGCCAGCCCGTCGTTGCGCGACGCCAGCGGGGCGAGCGCCGCGGCGGACGCGGCGGTCAGCGAGGTGATTCCCGGCACGACCTCCACCCGCACCCGCCCGACCAGCCGGATCAGCAGGTATTGGAAGGAGCCGTAGAGCAGCGGGTCGCCCTCGCACAGCACGGCGACGTCGCGTCCGGCGTCCAGATGCGCGGCCAGTTCCGCCGCCGCCCGGTCGTAGACGGCCTGCCCCGGCGCGGGGTCGTCGCGCATCGGCACGCGGATGACAACCTCCGCCTGTCCACCCGGCAGGTGCGGGGCGGCGATGGAGCGCGCCAGACTGTCCGCGTCGTCGGCCGCCAGATAGGCGATCACGGGGACCGCGCGCAGAACCTTGAGCGCCTTCAGGGTGATCAGGTCGGGGTCGCCGGGGCCGATGCCCAGGCCGTACAGGGTGCCGCTCATGGCTTGATGGCGGTGAATTGCACAACGGGGCGCAACGGCTGCCAGCCGGTGAAGCCGCCGACCGGCGCGGCGCGGCTGACCGCGACTTGCGTCAGGCTGCCGCCCAGGCGTTCGCGCAGGGCGAACAGCGCCGCCTCCCCCTCCAGCGTCACCGCGTTGGCGACGAAGCGGCCACCGGGGCGCAACGCCTCCCAACACGCCTCAACAACGCCAAACGCCGTCAAACCACCGCCGACGAACACGGCGTCGGGGGCCGGCAGGCCCGCCAACGCGTCCGGCGCGCGGCCCTCGACAAGGCGCAGGTTGGGCACGCCCAGCGCGGCGGCGTTTTCGGCGATCAGCGCCAGCCGATCGGCGCGATGCTCGACGGCGACGGCGTTGCACTTGGCGTGGCAGCGTAGCCATTCGATGGCGACGGAGCCGCAGCCGGCGCCAACGTCCCACAGCGTCTGCCCCGGCACGGGGGCAAGGGCGGCCAGCGTCACCGCGCGCACCTCACGCTTGGTGATCTGGCCGTCGTGGCGGAACGCCTCGTCCGGCAGACCGGGCACGCGCGGCAGCAGCGGCGCGCCGGGCGCCGCCGCGCAGTCGATGGCGATGGTGTTGAGGTCGGCGATTGGTTCGTCCGGCCAGGTGTCGGCGGTGGCCTCGACGCGGCGCTCGCGCGGGCCGCCCATGTGCTCCAGCACCACCATGCGGCTGGGTCCGTAGCCGCGCCCCCGCAGCAGCGCCGCCACCTTGGCCGGCGTGGTGCCGTCGGTGCTCAGCGCCAGGATGCGGGCGCCCGGCTGCACGGCGGGGTGCAGCAGCTCCACGGGGCGGCCATGCAGCGTCAGCCCCTCCACCCACGCCCGCGCCCAGCCCAGCCGCGCGCAGGCCAGCGTGAAGGCGCTCAGACCCGGCAGAACGGTCATCTCCTCGACGGCGAAGTGGCGCAGCAGCACCGGGACGACGCCGAACAGCATGGGATCGCCGCTGGCCAGCACGACGACACGCACCCGCCGGCGCTTGCGCAGTTCCTCCACCAGGGCGTCGAAGGGCGAGGGCCAGACCAGCCGTTCGCACCCGGCGTCGGGCACCATGGACAGGTGCCGCGCGCCGCCGACCAGCACCTCGGCCGCGGTGACGGCGCGCAACGCCGCCTCCGACAGGCCGTCCAGCCCATCCTCGCCGATGCCGACGACGGTGAGCCAGGGCGCCGTCATTCCGCCAGACCCAGCGCCAGCGCGTTGACCGCCGCCGCCGCCATGGCGCTGCCGCCGCGCCGGCCGCGCACGGTGATGAACGGCAGGCCGCGCGGGTTGCCGACCAGCGCCTCCTTGGATTCCGCCGCGCCCACGAATCCCACCGGGAAGGCCAGCACGGCGGCCGGACGCGGCCCGCCAGCATCGACCAGCTCCAGCAGGCGGAACAGCGCCGTCGGCGCGTTGCCGATGGCGACCACGGCGCCTTCCAGGTCGGGCAGCCAGCGGTCCACGGCGGCGGCCGAGCGCGTGTTGCTCAGCGCCCGCGCCAGCCCCGGCACGGCCGGGTCGTCCAGCCGGCAGACGACCGGGTTCCGGGCGGGCAGGCGCGCCGTCATGATGCCGGCGGCGACCATGCGCGCGTCCACCAGCACCGGCGCCCCGGCCCGCAGCGCCGCGCGCCCGGCCGCCGCCACGTCGTCCGACCACGCGAGGTCGTCGAGCAGGTCGATCATGCCGCAGGCGTGGATCAGGCGGGTCGCCACCTCCGCCACGTCCGCCGGCAGGCGGGACATGTCGGCCTCCGCCGCGATGGTGGCGAAGGACTGGCGGTAGATGGCGTCGGGATCGCGCAGGTATTCCACCGGCGCGATCGGCGGTTCGTCCGTATCAGTCGCCATGGCCGGCCCGCTTCAGGCTGCGCGGTCCATGCGGGTGGTCCGCCTGCGGATAGGGGTGGTGATGGCCGTGATCATGGCCGTGATCATGGCCGTGGTGGTGCCCATGGTCATGAGCGTGAGCATGGTCGTGATGATGATCGTGGTCGTGATCGGGCGCCGCCGTGCCGACGCCGATCCCCTCCACATGGTGGTGATGGCTTTCCTGCCGCAGGCCCACCTCGTCCTCGAAGCCCAGGAAGCGTTCGCGGTACTTGCAGAGCTGGCAGTTCATGTTGCCGGTGCCGTCCAGGATCTCCCGCACACGGTCGCCCAGCGTTTCCAGCACCATCGGGTGATCGTTCAGGTAGGGCGCCTTGACGAATTCGATGCCCGGATGCCGCACCGCCACGGCGTCGACCGCGTCGTAGATGCGGCGCACCAGGACGCCGGTGAACAGAAAATACGGAAAGACGACGACCCGCTTGTAGCCCAGCCGCGCGGCGTGCTCCAGCCCCGGCTCGACCAGCGGGAAGGTGACGCCGGAATAGGCCGTCTCGGCCCAGCCGAAGCCCATCCCCTCCCACAGCATGCGGGTGACCTTGGCGACGTTGGAGTTGGCGTCGGGGTCGGACGAGCCGCGCCCCACCACCACCAGCAGCGTCTCGTGCCGCGACACAGCATGGCCGGCCGCCGCCAGGGCTTCCGCCACGCGGTCGCCGGCGGCGCGCAGCATCTTCAGATCGATGGCCAGTTCGCGCCCGTAATCGATGCGCAGGCCCGGATGCTCGGCGGCGTAGGCGTTGAGGACCGAGGGGATGTCGTTCTTGGCGTGCCCGGCGGCGAACAGCATGGCCGGCACCGCCAGGATGCGGGTCACGCCCTTGGCGCGCAGCTTGTCCAGCCCTTCGCGCAGGACGGGGCGCGCGAACTCCAGATAGCCGTGCTCGACGTGCTCGAAGGGCAGGCGTCCGGCCAGCTTGCCGGCGACGAAGGCGAACTCCGCCACCGCGTCGGCGTCGCGGCTGCCGTGGCCGCAGATCATCACGCCCAGCTTCTCGCCCATCGGGAGCCCTTCCTGAGATAACGGCGCCATCGCGGCCATGGTCGTAGGCCCCCCGGCGCCCCAGCGTCAACGGTTTTTGCCCGGCCCGCGAAGGCCGTCGCGAAGGGGGCCGCGAAGGAGGCTTGCGGGGGGCGTGGCGCCCTGCCACACTGCGCCGCGATGGTGCCCGGGAACGCCAAGCGGACCCGGGGTAATAGGGAACACGGTGCGGTCGACCAAATCGAGGGACCCAATCCGTGGCTGCCCCCGCAACTGTAAGCGGCGAGCCGGCCCGACAAGCCACCGGAGGCGACAGCGTCCGGGAAGGTGTCGGACCATAGGGCGACGACCCGCGAGCCAGGAAACCTGCCATCGTCGGCCCCATCCAACCGTCGGGTGTGACGGAACCTGGAGAATGAACGGATGACCACGAACAACGCCACCCAGACGCGCGCCCTGCCGCGCGCCGAGTCCCTCGTCCCCGCGCTGGTCGCGGTGCTGCTGGGCGTCTTCCTGCTGTACGGCTCGGGCTTCGCCTCGGCCAACGCGCTGCACGAGGCCGCGCACGACAGCCGGCACGCCTTCTCCTTCCCCTGCCACTGACGGCACCGCCATGTTGAGGCGGATCCTCTCCGCGGCGCTCGCCGCGGGGCTGCTGGCCGGCGTCCTCGTGTCGGTCCTGCAAGCCGCCCTCACCACGCCGCTGATCCTCCAGGCCGAGGTCTACGAGCAGGCCATGCCCGCCCATGGCCATGGCGGCGGCAATCAGGCGCAGGCGCACGCCCACCCCGCCCCGTCCGGAACGGACTGGGGGGAGGTGGCGGCGCGCACCGGGCTGACCGTGGCGGCGAACCTCGTGACCGGGGTGGGCTTCGCGCTGCTGGTGGTCGCCGGCTTCACCCTGTCCGGTCGCGCCGTGGAGGAGCGGGAGGGGCTGTTGTGGGGCCTCGCCGGCTTCGCCGCCTTCACCCTCGCCCCGGCCCTGGGGCTGGCGCCGGAGGTGCCGGGCACCTATGCCGCCGACCTTGCCGACCGGCAGGCGTGGTGGTCCTTCGCGGCGGCGGGGGCCGCGGCGGCGCTCTGGCTGCTGGCCTTCGGGCGGGCACCGTGGCGGTTCCCGGTGGCGCTCGCCGTGGCGGCCCTGCCGCACATCCTCGGCGCGCCGGAACCGGCGGCCTTCGGCGGCGGCGTGCCGCCGGAGCTGGCGGGCCAGTTCGCCGCCCGCTCCATCGGCGTCGGCGCGCTGTTCTGGTGCGCGCTGGGCTGGCTGGCCGGCGGCTTCTTCCGGCGGCTCTCCCCCCAGACGGGTCCCTGAACAAACCGGGCATGCGGCTGTTTCCCGGTGGACGCCACCACCGGGAAACAGCCCATGACCCGCATGTCCATCGACGAGGCGCACGAGCGCGTGCGCCGCTTCCTCACCGTCGACATGGTGGAGGCGCTGCGCGCCGTGGACCTGGAGTCCCCGCCCCTGTCCGACCGCCCCTCCGACCGCCCGCTGACCGAATCCTGCAAGGCGACGGTGACCTTCAGCCACGTGCCTGGATGGTCGGATTGCCTGTACCGGGTGGCGGCGTTCGGCGACGCGCTGGTGATGAGCCTGCAGCTCAACGTCCGCCGCTTCGTCGCGGTCTACCGCGTGCCGGTGGAGGATCCCGTGGACAGCCACACCATGGCGCCCCGATTCGAGCGCTGGGCCATCGGCGCCGGCCACGCCGGCTGGATGATCGGCTGGCGCGACGGCAGCGACCCCTGGCGGCCCGAGCGCCGGGTGGTGGAGACCTACTGCTACGCCATGCTGCCCGCCGATTTCCTCGACGACCCGCTGGAGCAACTGTACTGGCGCACGGATATCGTGCAGATGAGCCGCGCCTTCATGCTGGAATCCCGCCGCATGGGCATCCGGCTGGCGGCGGGGGAGGGGTGACGGCCGTTGGGTTTTCGCTGCGCTCAACCCAACCTACGGGCACTTTCCGCGTAGGTTGGGTTGAGCCGAAGGCGAAAACCCAACGTCGGGCACCTACGCCAGATCGAACAGCAGCACCTCGGCCCCGACCCCGCCGTCCAGGGTGAGCGTGGGTTCGTCGCTGACCGCCGCGCCGTCGCCTTCCTTCAGCACCACCCCGTTCAGCCGCACCTGCCCGCGCGCCACCTGCACCCAGGCGTGGCGGCCGGGGCGCAGGGCGAAGTCCGCGCGCTCCTCGCCGTCCAGCAGGGCGGCGTGGAGGTCGACGTCCTGGTGGATGGTCACGCTGCCGTCGCGCCCGTCGCGCGAGCCCACAAGGCGCAACCGGCCGCGCTTCCCGGTGTCGGCGAACGCCTTCTGCTCATAGCCGGGGGCGAGGCCCCGGCGTTCCGGCAGGATCCAGATCTGCAGGAAATGCGCCGGCGCCTCTTGCGAGGCGTTGTACTCGCTGTGCCGGATGCCGGTGCCGGCGCTCATCCGCTGCACCTCGCCCGGCCGGATGACCGATCCCGTGCCCAGGCTGTCCTTGTGCTCCAGAGCGCCTTCCAACACGTAGGAGACGATCTCCATGTCGGCATGCCCGTGCGTCGGAAAGCCGGCGCCGGGGATCACCCGGTCGTCGTTGATGACGCGCAAAGCCCGAAAGCCCATGTGCGCGGGGTCGTGGTAATGGCCGAATGAAAAGCTGTGGCGGCTGTCCAGCCAACCCATGTCGACCGCGCCGCGCTCGTCCCGGTTCCGGATAGTGATCATGTCCCGCTCTCCTGGCGGCCGCTGGGCCGCTCTGTGGTCGGGACTTGATATTAGAGCGGGGTTTCACCAAACAATGCCGCGCCCGGCTATATGTATGTTGCTTATTCCACAACAAAAAGGCGGATTCGGCCCCTTTTCAGGCCGGCCAGGACGCTCACACCTTCGGCGCAGCAGAAAACCACTGTAACGTATTGATATAGCGCGATTATTGGCCAGAAGAGGCGGCGCCGAACGGTGCGGAACGGCGCCGGGCGGCGGCCGTTTTGGGACAGGTTTGGGACAGGTTCGGGACAGGGATGTTTGCCTTCCGTTCCGGTTGCGGGGCGCGCGGCGCGGGAAGCGGCACGCTCTGGGCCATGGGTCCGCCCCGCGGCGAACGCCCCGCAAAAAGCGTCGCTGCCACCCGTCCCATAGTTGTAGCGGACCGAGATCATCGGCGGGCGGACCTGAGATTCAGGCCGATTCCGGGACCGGATTTCCTGAGACGAAAAGCGGGTTCTGGCCCACATTCCATGAGACGGAACCCGCGTTGTTCGAGACGGACCCGAGATCAGGGAAGCCGGTCCACATTCGCTGAGACACCCCCACGATCAGAGCGGCAGCCCCGCCGCCTGCATCAGCTGGGTCAGCTCCTGCGCCCTTGCTCCGCCCAGTTCGCCCCGGAGGAACTGGTGCTGAACTGGTCAGCCAGCGAGCGCACGCTGTAGCCGTGACGGGTCAGGCGTGGTTCAAGGTCGTCGAGGTGGCGGGACAGGACGCTCTCCACCACCTGCACCGTCACCGGCCGCTCGCCGACGCGGAACGCCTCCTCGAACGCAAGGCTCAGATGCTGCTCGATCTGGAGCGGGGTTTTCAGCCGGCTGGCCAGCAGTTCGACGGCAGCCGTGTCGATCAGGTCGCCGAGGTCGACTCCCTCGCCGACACACCGCTCCAGAAGCCATCGGATGTAGGCGAGTTGATTTCCGGCCATCCCGTCGAACTCGAATACCACCGACCGGTAGCCGATCTCCTCCATGGTCGGGCGCCGGAGATCGTTCCGAAGCTTGGGGTGGCCCACCAGCACGACGGAGAGCATACCGCCGCCATCGGCCACCACCTCCATCAACCGCTTCAGGCTGATCAGCGTCTTGCCGTGCAGGTCGTGCGCCTCGTCGACGAACAGGGCCACGGGCTTGCGGCCGCGGCGGACGAGTTGCGGCAGCTCGCGTTCCCGCTTTTCCCCAAGGGTCGGGATGGTGGTGCGGTCCTTGTCCACCGACAGGCTCTTCGACACCGTGACGCGCCCCTCGCGGGTCAACTCGTCCTGGATGCGGCGGAGCAGCACCGTCTTGCCGCTGCCGACGACGTCGGCGACCGCCACCAGGCGGCCGGCCAGGGTCGACGCCTTCACGTCCGTGATGAGCTGGCGGTGATGGTCGTTTTCTTGACCGTGCCTCTTAGGGCTGTGAACTCCGCTCGTCCCGCCGCTATCCTACGGAACAGGATTGCAGCCAAGCGTCGGCGGCAGCATGGACCAGGGCCAGCGCGGCCTTCGCACCATTCGCCTCGCCCTTC
>DASWVP010000591.1:0-7597 GCA_036401175.1 Azospirillum sp. | reverse complement strand
CACCGCGACCTGCGCAGCCTGAGCGACCCGGAGGAACTGGCGCGGGCGCACGCGCTGGCGGCGCGGCTGTCGCGGCGCATGCGCGTGCGGCTGGCGCGGCGGCGGAAACTTGCGCGCCGGGGCGGGGCGGTGGATCTGCGGGCGACCATCCGTCGCTCGGTGGCACGCGGCGGGGAACCGCTGGAACTGGCGTGGCGCAAGCGGCGGACGGCACCGTTGCGGATCGTCCTCATCCTCGACGTGTCGGGGTCGATGGAGGCGTACGCGGGGTTCTTCGTGCGCTTCATGCACGGCGTGCTGGCGGAGTTCGCGCACGCCGACGGGTTCGTGTTCCACACCCGGCTGATCCACGTCACCCCGGCGCTGCGCGAGCGCGACCCGGCGCGGGCGGTGGATCGGCTGTCGCTGATGGCGCAGGGCTGGTCGGGCGGCACGCGCATCGGCGAGTGCCTCGCCACCTTCAACCGCGCCCACGCGCCGCGCGTGGTGAACGGGCGCACGGCGGTGATCGTGCTGTCCGACGGCTACGACACCGGCGACGCCGAGCGGCTGGGGCGCGAGATGGCGGCGTTGCGCCGCCGCACGCGCCGCATCGTCTGGCTGAACCCCATGGCCGGCTGGCGCGGCTATGCGCCGGAAGCGGCGGGCATGCAGGCCGCCCTGCCGTACGTCGATCTGTTCGCCCCCGCCCACAGCCTGGACAGCCTGTCCGCCCTCGAACCCTACCTCGCGAGGATCTGAGCCATGACCGATCCCACCCGCACCTACGCCGACATCGCCGCGCTGACCGCCGGGGGCGTGCCGTTCGTCGTCGCCACCGTGGTGCGGACGGTGGCCGCCACCGCTGCCAAGGCGGGGGCCAAGGCGGTGGTGACCGCCGATGGAACCATCCACGGCTGGGTCGGCGGCGGCTGCGCGCAGGGCGCGGTACGCCGCGCCGCCGCGCTGTGCCTGGGCGACGGCAAGGCCCGGCTGATCTCCGTCGTGCCGTCCGACGAGATCGAGGCGGCGCGGCGGCAGCAGGGCCTGCTGGCGCCGGGGCGCGAGTACCACCAGAGCCACTGCCCGTCCGGCGGCACGCTGGACATCTTCCTGGAACCGATGCTGCCGCGCCCGATGGTCGTCGTCACCGGCGGCTCGCCGGTCGCCTGGGCGGTGGCCGATCTGGCGCCGCGCGTCGGCTTTGCCGTCACCGTGGTGGGCACGGAGGAGGAGCGCGCCGGCTTCCCGGGCGGCGTGGGCGGGGTGGCGAGCTTCGCGGACCTGCCGGCGGCGGCGGAGCGCTGGGTGGTCATCGCCACGCAGGGGCGCGGCGACCTGGAACAGCTCAAGGCCGCGCTGCTGGCCGGCGAGCGGCGCGTCGCCTTCGTCGCCAGCCGGGCGAAGTGGGCGGCGCTGCGCGGCTGGCTGGCGGAGGAGGGGGTGCCGGCGGACCTCGCCGACCATGTGAAGGCGCCGGCCGGGCTCGACATCGGCGGCGTTACGCCGGAGGAGATCGCCCTCTCCATCCTGGCGGAAATCGTGCAGGACCGCCGCCGGGGCGCGCGGCGGGCGATGGACACCGCGGCCGGACTGGCCGCCTGACGGAGACATCGACGATGGACATGACCGGTGAGGAACGGATCGCGCAGTCCCGCGCGGTCGTCTACGCGGCGCTGAACGACCCGGACATCCTGCGGCAATGCCTGCCCGGCTGCCAGTCGCTGGAAAAGACCTCCGACACGGCGATGGAGGCAACGGTGGGGCTGGCCGTCGGGCCGATCAAGGCGACGTTCAAGGGCGCGGTCACCCTGTCCGACCTCGACCCGCCGCGCGGCTACCGCATCACCGGCGAGGGCAAGGGCGGTGCCGCCGGCTTCGCCCGGGGCCACGCCGCGGTGACGCTGGTGGAGGACGGCGACGCCACGCTGCTGCGCTATGCGGTGCACGTGGACGTCGGCGGCAAGCTGGCGCAACTCGGCGGGCGGCTGATCGACTCCACCGCGCGCAAGCTGTCGGCCGAGTTCTTCACCCGCTTTGGCGAACTGGTTGGCGCGGCGGAGCCGGTGGCCGTGGCGGAGGAGGCGGTGGCCGTTCCGGCGCCCGTGCCGCCGCCCGGCCGTCCGGCGCGGGGGATGCCGTGGAACGCGCGGCTGTTCGCCGTGTCGGCCGGCGCGGTCGTGCTGGCGGCGTTCGCGTGGCTGCTGCTGGGGCGGTGACGGCGATGTTGGGCCGCGCTGGCGCTTGGCGCCAACCTACCGGGACGCGCGTGTCACCGTAGGTTGGCGCCAAGCCGAAGGCGCGGCCCAACGCCCGCCGCCGTGGTTACGGGCGGATGCCGCGCACGAACAGGTCGACGGCCTTGGCGACGAAGGCGGCGCGTTCCTCGTCGCTCGGCGGTTCGCACACGCCCAGGCTGAGGGCGCAATAGGGGCCGCCTTGCAGGGCGGCCAGGAACTGCTTGGCGACGAAGGGCGGATCGTCGGTGCGGATGGCGCCGCGCTCCGCCGCGCGCTCGAAGAAGGCGACGAAGGTGGCGATCGCGTGCTCCGGTCCGGCCTGGAAGAACAGCCGCGCCGCGTCCGGCACGCGCGTCGCCTCGCCGGTCACGGCCTGGTGCATGCGGATGGCGGCCGGCGACCACAGCAGGTCGGCGAAGCGCTGGCCCATCCGGCGCAGCGCCTCTTCCAGCGGCAGGTCGTCGAAGGCGTCCGGGGCGAAATGCAGGCCGCGCCGCTCGCACTCCGCCGAGATGGTGGCGACGTAGAGGTCGTCCTTGGACGGGAAGCGCGTGTACAGCGTCGTCTTCGACACCCGCGCGCGCTGCGCGATCAGGTCCATGGAGGTGGCGGCGTACCCCAGTTCCAGGAACGTCTCCCGCGAGGCGGCGAGGATCTGCTCGGTCTTCGGGTCCGGCGGTGCGGGCAGGGGGGCGGAATTCATCTGTACTGAACTGTATCGTTCACTCTTGACGGGGCCTCAGCTTCGGACTAGGACTCTATCAGTACGATACAGTCCAGTCCAGTCGGGAGAAGGGTTATGGTTCGGCGGGATGCGCGTGGGCTTTCGGTGCTGCTGCTTCTGGGAACGCTGGCGCTGTCCGCCTGCAAGGAGGGGCAGAGCGCGGCGCCGCCCGAGCCGCGGCCAGTCCGCGTCGCCACGGTGAAGCTGGAACCCGCCGACGACACCGTCCGCTACCCCGCCGTGATCCGCCCGCGCAGCGAGGCCGACGTGGGCTTCCGCGTCGCCGGCAAGGTCGTCGCCCGGCTGGCCGAGGTGGGCACGCGGGTGGAGGCGGGCACGCCTCTGGCGCGGCTCGACCCCGCCGACATCCAGCTTCAGGTCCGGGCATCGCAGGCGCAGCTTGAATCGGCCAGGGCGGACGCGGCCAACGCGCGCTCCGATCACCAGCGCTACGCCAAGCTTCGCCAGGGCGAATGGACGACGCGGCAGGAGGCCGATCGCCGCCGCACCGCGCTTGAGAAGGCCGAGGCGCGCGTGCGCGAGATCGAGGCGCAGCTGCGCGTGCTGAACAACTCCCTGCAATACACCACGCTGCTGGCCGACGCGCCGGGCGTGGTCACGTCCGTTCTGGCTGAGCCGGGACAGGTGGTGGCGCAGGGGCAGACGGCGTTTCGCATCGCCAAGCTGGGCGAGGTGGAGGCGGTGGCGAACATCCCCGAACAGCAGGTCGCCGGCCTGCCGCAACGCGCCCTGTCGGTCGAGTTGTGGGCGCAACCGGGCCTGAGCATCCCCGGTTCCTTGCGCGAGGTGAGCCCGAGCGCCGATCCGGGCACGCGCACCTATCAGGCCCGCGTCACGCTGACCGATCCGTCGCCGGGCGTGCAGTTGGGCATGACCGCGACCCTGGTCGCCCGGTTCGAGCGCGGCGGCGCCATCGCCCGCCTGCCGCTGAGCGCCGTTACCCAGTCCGGCGCCGCGCCGGCCGTGTGGGTGGTGGCGCCCGGCGCCGGAACGGACGGCGACCGGCTGGAGCTGCGCCCGGTGGCGGTGGCGGCCTACGCCGGTGACCTCGCCATCGTGGCGGACGGGTTGAAGGAGGGCGAACGCGTCGTCACCGCGGGGGTGCACAAGCTGGACGCCGGGCAGAAGGTCCGCATCTGGGCGGAGCCGGGGCAATGAAGAACCGCAACAACCTGTCGGCCTGGGCGCTGTCGCACCGCACGCTGGTGCTGTTCCTGATTTTGGCGAGCGTGCTGGCGGGGACGCTGGCCTATCTGCGCCTTGGCCGGGCGGAAGATCCGTCCTTCACCTTCAAGGTGATGACCATCCGCACGGAATGGCCCGGCGCCACCGCGCGCGAGGTGGAACAGTTCGTCACCGACCGCATCGAAAAGAAGCTGGAGGAGGTGCCGTACTACGACTTCGCGCGCAGCTATTCCAAGCCCGGCGAGTCGGTGATCTTCCTGCAATTGAAGGATTACACGCCACCGCGCATGGTGGCTGACCTGTGGTACCAGACCCGCAAGAAGGTCGGCGACATCCAGCACACGCTGCCCGATGGCGTGATCGGCCCGTCCTTCAACGACGAGTTCGGCGACGTTTATTCCGCCATCTACGCCTTCATGGGCGAGGACTTCACGCCGGCCCAATTGAAGAAGGTGGCGGAGGAGGTGCGCGCGCGCCTGCTGCACCTGCCCGACGTGCAGAAGGTCGAGCTGATCGCCGCGCAGGAGGAGCGCATCTACGTCGAAATCTCCAGCCAGCGGCTCGCCAGCTTCGGCCTGCCGGTGGAATCGGTGATGCAGGCGTTGCAGCGCGAGAACGCCGTGGCCGCCGCCGGCAACGTGGACGCCGGTTCGCAGCGCGTCTACGTGCGCGTCGACCTGGGCCTGGACACGGCGGAGGAGGTGCGCGCCATCCCGGTGGAGACCGGCGGGCGCATGCTGACCATCGGCGACGTGGCCGAGGTGAAGCGCGGCTATGTCGAGCCGCGGCGCTACACGCTGCGCCACAAGGGCCGCGACGCGGTCGGTCTGGGCGTCGTCATGGCCAAGGGCGGCAACGTGCTGCGCCTGGGCGAGGCGCTGAAGGCCGAGATGGCGGCGATCGAGGCCAAGCTGCCCGTGGGCATGGATGTGGCGCAGGTCGCCGACCAGCCGACGGTGGTCGACCGCTCGGTCAGCGAGTTCATGAAGTCGCTGGCCGAGGCGCTGGGCATCGTCATCGCGGTCAGCCTCGTCAGCCTGGGCTGGCGCACCGGCATCGTGGTCGCGCTGGCCGTGCCGCTGGTGCTGGCGCTGACGCTGGTCGCCATGCAGATCCTGGGCATCGACCTGCACCGCATCTCGCTGGGCGCGCTGATCATCGCGCTGGGCCTGCTGGTGGACGACGCCATCATCGCGGTGGAAATGATGGTGGTGAAGATGGAGCAGGGGTGGGACCGGCTGCGCGCCGGGGCGTTCGCCTACACCTCCACCGCGTTTCCCATGCTGACCGGCACGCTGGTGACCGCCGCCGGCTTCGTGCCGGTGGGGCTGGCGGCCTCGGCGGCGGGCGAATACACCAACGCCATCTTCTGGGTGGTCGGGCTGTCGCTGCTGCTGTCGTGGGTGGTGGCGGTGATCTTCACGCCCTACCTCGGCTACCTGCTGCTGCCGGAGCCCAAGCATGTGCTGGCGCATGGGCACGAGCTGGACATCTACGACACGCGCGGCTACCGCCTGCTGCGCCGGATGGTGACGGCCTGCGTGCGGGCGCGCTGGCTGACCATCGGCGTCACGGCGGCGGCGTTCGCCGCGTCGGTTGTCGGCTTCGGCTTCGTGCAGCAGCAGTTCTTCCCCTCCGCCAGCCGGCCGGAGCTGCTGGTGGACATCCGTCTGGCCGAAGGCGCCTCCTTCGAGGCCACGAGCGCGGAAGTGCGCAAGATGGAGACGCTGCTGGCCGCCGATCCCAACGTGGACTATTGGGCGGCGTATACCGGCGGCGGCTCGCCACGCTTCTACCTGCCGCTTGACCAGCAGCTGCAGACGTCCAACTTCGCGCAGTTCATGGTGATGACCAAGGGGCTGGAGGAGCGCGAGGTGGTGCTGTCCGGCCTGGAGAAGCGGCTGGAGACGGACTTCCCGGATGCGCGCGTGCGCGTCAGCCGGCTGGAGAATGGCCCGCCCGTCGGCTACCCCGTGCAGTTCCGCGTGACCGGCGAGGACCCGGCGACGATCCGCAGGATCGCCTACGACGTGCGCGACCGCATGCGCGCCCACGCCAACATGGCGAACGTGCACCTGGATTGGGACGAGCTGTCCAAGCGCGTGCGGCTGGAGGTTGACACGGCGAAGGCCCGCGCGCTGGGCATTTCCAAGCAGGACCTGTCGAACGCGCTGCAACTGCTGCTGAACGGCCTGCCGATCACGCAGTACCGCGAGGGGACGGAGCTGATCGGCGTCGTCCTGCGCACCACGCCGGACGAGCGGCTGGACCTGTCGCGCCTGGGCGAGCTGAGCATCCGCACCGGGCGCGGCGCCGCCGTGCCGTTGAGCCAAGTCGCGTCGGTGAAGTACGAACTGGAGGAGCCGGTGCTGTGGCGGCGCGGCCGCGAGACGACGATGACCATCAAGGGCGACGTCGTCGGTGGCATCCAGGCGCCGGTGGTCAGCACCCAATTGGACGCCGAGCTGAACGGCCTGCGCGCCACGCTGCCCGAGGGTTACGCCATCGCCATGGGCGGCGCCATCGAGGAGAGCGCCAAGGGCCAGGGCTCCATCAACGCCATGCTGCCGCTGATGCTGCTGATCATGGTGACGACGCTGATGATCCAGCTTCAAAGCTTCTCGCGCGTCATCATGGTGCTGCTGACCGCACCGCTGGGGCTGATCGGCGTGACGGGGTCGCTTTTGCTGTTCAACCAGCCCTTCGGCTTCGTCGCCATGCTGGGGGTGATCGCGCTGGCCGGGATCATCATGCGCAACTCGGTCATCCTCGTGGACCAGATCGAGCAGGACGTGCGCCACGGCCGCACCCGCTGGGACGCCATCATCGAGGCGACGGTGCGGCGCGCCCGCCCCATCGCGCTGACCGCCGCCGCCGCCATCCTGGCGATGATCCCGCTGGCCCAGAGCGTGTTCTGGGGGCCGATGGCCATCGCCATCATGGGCGGCCTGACCGGCGCCACCGTGCTGACGATCTTCTTCCTGCCGCCGCTCTACGCCGCATGGTTCCGCGTGCCGGCCCCGGTGCGCGAGGAACAGGACGCGGCGGTGCCGCATGGCGCGGTTGGGCAGGCGACTTGAGAGAGCCAATCCCGAAGGATCGTAGGTTGGGTTGAGCCCTTGCGAAAACCCAACGTGTCCGCATCGCAAGGGCCGTTGGGTTTTCGCTGACGCTCAACCCAACCTACGATTCTCCGTTGCGGGAGAAGGGCGCCCGTTCATTCGAAGGTGGTTCGGGAATCGGATAGATGGTGAGGCGACGTCTCCCTACCATTCCGCTCCAGTATGGGGGTGAAGGATGGGAGGGGGCGTGGCGGTGGGCACGGCGGAGGCGTTGGATCCGATCCTGATCGTCGGCGCAGGTCCTGCGGGGGCCGTGCTGGCGGGCCGTCTGGCGCGGCTCGGGTACGCGGTGACGCTGGTCGGGGCGCCGCGCGCGGCGGCCTGGG
>DASWVP010000590.1:0-5037 GCA_036401175.1 Azospirillum sp. | reverse complement strand
GGCCGGCGGCGGCGCGGGCAGTGGAACGGCAGGCGCCGGGGCGTCGAGGCCGCTGGCTTTCAGCAGCGCCGGCCGGTGGGCGGCGATCAGGTGGTCGGCCAGCGCCGCCAGATCGGAGATTTCGAAGAACAGCGTCGGCATCAGCGACAGCCCGTACGCCGTGTTGAGCGCGTTGGCGAACTCGGTGAAGCTGATGGAATCGAAGCCGTAGGCGGACAGGTCGCGCTGCAGCGCGATCTTTTCCGGCTGGATGCGCTGCACCTCGGCGACGATGCGGACCAGTTCGGCGCACACCGCCTGCCGCAGTTTCGGCGGCACGCCGCCGTCGGCCGCCGGCCCGGCCGGCACCGCCGCCACAGGGTACGAGAAGGCCAGCAGGCGGGCGCGCATGGCGGCCCGGTCGCCGCAGGCGACCAGCACCTGCAGGTGCCCGCCGGCCAGCGCCTGTTCCAGCGCGCGCAGGCCGGCGGCGGTGTCCATGGCGGCCATGCCGGTGGCCTGCCGCATCATCGCCTCGTTCTGCCCGCCCATCCGCATGCCGCCGTCGCGCCACAGCGGCCAGTTCAGCGACAGCGTGCGCCCCGCGCGTTCGCCGCGCGCGGCCAGCGCGTCGCGGTGGTGCGCGAAGGCGTCCAGGAAGGCGTTGCCGCCCGCGTAGTCGGCCTGACCCAGGTTGCCCAGCGCCCCGGCGATCGACGAGAACAGCACCATGGCCTTCAGGGGAAGGTGCCGCGTCGCCTCGTCCAGCGCCAGCACGCCGGCCAGCTTCGGCCGCAGCACGCGGGCCGCCTGTTCGGCGGTCTTGTTGACGATGTAGTCGTCGGCGATCACCCCGGCGCCGTGGATGATGCCGTCCAGCCGGCCGAAGCGCTGCTCGATGCGCCGGACGGCGTCGCGGACCTCCTCGGCCCGCGCGATGTCGGCCTGCAGGTGCATCACCTCGACGCCCTCCCCGGCCAGCGTGTCGAGGAACGCCCGCCCCCCGGCGTCCGGCGCCGAACGCCCGCCGAGCACGAGACGCGCCCCGCGCGACACGCCCAGGTGCCGGGCCACCAGCCGGCCGATGCCGCCCAGGCCGCCGGTGATCCACACCACGTCGCCCGGCGCGAACAGGCCGGCGCCCGCCCCGGCGTCGGGCAGGCAGATCTCGGCCCAGCTCCGCACCTGTCGCCGGCCGTCGGCGCCGTAGCGCACCTCGGCGTCGCCGTCGAGCGCCTGGAGTTCCGTGGCCAGCCAGCCGGCCGTGGTCCCGTCGTCGATCCCGGCGCCGGGCAGCAGCACCGCCTTGGCGGCGATGCGCGGCTGCTCCAGCCGGACGGTCTTCAACAGGCCGGTCAGCCCGGCGTGGCGGAACGCCCCCGGCCCATCGGGGACCGCCAGCAGCAGCGGCCGAACACCGGCGGCGGGATCGGTGAGGAGGCGCTGGCAGCGCGCCAGCAGCCACAGGAAATCCTCTTCGGCCGAGGCGCCGGGCAGCACCTCGACGCTGGCCGCCGGGCACCGGGCCCGCAGGGCGTCCCGAAGCGCCTCCCGCGGTTCGGCGAGAATGACGAGCGCCGCCGCCGTGGTCCCGGTTCCGGCCGGCGCGCCCGGCTGCCGGTCCACCCACCCCGGCACGGCGAACAGCAGCTCGTCCCGCGCCGCGAAGGCCGTGGTCAGGCGTTCGAGGGAGGCGAGGCGGCGCCCCTCCAGGTCAAGCAGGTCGATGTCGACCACCTCCCGATTGCCCGACGGGGCGGCGTGCCGGCGCACGTGGGCGTACAGCCGCGCCGGCAGCGCCGCGTGGATGCGCAGCCGCTCCAGGCTGAACGGCATGGGCAACGCGGCGTCCGGCCGGCCCGTCAGGCTCCACACCACGCTCGCCAGCAGCGCGCCGTTGAGCAGGCTGGGGTGCAGGTCGGACGCTTCGCCCTCGGCCGGCAGCCCGGCGGGCAGGACCAGCAGGGCCAGCGCCTCGTCCGCGCCGTGGCACAGGTGGTCGATGCTCAGCAGCGACGGGCCGTGCGTGTGGCGCAGCAGCGCGTCGCACGCCTCCCTGTCCAGCCGCGACGGGCAGCGCGCCCGCACGGCGGCGAGGTCGCGAACCGCCTGGACGGCAGCCTCGTCCGGCGCGCCGGTCACCACCTGCCCCTGGCAATGGACGCCCGCGCCGCTGGCCATCACGAAGGCGACATCGCCGCCGTCGCGGGTCAGCCGGGTCGTCAGTTCGCCGCCGCCCGCGCCGACCGTCATCGGCTGCGGCCACACGACGTGGCTGAGCCCGGCGACGGGAATGCCGCGCCGCGCCGCCGCCGCCCGCGCCATGTCCACGTACACCATGGCCGGAACCATGCCGCCATGGTCGCGCAGAAAGTATTCCGTGCCGTCGAGGCGGGTGACGGACGCGTCGTCTCCGGCGGCAGGCGCCGCCGGCACCACGCGCGAGGTCAGGCCGCGCATGCGCACGCGCACCTCGCCCCCCTCGGTGCACAGGTCGATGTCGAGCTTTTGCAGCGCCGGCCGGGCGGATTCCGCGCCGGGGCGGATCCACGCCCACATGGCGGGCTCGCACGGGCCGGCGACATCCAGCGATTCCAGGGCGAACGGCAGCAGCGCCGGTCGCGGCTCCGCCGCCCCGCCGGACTCCGCTCCGCCGTCCAGGGCCAGCGCGATGGTCGCCTGCCACGCGGCGTCCAAGATGGCGGGATGCAGCGCGTAGTTGCCGGCCACGGCGGGCGGAAGCTCCAGCCGCGCCAGCGCCTGACCGCGTCCGGTGTGGACCGCGCGCAACGCCCGCAACGCCGGGCCATGCTGGACGCCCGCCGCCTCCAGCGCGGCGTAGCACGCGTCGGCCGGAACGGCCCCGTCCAGCCCGGCGCGCAGGGCACTCAGGTCCAGGATGTCGGACGCGGCGGCGGCGCCCGGCCGGAACACGCCCTGATGGTGGGGCTGGGTCCGGCCATCGGCGGTCACGCTGCACAGCCGGTAGGGGAAGGCGCCGTCCCGTGGCGCGTCGAACTGGATCGCGACCTCTATCCCCCCGTCCGCCGCCAGCGGCACGGTCCACACGATGTTCTCCAGCCGCACGCCCGGCCCGGCGGCCGGGCCGAGGGCCTGCGCCGCCGCGTCCCGCGCCAGCTCCAGACAGGCGACGCCGGGCAGGATCCGGCGTCCCTGGACGCGGTGGTCGGCGAAGAAGAACTCCTCGCCCGTGAAGCGGCGGCGAACCTCCCGGCCGGGCGCCGTGGCCGGTTCCGCCGGTGCCGGTGCCGGCCGGGGGGCATCGGCCGGCCGCCAGTACCGCTCGCGGGCGAAGGGGTAGGTGGGCAGGTGGATGCGGCGGGGGACCGAGGCGCCGGACAGCCCCGCCCAATCGATCGCCGCGCCCTTCACCCAGGCCGCCGCCAGCGCGTCGAGCGCCCGTTCGGCCAGCCATCCGGCGATGTCCGCCCGGCTTGCGGTTTCGGGCGTGGCCCCCGCCTTGCGGTTCGGCCTGGGCTCGACGTAGCCGCGCCAGACACCACCAGGGAAAGCGGGGCCAGGAACGGCGCCGCCGTCCAGCAGGGCGGTCAGCGCGTCGTCGAGTTCGGCGAGGCTGCCGGCCACGAAGGCGATGCGCTGTTCCATGGCGTCGCGCCCGGTCCGCAGCGTGTGGGCGATGTCGGCCAGCGACGGCGCCTCGCCCGCCTCGGCCGCGCGCCGCACGAACTCCCGCAGGTTGCCGGCCGCCTCGGCCAGCCGCGCCTCGTCCTTGGCCGACAGCACGATCAGCTCCGGCTGTCCGGTGTCGGCCGCCGGGCGGGTATCGACGAACTCTTCGATCACCAGATGGACGTTGGTACCGCTGTGGCCGAACGAGTTGAGCGCCGCCATCAGCGGCCGACCGTCCGCCGAGCGCCACTCCGCCAGCGCCGTGTTCGGATAGAAGGGCGAGCCGTCGAACTCGATCAGCGGGTTGAGCCGCTGGAAGTGCTTGAGCGGCGGCAGCCGGTGGTGTTTCAGGCACAGCAGGATGGTGATCAGCCCGGTCACCCCGGCGTTGCCCGAGGTGTGGCCGATGTGCGACTTGGCGCTGCCGACCGCGCAATAGTGCGTGCGGCCGGTGAACTGGCGGAAGGCCCGCACCAGCGCGTTGGCCTCCACCGGGTCGCCGAGCTTGGTTCCCGTGCCGTGCGTCTCGACGTAGCTGATGCGCTCCGGGTCGATGCCGTAGCGGCGATAGACGTCGACGATCAGTTCCTGCTGCGCGGTGCCGCTGGGCGCGGTGATGCCGTTGCTGGCGCCATCCTGGTTGATGCCGGAGGCGCGGATCACCGCGTAGACGGCGTCGCCATCGGCCAGCGCCTGATCGAGGCGCTTGAGCGCCACCATGCCCACGCCTTCCGACATGACCATGCCGTCGGCGTCGGCGTCGAAGGACCGGCACCGGCCGCCACGGGTCAGCATCTCGGTCTGCGCCAGACCCACCAGGATGGTCTGCCCCATCACGGCGAACGCCCCGCCGGCCAGCGCCACGTCGGACTCGCGCCGGCGCAGGCTTTCGCAGGCCAGATGCAGGGCGACGCCGGACGACGAGCAGCCGGTGTTGACGACGAAGGCCGGACCCTTGAGGTCGAGGTGGTAGGACAGCCGCGAGGCGACAATGGCGTCCGATGCCCCGGTGAACGTCTCGTGCACATAGGCGCTGGGTTCGCAGCCAACGAAGATGCCGGTGCGGCTGCCCTTGAACGACTTCGGGTTGTATCCCGCGTCTTCTAGGGCGCGCCAGCTCTCCTGCAGGATCAGCCGCTGGTGCGGGTTCATCGACTCCGCTTCGCGCGGCGAGATGTTGAAGAACAGCGGGTCGAAGCAGTCCCGCCCCTCCAGGACGCCGCCCCATTTGCAATAGCTTTTGCCCGGCTGCTTCTCCGGGCTGTAGCTCCGCGGGTCGAGGTAGTGGGCCGGCAGTTCGACGACGGGGTCGACCCCCTCCATCATGTTCCGCCAGAATTCCTCCACCGTGCGCGCGCCGGGGAACTGGCCGGACATGCCGATGACCGCGATGCCGTCGGCGGCGTC